>CAMUYW010000091.1 GCA_947165045.1 uncultured Fibrobacter sp. | reverse complement strand
TACAGCGAAGATGTATTCAACAAAATCAAGGTACAAATCGCAGAACTTGCACAGACTCATTCCCTGAGCAACATACAAGTTATTCCGCTTTCGGCAACAGAAGGCGACAACGTTACCATCAAATCGAAAAACATTGCATGGTATCAAGGTCCTGCATTACTTGAATACCTTGAAAATGTCGATACATCAAGCTCTGCACTAGAAAAGGGATTTTACATGCCCGTGCAGCGCGTGAGCCGCCCCGACCGTACATTCCGCGGATTCCAAGGACAAATTGAATCTGGAACGATTCGCGTCGGAGACGTCATCAAATCCCTCCCGAGTTACGAGAAAGCATCCGTCAAAAGCATTCTCTACACAAACAAGAATGTCGAAGAAGCCCACGCTGGCGAACCGGTCACGATTACGCTAGACCGTGAAGTTGACGTATCGAGAGGTTGCGTGCTCGCTAGGGATGCAAGCATCGGTAGCTACAAGAAAATCAAGGCATCGCTTTTGTGGATGGATGATGAGCCGCTTTCGCTAGGCAAAGATTACCTCGTCAAAATCGGGACAAAGATTATTCCTGGAACACTCACGAAAATTGACTACGCCATTGAGGTGAACACGGGCACACACTTGGAAGTGGAAAGTATTTCCAAGAACGGAATTGCCGTCTGCGAACTCGTTTTTGCCGAAGCCATTGTCGTTGATCTTTTCGAAAAGCACAAAACGCTCGGCGAACTCATTCTCATTGACATCGTAACGCATGCAACAGCCGCTTGCGGCGTTGTTGAAGGGCTCTACGAAAAGCAACTTCAATCCAACGAAAAAGCAGCCTTCGTGCAAGGCGAGCGCCATGGCCGCGGGGAAATTTTTGAAGAATTCTTCTACGATACCGCAACACTCTCTGTCGTAAAACAGCAACCCGTAAAGCAACACTATACTGTAGGCGACGAAATACCCACCACAGGCGAAAGCTACCACTACCCCGATGATTTTGATATCATCATTTTGCGTGACAGCATCGCCGTCAAGGTTCGTGGCAAGCGCATTGCAGAAATCACCACGGCAGACGATTACCGCTATGGGAACGTTCCCGTCATCAACGGACGCGGCTTTGAAATCAAAGTCCATTCCGATGAAGACGTGAAGCAGTTACTTAGCGAATACGAAAAAGCAGGTATTGCAGGCCGCGAAGAATTCTTCCGCAAGTGGGCGTCATTCGACACTTATCGCAAAGTCGTATTGCATTAACATTTTTGCATATAGTACCTAACGTCATTCTTTGGTTACATTCCTTAGAATGGCGTTTCTTTTTTGCACCTGCAATTTACTTTATATACACTTTAACAAATAAATTCTAATTATTTTACAATAATAACAAAAATCAATAACTCCGCATAAAAATTTAGTATTGGACAAACTGAAAAACGCGTTCTATATTTTGCCGCACAAAAAAAAAACAACGAACCATATAACAATACAAACAATAACAAGGAGTCACGAATGAACCAGACAATATCCAAGATCTTGATTACTACAGCACTGGTATCATCCATTTGCTCTGCTGAAGAAGCTGCTAAGGAAAGCACTTTTAAGCTGACAGGAAATGTCCAGGCACAAGCCATCAAAGCACTTTACGACAACGATGCAGACAACACGCTCGACAATTCTTTCTTGCGCGCAAACATTGGTGCAAAGTATGACTCCGACCGTCTCAGCGCAGTGATTAACTTGCGCATTTTCAGCCCGGCTTTCGGCAACACGATTGATGGAAAGAACTACGACAAGATTTCCGCAGATACCTACTATGCCAACTACAAGTGGGATACCGAATACGGCAAGTTCAATCTTCAATTCGGTCGTTTCCGTACTGACTGGAGCGTTGGCGGCAACTTTGGTACTTATGTCGATGTCGCCCTCAACAAACGTGGATTCCTCTCCCGCGATTACCAGCATGATGCAGTCGCTTTTGGTTACGAAAACGGGATTTCGACATTCAACGCTTTGCTCGGAACTTATGACGCCAAGTTCAACACGGGTTATATCCGTTTTGAAGAAACACTCAATTTTGGCGATGCCAAAGTGAGCGCCGCATATCGCGTGAACGCACTGGACCCGATCCAGCATACAGCTCAAGTGACGCATCGTGTCGCAGGTCGCGCAAGCTACTACTTCCAAAAGAACTTCGGCCTTTACGGTGAAGTCGCTTTAATCGCGACCGGTGATAGCGAAAATCTTAAGGCCTCTAACGCCATCAAGCCAGAATACGCACAAGATTCACGATACATTCCGTTCTTCGTCGGTTTAGAAATTCCGACCGCAGGTTTCTTGAGCAATCTGTACGCTGAATTGGAATATCTCTCCAACCGAGACGAATTGCAGGCTGGTGCCGACGGAATCGCATGGACAGTAAGCTTCATCAAGAAAATCAATGATTTCTCTAAAATTCAGGTGAACGTCTATAGTGAAAAGAAAGCTTCTGATGTCGCCCTTGCAGCACGTTTCACGGCAACACTCAAATAACACTTAGCACATCCCCGAGCGCCCTCAGCGCAGCATAACAGCTTCTTTGATCCATTTCGCTGAGGGCGTTTCTCTAAAAAAACAAATCAAAACATTTAAACAAAAAAGAGGTTTTAACATGAATTTCAAAAAACTTACCATTGCATCCATCGCTCTTCTCTCCCTTGCTTTCACAGCCTGCTCTTCTTCTGAAGAAAAGCACGAACACGGCAAGCAGACTCTCACCAACGTGTCGTACGACCCGACTCGTGAACTCTACGCCAACTACAATGTGGCATTCGCCAAGCATTGGAAGGAAAAGACCGGCAAGGACGTTGAAATCACGCAGTCCCATGGCGGTTCTGGCAAGCAAGCCTTGGAAGTGGCAAACGGCCTTGAAGCTGATGTTGTCACGCTCGCTCTCGAATTCGACGTGAACGCCGTTCGTGATGCAGGGCTCATTGAACCGGGTTGGGTCAAGGAATTCCCGCTCAACAGCTCTCCCTACACCTCCACCATCGTGTTCTTGGTTCGCAAGGGCAATCCGAAAAATCTCAAGGACTGGGGTGATCTCGTAAAACCCGGTATTGGCATCATTACACCGAACCCGAAAACTTCTGGTGGCGCACGCTGGAACTACCTCGCCGCTTGGGCATGGGCCGAAGACCAATATAAGGGCGACCAGGAAAAGGCCAAGGATTTCGTGAAAAAACTCTACGCAAACGTTCTCGTTCTCGCCTCGGGCGCACGTGGCTCTACGACGACGTTCATCGAAAACGGTCAGGGCGACGTGTTGCTCTCCTGGGAAAACGAAGCCTTCCTCGCTCTTAAGGATTATCCGAACGACTATGAAATCGTGATTCCCTCCATCAGCATTCTCGCCGAACCTTCCGTCGCTATCGTGGACAAGGTGGTTGACAAGCGCGGCACCCGCGAACTTGCTACCGAATACCTGAACTACCTCTACTCCGACGAAGGCCAGCATATTGCCGCCAAGAATCATTACCGTCCGTCAAACAAAGAAATTCTCGCCCAGTACAAGGAATTCGACCCGAACGTGAACCTCGTCAGCATCGAACGCTTTGGCGGTTGGGACAAGGCTCAGGGCACGCACTTCTCCAACGGCGGAATCTTCGACCAGATCTACGAAAAGAAATAATCCGGTCAAACTATTCTTCTTGTAAAAACCGAGCGCTCTCAGCTATTGCAAAAGCAGTCGTTGGGAGCGTTTTTGAGTTATAACAATGATACCTATTGAACTTATTCCATCATTTTTATTTTACGCATTCGTTTCTGGAATCACGCCAGGTCCTGCAAACTTGAGTTCTCTTTCGGTCGCTTTAAGCTACGGGAAGAAAAGTGCCATTCGTCAATGGTACGGCATTTTTACAGGCTATACAATCGTTTCCATAAGTTCCGTATTTGTGTGCTATTTTATTGGAACTGCTTTTGAAAAGTACGTTCGAACGCTTTCCTTCATAGGATTGCTTTACATGGTATGGCTTGCATTTAAGCAGTTCCGGGAAGCTTTTGTTCCGCCAGAAATTACCGGAGATGAGGCTAGCCAGGGAAAGTTTACGACTGGAATTTTAATCCAGCTCACGAATGTCAAGATCATGATCTATTGCGTAACGGCAATATCCATTTATTCGCTCCCCTACAACAAGGATTTTTTCTCCATCTTTTTGTGCGGACTCCTGTTGCCTTTAACGGGGCCTGTCTGCAACTTGGCATGGATTTTTGCAGGTGTTTTCTTGAGAAAAATTTTTGGCAAATACCGCAAATCTATCAATATTCTTATGGGTCTCTCGCTTCTTTTTTGCGCCGCGAGCATCATAATGATATAGTCTTTTGACAATTTGACACAATCATACTATCTTTGCGTTTTAAAAATCCTACCATTTGTATAGGTATATCATGTTTTTTACTATGGCAGAAAATACTTCTATATCAAAAAATGACGCTCTTGAAATACTTGATCTACAAGGCGACGCCCTCAACAATCTTATAGAAGAAGCATACCGATTAAGAACAAAATACAAAGGCAACCGCGTCAACATCCAGTTGCTTACCAATGTCCGTAGCGGCAACTGTACGCAGAACTGCGCTTATTGTGCACAATCACGAGATTCCGAAGCCCCGATTGAAAAATACCGTTATGTCGAAGACAAGAAACTTTACGGCGACAACGATTTAGTTGACGAGTTCCATCTTTCTAGACATTGCATTGGCCTTAGCGGCATTCGCTTTGCGGATAGCGATATAGAAAGTCTCGCCGAACGAATCCGCAAAATGAAAAAGAACGGGACGCAAATTTGCTGTTCCATCGGATTTTTAACCGAACATCAAGCGCAAATTTTGAAAGATGCAGGGCTGAACAGAATCAACCACAACCTGAATAGCAGTCGCCGTTTTTATCCAAGCATCTGCACGACGCACACCTACCAAGAACGAATTGACAACTTGCATATGCTAAAGCGCATCGGCTTTGAAATCTGCTCTGGCGGTATCATTGGCATGGGCGAAACAAAAGAAGATGTCGTAGACATGCTTTTTGAATTGAAAGAAATCAATCCGGAATCCGTCCCCATAAACTTTTTACTCCCCGTCAAAGGAACACGACTTGCCGAGCGTGATATTTCGGCACTGACTCCAGAATACTGCATCAAGGTTCTTTGCCTTGCACGGCTGATGTTGCCTAAATCAGACATCCGTTGTGCCGCTGGTCGCGAAGTCTATTTCAAGGGTCACGAAAAGACTTTATTTAAAATTGCAGATTCCATTTTCGCTTCCGGCTACTTGACCGAAGGCGGGCAAAGCCTTGAAGCCACGTTCCGCACGATTGAAGAAGCGGGCTTTACGTGGCAAGTGGAAAGCGCTTAAATAAAGTACGTCAAGTCGGATTTTTCGGTGGAGCCGAGCATGGTCACAACGCCGCCCAGTTCTACCCCATCGATTAATTCTTCGTGCGTAATCCCCATCAGCTCCATCGACATTTGGCAAGCGACAAACTTGACACCTTTTTGTTGTGCGCTCTGGATCAGTTCTTCTAGCGAAGAAACGCCATTCTTTTTCATGACGGCTCGAATCATTTTGGCACCAATGCCACCAAAATTCATACGTGAAAGCCCAAGCTTTTTAGAACCTCGCGGCAACATCAAGCTAAACATTTTCCCGATGAGCGATTTTTTGATGCGGACTTTTTCGGGCTTGCGTAAAATGCTGACTCCCCAGAACGTGAAGAACATTGTAACAGGGCGTCCCATCGCGGCAGCGCCATTGGCCATGATGAACGAAGCAATCGCCTTGTCCAAATCACCGCTAAACACGACAAAAGTTTTGCCATGTTCGAACGCTCTTCTTTCCAGAAGGGGTAATTCTTTTTTCACGATGGTTGCGTAAATGACACCGTCTTTTTCGGCGAGTGATTTCAATTCGTTTCCGGTTCGCTGGCACCAAACTTCGACATCCGAGAAAAAAGCTTTTTCATCAGCTTCGACTTGAATTTCGTCACCAATCAGAGCATTTTTAACGGTTTCATCGACTTTTACGATTGGGCCCGGGCATTTTAAGCCCTTGGCATCGACATAAAGCGTTTTAGGAACGGCGTCAAGACCACCTTCGATATTATACACTTCAAAATCCCTATCAGCAAGGATTTCTGCGACTTGTTCCGAGCGATCTCCTGTTGTGCAAAAAACATAAACAGTTTTGTCTTTAGGGATGAAATCAATCTTTTTTGAAAGTTCAAAAAATGGTATCTGAATCGCACCGTTTACAGGATGAACGATCGCTTCGCTTGGTTCGCGCACATCAAGAAGTGTAGAATTTTTTATATCAATCTTATGAAAATCTTTTGCAGAAAAGGTCTTGACTTCGGACATTGAAACACCTTGCTTTTTAAGTTCTAAAAATAATTTGTCGCAAATATAAAACCGCTTTTTTCAAGCGTCCAATACATTTTTCTAATCATGCGCTATCAAAATTTTCAATAACAATTTTGCAGAATCGATTTTGTAGATTCAATAGCAAAAGAAGGAGCCAGTCAAACACAACAACAAAAAGGATACAATATGTACTCTACCCATTACATGGATTTGCTGATGCAAAACTCTCCCTGGAACCTCATCATCTTTATGGCAATTCCTGTCATTCTTGCCGAAACGATTGCCATTACGGATTTATTCCTGTTGCGCTCCCCAAACGTACATCCAACACTTTCAAAAGTCAACCGCATCGCCGGAATCCTTGCAGGACTTTCATTCGTCGGGATTATAGCCTACTTCATTCCGAATGTCGTAATTCCACTTGCATCCGCAGGGGAATTCAGAACATGGATTGATGTTGTGGCGATTGGCTCTTATATTCTTGCAGGCATTCCGATGATTTTGCTTGCTTTGTTGAACTTGAAACTTTTACTCCGTAAAGCAGGCGAAGATAAACGTTCGAATTGCGCCATTCTTTTGCTTGCCGCATTCCTCGTTCTCTCGCACATCGCGATGATTTTCGGCATGGTTGATCCGGGAATTGCCGGGTACTCGCCAAAGGCAACGACAACGATGGAAATGCACCACCACCATCATTAGCAATTACTTTATTTTAATACAAAAATTCTATAAAACGTGATACTTATTTAGTATTGGACATAACGAATGACGCGTTCTATATTTGGCTTCAATTATGAAGAGAACAAATAGAAGTGTCATTCCAGGCTTCGGCCTTACAACCGGCATCACGCTCACTATCTTAAGTGTCGTGGTGCTGATTCCGCTTGCATCGCTTGTGGTGTTTTCGGCGCAAATGAGTTTCAGTGAAATCATTGAAACGATTACTCGCGACAGAGTCTTGTCAAGTTTCAAGGTGAGTTTCGTGACGGCTTTTGTGGCGTCGCTTATCAATGCCGTGATGGGCGTTGTGCTTGCATGGGTACTGGTAAAATACACATTCCCGCTCAAGCGTTTGATCGACGGGATGATTGAACTTCCATTCGCCTTGCCGACAGCCGTAGCGGGTATCGCATTAACGGCACTTACCGCAGATACGGGGCTTATTGGCGGATTTTTCGCCAAGTTCGGCATCAAGATTGCATTTACGCAAATCGGCATTACGGTCGCGCTCGTGTTTATCGGCATCCCGTTTGTCGTTCGCGCAGTTCAACCGGTGCTTGAAAAGTTAGACCCCGCTTACGAAGAAGCCGCTGGCGTCTTGGGTGCATCTCGTAGCCGCATTTTTTGGAAAATCATTTTCCCGGAAATTGTTCCCGCCGCATTGACAGGCTTTGGACTTGCATTTGGCCGTTGCTTGGGCGAATATGGCAGCGTCGTGTTTATCGCAGGCAACAAGCCGTTCGAAACAGAAATAGCCCCGCTCATCATCATGTCGGAATTGCAGGAATACGATTACTCCAGCGCTACAACAATTGCGCTAGTGATGCTTGTCGCCTCGTTCGTAACATTGTTCCTCGTGAACTTAATCCAGACAAGAAACACTAGAATTTTGAAGGGAGGAAATTAATGAACAAAGAGACAACTTCCTCAAAAGTCGTCAAATGGACTTTGATCAGCATCAGCATCATTTTTGTAATACTTATGCTTTTGCTCCCGCTGATTACAGTAATTACGGAAGCGTTCAAGCAAGGTTTTGCCGTTTACGAAAAAGCGGTAACCGACAATTACACCGTCAAGGCGATTTGGCTCACGCTAGAAGCGACGCTGCTCGCCGTGCTTATTAACACGGTTTTCGGATTGAGTGCAGCGTGGTCGCTCACGAAATTCCAGTTCAAAGGCAAGAAGGTGCTTACGACACTGATCGACTTGCCGGTGACCGTTTCGCCAATTATCGCAGGTCTCATTTTCTTGCTCACATTCGGACGCCAAAGCCCGCTATTCCCGCTGCTGCAAGATTGGGACATCAAGATTGTATTTGCGGTTCCAGGAATTGTATTGGCAACGATTTTCGTGACCTTCCCGTTCATTTCGCGCGAGCTGATTCCCGTGCTCGAAGCCCGCGGAAACGACGAAGAAGAGGCGGCGGCATTGATGGGTGCGAAGGGCTGGACGATTTTTAGGAAGATCACATTCCCGCATATAAAATGGGCGTTTTTGTATGGCGTTGTGCTTTGCGCAGCCCGTGCGATGGGCGAATTCGGTGCGGTGTCCGTGATTTCGGGGCATTTGCGCGGCAAGACGAATACGCTCCCGTTGCATGTAGAAATTCTATTTAACGAATTCCAATATGTGCCTGCATTTGCGGTGGCATCGATTCTTGTTATGCTCGCCATTGTCATCTTGATTGCGAGAAGTTTGATAGAATACAACGGTAAAAAGAAGGGTAAGGTTTCGCCTTAGGAGATTTTATGTACGTAGAACTGAAACATATCAACAAGCATTTTGGAAATTTCAAGGCCTCAGACGATGTATCCTTCGGTATCGAAAAGGGTAAGCTCATAGGCCTGTTGGGCCCAAGCGGTAGCGGCAAGACAACGATTCTCCGCATGATTGCTGGGCTTGAAACGCCAGATAACGGCGATATCATCATTGATGGGAAAGTCATCAACAATGTTCCGGCAAGCAAGCGCGGCATCGGATTCGTGTTCCAGAGCTACGCCTTGTTCCGCTACATGACCGTTTTCGAAAATATCGCTTTTGGGCTTCGCGTCCTCAAGAAATCCGAAAACGATATCAAGGAACGCGTTGCAGAACTCGTCAAGTTGATTGGCCTTGAAGGTCTTGAAAGTCGCTATCCGAGCCAACTTTCGGGCGGTCAAAGGCAGCGTGTCGCTTTCGCACGTGCGCTTGCGCCGAATCCGCAGTTGCTTTTGCTCGATGAACCATTTGCCGCTATTGATGCAAAGGTGCGTCAGGAACTCCGCCATTGGCTTAAGGAAATGATAGCCAAGCTCGGTGTCACAAGTATTTTCGTGACCCATGACCAGGACGAAGCCATCGAAGT
>CAMUYW010000090.1 GCA_947165045.1 uncultured Fibrobacter sp. | reverse complement strand
ACAACCGCCTCCTCCGCATCGAAGAAGAACTCGGCAAGGCTGCTGTCTACGCTGGTGACCCGCGCAAGTCTGTGAAGGCTGCCAAGGCTCCGGCCAAGAAGTGCGGCTGCAAGAAGGCCAAGTAAGGCGAGAGTCGCATTAGCAAGTTTACTTGCTAATATGACCGAGCCGCGTGGCCTGCGCTACGAAGTAGCGCAACGCTGCAAGAAGGCCTAATCTAAATTATTAGGTTTGCTAAGAGAAGTCGTCCCCATCGGGGCGGCTTCTTTGTTTTTATAAAAATGAGTAATAATTTATTTGTAATGTAATTATTTTGTTCTAAAACGAATCTTGCGCGTTTTTATCTTCGCTTTAAAAGAGATGTCCGTGAATTTAGGGATGGGCTTTTTCTAAGATGCCTTCGAATTTCCTCAATTGTGGTATTTTCACCCGCTTCAACTTGAAACCCCGCCCGATTCTAACTATATTTGGGCTATTCACTCACAAAAACCTCAAATCAAGGCAAAAATATGTCAGATCGTTTTATCGTGACCGGTAACTTTACCGATGATCCGTTTGCCATCGACATGGCTCAGTACATCGGTCTCCGTGAAGATATCTCCGACGTGGTCTCCCTGAAGACTTTCGCCAACTCCGAATTCTGCCCCCGCTACATGCTGGATGTGGACGATATGGAACATATCGGCCGCCGCTTGGAAGGCAAGATTGTCTTGATCTGCTCGGTTTCGAACCACGAACGCAGCCGTAACGACTACGCTATGCGTAACTGCATCCTCGCTCGCGCCGCTAAGGACAACGGTGCTGAACAGGTCGTTCTCGTGGAACCGGATTTGTTCTACAGTGCCCAGGACCGCGGTCCGCACCGCATTGGCGAGCTCGAAAAGGACCGTCCGGATATCGACCTCAAGAAGTTCGACGGCCAGGCTTTCACGAGCCTCCTCTACGCCCAGCTTTTGAAGACCGCCGGCGTCGATGCCGTTGTGACTTGCCACAACCACAGCATCAAGGTGCAGAACCTCTTCAACGAAGTTTTCGAAGGTCACTTCCACAACTTGATTCCGACCGACGTTTACGCCCACTACATCAAGAACAGCAACTTTGTTCAGACTGGTAAGGATGGCAACAACCTCGTGATCGTTTCCCCGGACAAGGGCGCACGTCCGTTCATGAACGCCGTGTACGATGCTCTCCAGCTCCCGGAATGCAAGCGTGTGGTGATGGACAAGGTCCGTACGGGCGAACGCGAAATTTCCATGACCTTCAACCCGGAACTTTCCGACATCAGTATCGAAGAAATCGAAGGCAAGGACGTGATCGTGTTCGATGACATGGTCCGCACCGGTACGACGATTGTGCAGTGCTGCGAACACATCAAGAAGGGCCACCCGAACCGCGTATGCTTCGGCGTGACGCACTTCCACACCAGTGCCGAAGCCCGCGAAAAGCTCAACAGCCCGGCTATCGACGAAATCCTCACGACCTCCACGCTCCCGGACATCATGAACCGTGACTGCCAGGGCCGCCTCCGCAAGAAGCTCACCGTCTTGAAGCTCGGCAAGTGGATTGCTCGCCACGTGATGCAGATGTACGGCATGGACGATGGCCGCTTCGAAAAGGACTTCTACAAGATCGATATGTCCTCGAAGAACCCGCGTTGGCCGCCTGCATTCTTCTAATCTTTGTTGTATATGGAAATGGATCCCGGACATTGACCGATGTCCGGGATTTCTTTTTTTTGAAGATTTTTCTTGAAAAGTGGTTTAAATTTCGGTAAAAAGTGTTGTTTCGCTTGACATAATTATTTTCGTTGGTTTGAAATATTGATGATAAAACGTATTATTTTTATAAGATAGTAGATGGGATCCGTATATGGCTGAAGAACACTCGATACCTTTGACAACGAATATTCTGGATGGCGTGGGCATTGGATTGTGGGCTGTTGAAATTGACGACGGCTGTGCTCCGCGAATGAGTGCTAACGAAACCATGCTTAAATTGCTTGGGCTCAAGGAAAACTTGCCAAGCGAAGATATTTTTCATGCTTGGTTCGATAATATTGACCCAGGGCATTTTGCTGAAGTCAAGTCGTATGTCGATAAGATGAGTGCGGGTGGGGCTGTAGAAATTCAGTATCCCTGGCATTCGCCTGATGGTCGAGTTCGTTTTGTGCGCTGCGGTGGAACCCGTGACTTTAATTATAAAAAGGGTGTGAGACTTGAGGGGTGGCATCGTGACATTACCGAACTTGCACTAATCCAGAAAACGGCCGAAGAAGAGTTGCGCAATGAAATCAAGACCATGGATCTGGATTCCAAGCGCGAACGTTTGCAGACGGCCTTAAGCGAAAAATTATACGGAAAGGCGATTCTTGAAAAAGCGTATAGCTATTTCAAAGTGAATCTATCTGAAGGGAAAATTTATAGACCCTTTATTCAAATTATCGAAGGCAAGTCGGTAGATGTGAGTGATTCCTTTGGCTCCGATTTTCCGTCTTACGATGCCGTTGTTCAAAGAATTGCAGACCAACTTGTCGATAAGGAATACAGAAAAGCTTTCGTTCAGCATCTATCGGCGAAGTCGTTGATTGACCAATTCCAAAAAGGCGATTCAATTCCTGAATATACTTGTCGGTTCTATTCGCCGCATATTGGTTGGCATTATAGCCGATTCGTCTGTTACGTTTCCAAAGACGAGATTTTGAACGAATATCAAGGCATGATGGTTGCGTACAACGTTTCTGAACAGCAGAAACAGGATGCCGCTATTCGAGATTGCATTGATGTGCTTTATAAGGAAAATCGTTCAAAGGATGCTATCGAGGAATTGCTTGCGACGATGGCTTCGTTTTATGATGCTGATAGGGCTTATATTCTGGAAAGCGATAAGGACCGTCTGTATCTCAAAAGTACGTATGAATGGTGTAAGAGAGGGGTACGGCCCAATAAGGCTGGCCTCCAGCGTATCCCTTTGGAATTCCTCAATCCCTGGATTGAAGCTGTCGGAGATATGGATGCGGTTTATCTTGAATCGCAAAATGATGAATATGGCGTTTGGGAAAGACTTTATGAAGCCTTGCCGGTCCAGGATGTGAAGAGCATCAGTGTCTCGACGATTGTGTCGAACGAACAGCGCTATGGTTTTTTGGTTTTAGACAATCCTAAGGAATCTCAGAAGAAATTTGCTGTTTTGAAACTTGTTGCTGGATTTGCCGAAAACGAAATCAACCGCAGAAAGCGCATGGACGAAGATGCGGCTGTCACCTCCCTTTTAGCTTCGGATTATTCTTGCATCTTCTATTGCGATTTGGACGCGGATCAAGTGACTCCGCACAAGTTGAATGCGAACATCCAGAAAATGCTTGGTAATTCGCTGAGTGACAAAACGTATAGTGGTGCCATTGATTTTATTGTGAATAAAGTTGTCGCTCCAGAAAATGTTGAAGCTGTCGCTAAAAAGCTATCCGTTAAAAATCTGAAACCACTTCTCCAGAAAAAAGGCGTTACCAGTTTTGAATACTTAAACTATGCCGATCGATTCTGTGAATGCAAGGTGGTCGCCGTAAATAAAAAGCAGAAGGCCTTTGTGATAGGTTTTGCCGACAAGGATGAACAAATCCGTACGGCGCGCATGCACCAGAAAAAAATTGAGCAGGACTTGGAGATTATCGATATTCTGGCATCGGAGTATTCATCGGTCTATTATATCGATCTCGAAAAAGATTCCATCATGCCGTATTCCATGAACAAGGAATCGGAATCTCTATTCGGTAGCCGCTTCCGTTCGGGTGTCTTGTATTCCAAGGCATTTGATGAATACGTGGATAGCGTTGTCTGGGAACGCGACCGGAAGATGATGCGCGAAGCCGGTGCAATCGAGAATATCAAGAAAGAACTCTCCTTGCAAAAAACGTTCATTACCACGTATCGTAGCAATGTCGATGGGCGACCGCACTATTGCGAAATGAAGTTTGTGAAGGTCGGCGATGAACTTGATCGCCCCAAGGCCGTGGCGCTTGGTTTTGCCGAAAAGGATGATTTGATTCTCAAGGATTTTGTGAACGATATCCTTTATGATGATTATATATCCATTTATTTTGTCAATGTCGAAGACAACTCGTTCCGCACAATTAAAGCATCGAATGTATCGTGGGTCGAAAAACGCCCCCTGTATAGCACGTACTCTTCAGAAATGAAGAAAATCAGCTCCCTTGTCCTTGACGAATTCAAGCAAGATTGGCTCAAGTTATCGAACCTTTTTTACGTGCAGAAATTCCTGAAAGAAACGGACCAACGTGAACAGGAATTCAAGATAGAAAGCGGCGAATGGCTGCGCGCGAAGTTTACGACGATCGAACGCAACGATGACAATGAAGTGGTCTCGTTTGTGCTTTCGTTTATGCTCCTTGGCGATGATCAAGTTGAAAAATTAGAGCTTGATGAAAAAATTGCAGAGCAGAACGACCTTCTGGAAAAACAGCAAGTCATGTTGCAGAAGGCTCTTTCGATGGCGCAGTCTTCTGACCGCGCAAAGACGACGTTCCTCTCGAACATGAGCCACGATATCCGTACGCCGATGAATGCTATTGTCGGCTTTACGGGACTTGCTATGGCGCATATCGACGAAAAGGAACTTGTCCTGGATTACTTGAAAAAGCTTGGGCAAAGTTCGAATCATCTACTTTCGTTGATTAACGATGTTCTGGACATGAGCCGTATCGAATCGGGCAAGATGACGCTTTCGGAAAATGCCGAAGACCTCATTGAAATAATAAATACGCTTAGGGATATTGTGCAGGCTGATATCGATGCGAAAAAACTCGCATTTGATGTAAAGCTGAATATCCAAAATTCGGGAATCATGTGTGACAAGCTCCGCTTGAATCAGGTGCTGCTCAACGTGCTTTCAAATGCGATTAAGTACACGCATGCGGGGGGCTCCATTGAACTTTGGGTGGATGAAAAGGAGTCGGAAAAGCCTGGGGCTGCGCGGTTTGAATTCCGTATTCGCGATAACGGTATGGGCATGAATGCTGAATTCTTGAAGATGATTTATGAACCGTTTACGCGTGCTAATTCTTCGACGGTGAGTGGCATTCAAGGGACAGGTCTTGGTATGTCTATTACCAAGAATATTGTCGAGATGATGGGCGGTTTCATCGATATCTATAGCGAAGAAAACAAGGGCACCGAAGTCATATTGAATATTGACTTTGTATTGCACGACAAGAACTGCAAGGGATTCAAGGTTCCTGTTGACAAATTCAGTTTCGTGGGCAAGAAGATTTTGCTTGTCGAAGATAACGAGATGAACCGCCAAATCGCAAGTGATATTTTGACGGATAACGGTTTTGACGTGTTTACGGCAGAGAATGGTAAGGACGCTGTTGACATGATGAAGATATCGACACCGGGGCAGTATGATCTTATTCTAATGGACATGCAGATGCCGGTGATGGATGGCTTTGCTGCGACGAGGGCTATTAGAATGCTTCCTGCGCGTTACCAGTCCCGCATTCCGATTATTGCCATGACGGCAAACGCTTTTGAAGAAGACCGTAAGGCCGCTCTTGATGCAGGAATGGATGAACACATTGCAAAACCGATAGACATCGATAAAATGAAGTATATTTTATCTAGGTTCCTCAGAAAGAGATAATTGAAAAATGAAGAATATTGATGATTTGCACAGCGAAAAGGTCATGCATAGGGACCACTTTATTTTCGCTGTAATTCTGGTTTCGTTGACGGCTTTGGTGTTCTTGTTTATTTGCCAGAAAGTTCTAAAAATTGTTGAAGATGGCTGCTATGATCGACTTCACGAATATGCGGAAATGGCATCGAATGAATTTGTGATGAGCAAATTGCATTATGGCGGAACGCTCCAGTTTGTGGCCGATGCCTTGAGCGATCGCGCTGATTATTCGATAGATAGCTTGCAACTGAAATTGAGTGAATTGCAGCCGTTCTTGCGCGACCAGAAAATCAATATTCTTTTGCCGAACGATACGGTGATATTGCCGGATGGCGCCTTGATGAGTTCTGCAAAGTTGGGAATCTCGTTTAAGGAAGAGGCTAAGTCTGAAAATCATGTAGCAGTTCGCCTAGAAAGTGATAAGCAAGAAGAAAAAATGCTGTATCATTTTGTTCCCATAAAAAGTCATGAAAAGACTGTCGCTTTAGCATATTGGAGCTATAGCTTGGGGCTTCTCCATCAATACATGCGTAAGGATGATCGTTTTAATAAAAAAATGTTTCTTTACGTGATTAACCGTGATGATGGAAAACTGATTGCCGATACTCGACACGATTCTCTTAAAAGCGTTCACGATTACGTGAATGAACTGGATAACGAAAAGGGGGCGTTCTCGGCCCTCCTGGATAGTGTGCTTGCTGGATCGACAGGGGATGCTTGTGTTGAAAATTATTGGGAAGAGGCCATCTGTTTTTATTATAAGCCTTTGGCAGTAAACCATTGGAGTATCATGGTTTCGTCGCCGGAAAAAGAAGCTCTTGCCCCGATTCTTAAAATTCGCTTTATCTTGCTTTGCCTAGGGATTGCAATCCTTGCTTTCTTTATTGCTTATTTCGTTTTGTTTCGTCGTGTGGCCATTCGCTGCATTGCTGGTGTGGCGGACCGCTCAAAGCAAAATGATGTGGGTAAAGTCCGTTACATGCAGATGAAACTTTTGGGACTTTTGTCCAAGAATTTTATTCATATTTATTATGTGAATCCAGAATCGGGATCGTATGTTGTATATCCAAGCTCCATGAATGATTTGTACAAAGAAATTCTCAGTCGCTTTGATTGCAACGTTTCTCTTTATGATATCATGAACAATGATGAACTCACGAAAATTCACAAGGATGACTTGGAACTTTGCCATAGCGTGTTCAACAAGGAAGCGTTCCTTGAAATGATGGGACAATCCGAATCAAGAAAGATTGTGGATATGCGTTGGTTTATCAACGGAAACTGGGTTTGGTTGCGCCACACGTTGATTGGTTTTGCCGATGGAAAGGGTGAAGGTTATGTACTTATCGGCGTTGAAGATGTGAATGATGAGAAGGTTGCGCTCGAAGCAGAACGCGAAAGACTTTCTGTGATAAAAGGCCTCTCGGAAGATTTTTCGTTGGTGAGCTTTATCAACCCGTCTACTCGCGAAGACCATCTTTATTACGTCAAGAAAAATAATTGGGCCGATAATCCGAACTGGAGAAAGGTCGGTAATTTTGAAGACCGCCTCAAGTTGATTGCAAATACGCTAGTGCATCCTGATGACCGCAAGATGTTCCTGGATATGACGACACGTGATGTGGTGCGAGAAAAGTTGGCCGCGAAGGGAGCGTACTACGTCAACTACAGAATGATTATCAATGGCGTAGTTGAATATTGGCAGTTGAAGTTCGTGATGGCGGGTAAGGCGCCTGATGCTCAAGAGCAAATTGTGGCGGGTTTTATTAGTGTTGATGAATCGACTCGACTGCAGTTGGAACAAAAGGAACAGCTTGAAACGCAGGCCGAAGCGTTGAAACAGGCGCTTTCTGCTGCGCAAGCCGCAAACAGTGCAAAGAAGGAATTCCTGAATAGCATAAGCCATGAAATTCGAACTCCGCTTAATGCCGTTATTGGTCTTACGTCAATTGCGTCATCGCATTTGGGTGATGTTGAACGCGTCAAAGATTGCCTTGTAAAAATCGACCAAAGTTCCGATCGCTTGCTGTCGATTATCAATGACATTCTTGACATGAGTCGCATTGAATCGGGCAAGTTTGACCTCAACGAAACGCAAACGCACTTGTTCGAAGTCATTCATGAAGTGGAACGTGATATCCGTAATGATTTACAGGCGAAGGACCTGAAGTTTGAACTGGATTGCGTGGACATCAATGATGATGAGGTGGTTTGCGATAAGATTCATTTGCGTCAAGCGCTTCTCAAGGTTCTTGCGAATTCCATTAAGTTTACGAGAGAAGGTGGCTCCATCTCGATGAGCGTTAAGGAAATGCCGCTTTCGAAGTCGAGCTATGCCGCTTATGAGTTCCGCATCAAGGATAACGGTATCGGCATGAGTGAAGATTTCCTCAAGATGGTCTATGAACCGTTTACGAGGGAAACGACGTCTTCGAATGAACATCGTGGCATGGGACTTGGTCTTGCGATTACAAAGAATACCGTTGAGATGATGGGTGGCCAGATTGAAATTGCAAGCCGCTTGCATGTGGGTACCGAAGTCGTCATGACGTTCGAATTCAAGTTGGTGCAGTCGAAAAAACGTGACGAAAGTATGGATAATGTGGCGGACTCGGGCTTTGCTGGAAAGAGAATCCTCCTGGTTGAAGACAATATACTCAACCGTGAAATCACGATGGAAATTCTTCAGGACAATGGCTTTATCGTGACGGCGGTGGAAGACGGCAATATTGCTGTAAAAATGCTTTCCAAGGCTACTTCGAGACCGTTTGATGTGGTTTTGATGGATGTTCGCATGCCTGTGATGGATGGATACGAGGCGACAAAGCGTATTCGATCTCTAGAAAACAAGGAGGTTGCAGAAATTCCGATTATCGCTATGACTGCAAACGCCTTTGATGAAGACCGCAAGGCTTCTTTCGAGGTCGGCATGAACGAACATATCGCAAAACCGGTCAGTATCGAAAAGTTGAAAGACGTCCTTAAGATGTTCTTGTAGCGGATTTGTAGTATTATTCCTATTTATCTGTTACAAAGGCTGTAAAGATTCAAAAAAGTTGAAAAAGTTATCTATATTGAAAAACGTATGTCAGCACGAGTAACTAGCAGCGATAAAATTCAGGACATGTTTCCGGAAACCCCGGTACGTAAAATTATAACCCCGATTGAACGCCTGATGAAGGTGGAAACGACGGGCGGCATAGTGCTTATCATTATGACGCTTGCGGCTCTTATCTGGGCGAATCTCAGTCCCTCCTCGTACGAGCATTTTTGGCATTTGCCGTTCGTGGTGACGATTGGCAGTTGGGTGGGCGCAGGCGATTTGCATTGGTTCATCAATGACGCGCTGATGACGATATTCTTCTTCAATATCGGGCTTGAAGTCAAGGGAGAAATGACCTATGGCGAACTCCATGACCCGAAGGCGGCGAGCCTCCCGATTATCGCGGCGGCTGGCGGTATGCTTTTCCCGGCGCTCATTTACTTGGCTCTTTGCCCTCCGGGAACGGCGCATGGTTGGGGAATCCCGACGGCAACGGATATTGCGTTTGTGGTTGGTTGTATGGCGATTCTCGGCAAGAAGGTGCCGCATGCGCTCCGCGTGATGATTTTGACGCTTGCTATTGCAGATGACATTGGTGCGATTCTCGTGATTGCCATTGGTTACCCGAGTGGCGATGGCATTAACTTTGAAGCTCTTGGTGTTGCGTTTGCGCTCCTCGCTTTGATTAATGTGTTCTTCCGCATTGGCGTGCGCAACTTGCTTTTGCATGGCGTTTTGGGCGTTGCAATTTGGGCGTTCTTTGTCAAGTCTGGCGTGCATCCGACGATTGCGGGCGTGCTGCTAGGCCTCTCGGTGCCTGCGAAACCAGTTGTTGCTAGAGGTATGGTGGCAA
>CAMUYW010000089.1 GCA_947165045.1 uncultured Fibrobacter sp. | reverse complement strand
TGGGCATTCAGTCGGTCGGCCGTTTGGATGCGGATTCGTCGGGACTCTTGTTGCTATCGAATCAAGGTGACTTTATTCACAAGGTTGAAAGCCCGAAGAAGGGGCTTTGGAAAAAGTATCGCGTGACGCTTGCGCGGCCGTTTACGGAGGCGCAGAAGGCCGAGCTTTTGGCGGGTGTGATGCTCAAGGACGAACGACGTCCGGTGCTGGCTCGCGAGATTGAGGTCGATGGCGAAGCTGTGGTGATTTCTATTGGCGAGGGACTGTACCACCAGGTTCGCCGCATGTTTGCCGCGGTCGGGAATCACGTGGAAACGCTTGAACGCGTCGCGATTGGACCGGTTGTTCTGGATCGTACTTTGGGCGAGGGCGGCTGGCGCTTTTTGAGCGACGAGGAAGTGGCGCAGTTGAGTTAGAAAAGATGCCCAATCGGGGCGGGCATGACGATGCATAAAAAGAAAAGTCGGCGGGTGGCCGGCTTTTTCGTATCAGGCGTGAAAGCCTGAGTTAATGAGTTCAACGTTTACTAGATAGAATCGTAATCGCTGTTCACGTGTACGATTTCGTTTTCTTCTTCGAGTTCCGGCTGCACGGAGGCTTCGCCGAGAATGCCTTCGAGCGAATTGATTTTGTCCTTGATGTCATTGCTGAACTTGAAGGTCGGGACCAAGCGTTCGTCGATGATGACGGTTTCGCCGGTACGAGGGTTTCGCGCCGGTCGAGCCTTGCGGGGCTTGCATGCGAACGTGCCGAAGCCGCGAATTTCAATTGTATTGCCTTCGATAAGCTTCTCACCGAGGAGGTCAAGGAACTGTTCGACTACAATTTTAATATCATTGCGCACAAATCCGGTAGATTTGGCGATTTCTTGAATAAGAGATTGTTTAGTAATATTAGCCACGCACTAAATATAAGTTTAACATAGACTTAGAGTGATGGTTAAAGCGAAATTAAATATCTTTTTCGGGTTCACATTGCGGAATATTTGTGAATAGTTGTGACTTAAATGTTGAAGATTGATAATTTGCCTAAAAAGGTCCGTTTTAGTCTCCGTGACAAGGAGATCTTCCCCAATACAATCTTAAGTCCGATGGACGGAGTGACCGATGCGCCGTTCCGGCGTCTTTGTCGGGTGCTTTCGGGCGACCGCATGGGGCTCTTGGTTTCGGAGTTTGTTCCAACGGATGGCGATGCCGTGTTCAACCCGGACGGTCACAAGCAACTTAAGTTTTTCCCGGAAGAGCGCCCGTTTGGCGTGCAGATTTTTGGGCGTTTCCCGGACCGCATGGCAGATGCTGCCGGCAAGATTGCCGAGCGTTATCATCCCGAGTTTATCGAAGTGAATGCAGGTTGTCCGGCGCCGAAGGTGGCGGGCAAGGGTAGCGGTTCGGGGCTGTTGCGAGACTTGCCGCGATTGCAAGAAATTTTACATGAAGTGAAAAAGACGTTGGACGCGAAAACGCCGGAGATTCCGCTCACGCTCAAGTGCCGCATCGGTTGGGATGACCAGAGCATCAACGTGATGGAAACGCTCAAGATTGCCGAAGGCGAGGGCGTTGAAATGCTCACGGTCCACGGTCGCACTCGTTTGCAGGGCTATAACGGCCTCGCCAATTGGGACTGGATCGGGGAGGTCGCCGCAGCGGCAAAGATTCCCGTGATTGGCAATGGCGATGTGAATAGCGTCGAATGCGCACGCGAAAGAATTAATACTTACGGAGTCTCGGGCGTGAGCATTGGGCGCGGGGCGATGCACAATCCGTGGATTTTTGGGGCTATTGCCGATGCTTGGGAAGGGCGCGAAAAGCATGTGATTTCGGCGGAAGAAGCGCTCGATGTGTTCCCGCTCTATTACAAGTTTAAGATTGAGGATGGCGCGACCGAAATGAATGCGATGGGGCGCATGAAGCAGCTTGCCGCGAGACTGTGCAAAGGTTTTTGCTTAGGAAAGGGGAGGTTCCCGCTCGAGGGCGGGAATGACTTGGGGGGCGAAGGCAATGAATTGGCCATGTCGGTGCGGCAAGCGTTGCTGACGAGCCAGTCGGCATCGGAAATGCTCGACCAAGTTCAAAAGCTCAAGGAAAGCCTTGCCTACGAAATGGTCTTTGAGCCGGAACGCCTTGTGAACCTCAATGGAGCCAAGGAAACGGAACTCAAGTTCGGTGACCAGTTCAAGGGCCGATAGGGTATAGTATCGAATGTCACAAAAAAATAAGTTTTGGGTGCCATTCGGTAAAAAATATTCTATATACAGAATGTGAAAACTTTTATTACTGCCCATAAGCTCGTTCAAGTCATTATTCTAATAGTTCTAGGCCTCGCAATCAACCGAATCCTGGCTGATTTGGCGATTGCGTTGCAGTTACCTTTATATCTAGATAGTGTCGGTACTATTGTCGTTGCTGTTATTGGCGGTTTTAGCCCGGGCGCGATTGTCGGGTTCCTTACGAACTTTATTGGCGGTTTTTCTGATTCGTCGACATTCTATTACGGTACCATCAATGTGATGATTGGCGTGTGTGCGGGAATTGCTGCGCATCGTGGTTATTTTGGAAAAATTTATCGCTTGCCCAAGTTGCTTGGCATGTTGATGATTTTGAGTATCCCGTGTTCGGTGCTTTCGTATTTCTTGTTTGATTTTAAGATTGCCGAGAATGTGGTAACTCCGATTGCGACGGCGCTTCATGAGAGCGGGCTCCCGATTTTGCTTTCGCAGATTTTGGCAGATTTTTGCACGGAAATTCCTGACAAGACCATTACGATTCTCATTGCATATGTGCTTATCCGCTTAGCTCCGCGCTGGTTCGTGAAGGCTTATGACTCGGTTTCGGGCCGCTCGCACGATGACAATTACCACTCCAAGCGTGGAATCCGTTCGCTCAAGGCTCAGGTGACGGCGTTATTGTTTGTGTCGAGTTTTGCACTAGCCGTAGTTGCGACGGCGGTTGCCTACAAGACGTATTCTGAAGCGGAATTGCGCGAGACAACGCTTTTGGCGGAATCGGTAAATAGGCTTGTTTCTGATGCAATCCAGAATGCGGATTCGTCAACACTTTACGATTACATCCATAACCTTGAGGGCAAGTATCCGCGTATTTTGACAATCACGCCGGGCATGCACGAAACAGGGAAGTGGGATGTTTCGATTGTCTGCACGGAAACGCCTCATTTAGTTTGCACAAAGTTTAGCTTGGCTGCAATTCGCATTAGTGTGGTTCTGTTCTGCACAAAGATTTTCTCCACGTTGTTTGGCTTGCTCCTCGCAATCGTCTTTACGGCGATTTTGATTGCGAACCGCAAGGTCGTTTATCCGATTCATGAGATGACAGAAGAAATGGCGAACTTTACCTACGACAGTAGCGAAGGGCGTTGCACGTCTATTGCTCGTATCGAAGGTCTTGAAGTCGTGACCGGGAACGAAATTGAAAACTTGCATGCGGCGATGATTAAGGCGGTCAAGGAAATTGACCTTTACATCAACAAGTCCGAAGAACAGGCGGCTTCGATTGCTGCCCTCCAGACGAACATCATTACGGTGCTGGGTGACATGGTGGAAAACCGTGACGAAAATACAGGTGGACATGTGCGCCGCACGGCCGCCTATGCGGAACTCATTGCAAAGCAGTTGCAGAAAGAAGGCAAGGAAAAGAACGAAATAGACGATGCGTTCGTGGCGACGATTGCGGTTGCCGCTCCGCTCCATGATATCGGAAAAATCAATATTTCGGACGTAATTTTGAATAAGCCAGGCAAGCTCACCGATGAAGAATTTGCCGAAATGAAAAAGCACACGATTTATGGCCGTGACATGCTCTTACGTGCCTCAAAGAACTTGGGTGAATCGAATTACCTTAAGATGGCTAAAGAAATCGCCTACAGCCACCACGAATGGTGGGACGGCTCACGAGGCTATCCGGAACGCACGAAAGGTCGGGATATTCCGCTTTCGGCTCGAATCATGGCTGTTGCCGACGTGTTTGACGCGCTTGTTTCGGAACGCCCGTACAAGAAGGCCTTTACGGTGGAAAAGGCGTTCGAAATCATCACGGAAGAGTGCGGAACGCACTTTGACCCGGATGTAGTCGACGCTTTCATCAAAAACCGTGAAGCGGCCGAGCAAATCATGAAAACAAAGTTCGAGATTTGATAAGGTGGCTTTTGATCATTAGTTAATGGTCATTAGTCATTGGCTTCTATTCTTGCTTTAAAACGGTACTCAAAAAAAATCTCAAAATATATTGACATTGAGTCGAAAATTGAGTACATTTAGAGCATGGAAAAAGCAATTGACATATTTCAGTTTACTCGATTCCGCAAGTATCTGGATGAGTATCAGGCAACACGTGTGCAGTCGGACCCTGATTTTACGAGGGCCGGCGCGTGCGTATTGCTTGGCCTGCCTAAAACTCGTAGCTATTACAATGATATTGTCAAAGGGAAAAAGCTTACGGATCGCATGATTCCCAAGTTTGTAGAAGTTCTTGGACTGAACAAAAAAGAGGCTAAGTATTTTGAAACCATGGTCCATTTTGACCAGGCGAAAAATACAACGGAACGCAATGCTTTTTTTGACGAACTGTTAAAGCAACACCCGGACCCTCACCATATTCTAGATGAAGATGCCTACGAGTATTACAATCATTGGTACAACAGCGTGTTGTTTACGGCGCTGGATGTTATGGATGTTTCGGATGACTTGGAGCCGATTCAGAAGCGGATTTTTCCGAAAGTTTCTGTGGGGACTTTGAAGCGTTCGTTGGAATTGTTGGAACGCATTGGCTTTGTACGCAAGAACGAAGATGGCTTTTGGAAGAGTTGTCGCGAATCGGTGAGTAGCGGCGCCTACAACAATAGCGACTTGGTGCGCCAATACCAGTTGCAGTGCTTTGAACTTTCTAAGCAGGCTCTGCTTGCCAATGACGACAACCCGTCGGATATGGGAACGTTCACGTTCAGCGTCTCAGACGATGCCTATAGAGAAATCGCTTTGGAAATTCAGAACTTGAAAGCGAAGGTGCGTAAGATTATTACGCAAGATAAAAAAGAAGCGACTGGCGTTCACCAGTTGAATATTCACTTGTTCACAAATTTAAAAAAATAATGTTAGGAGGATTTTGTTATGATTATGAATAAAATTACAAATATGGCTGTTGTGTTGGCGATGCTTGGTCTAGGCATTCTTGCCGCTTGCAGCAATGGAGACAACGTAGCGTCTTCGTACAGTGAAACGAATACGGGGAAGCCTGTTGCCGAATGGGCTTTGTCTTATATCCCTGGGCTGATAAATGAAAATTTGCGTATTGGGCATTGTGAATCGCTAGCCAAGAGTGCTGTTGATGATGACGAAGTAGTTGTGGATACAGGTGATGTGAAAATCGTCAGTACAATTCCTTGCGTATCTGTACTTGAACTTGTGATGAAGGTGAGAATTCAGGTTGTGGATGTCGATGGAAATCCTGTAGAGGGGGCTGCAGTCTCTAAAAATTATTGTTTCGATGGGGATAGCAGTTGCCTATTTACTACGGGTAAGGATGGCTATGCTTATATGGGTAATCAAACCTACCTTACAGTAGGGGACGATAAACCAAATTACGCAATAACGTACAAATCTTTCGCGTTGCGCGTGTTTTCTTCGGACTCTAGCTTGGGGTTTTATGGCGAAGCTGATTTTTCGGAGGCGACCGTTGTGGAAGTTGAAGGTGATACTCTTGTGGAATTGAAAAAAGTTGTTCTTGAACCCTTGTATAAGGTCAAGGTATATTTGGATTCCCTTTACTCGGAAAATGACGAAAAGGCTTTAAAAAGAGACGATGTATGTCATGATAGTTGGACCAAGGCTATGTGGGATGTTCTTAATGAAACGCGTGTTGAAGTGAGCCGGATTGATGTGGAGGATAATTCGTCATATGTCTATCCGAGTTATCGGATAACTAAAGAAAACTGCAAAAATGGGTATGTTGTCCTATATGGTTTGCCGGAAGGAACTTACAAGATTTTAATAGATGGGACGGATTATGAACTCCCGCCGTTGGAAGTAAAACCGTAAATCGAACATGATGCGTTGAAGAAGGAATCGTTTTAGCGATACAAATTTTAAAAAATTGAGGATGAGAGATTATGATTGCAAATAGAATTATAAAGTTGGGCGTTGTTGCTGCTGTGCTTGGTCTAGGCATTCTTGCCGCTTGCAGCAATGGAGACAACGTAGCGTCTTCGTACAGTGAAACGAATACGGGGAAGCCTGTTGAACAATTGGGGCGTCTTGCCGAATTGGATACGTCCATCGTTTACCAACGTATTGATGTTGTGGATCCGTGTTCTGCAAAGACTGTGGTTTTAGACGTTGATGAGCCTAATGCGTTGGCCAAGGCGTCTCCCATAATTGATGGTGATGATAATTTTGTCCCGGCTTGTGGCAAAAAAGAAATCGTTCGTTTGTATATAAATGCAAGAGTACAAGTGGTTGATCCGCAGGGGAAACCGGTAGCAGGAGCTAAGGTTTACGAAGGTTCTTCCGCTTGTGATGATGGCGCATGTCAATACACAACAGACAAGGATGGCTATATCTATATAGATAGCGTAGCTTATCTTTGGTATTTGCAAGGAAGTGTGCAACGGTTCAGTTCTCTCCAGTTGCGAGTGCTTTCTGCGGATTCAAATCTTGGTGCCAATGTTTATTCTAGTTTTGCGAACGCCTCCGCCATGACAATTGATGGTGTGCCGTTTGCTGAATTGGAAAAGATTGTTTTGGAACCTGTATATTCCGGTAAATTGAGTTTGAATCCTCCTTTCAAGATTTTGAAATTCTATGAATATATGAGTGAAAAAATGAAATGGGGTGAACGCCTGGAAAAGGATATTGAAGAAAAGGCTGAATTGATGGTTTGTGTGTATTCGGAAGGTTTTATGGATGGAGAGCGTTCCGATGTTCCGAATAATTTTGCGCCTTGTCAAAAGGTGACCGAAGAAGACTATGAAAATGGGTACATGGTCATTTATGGCTTGCCAGAAGGAAAATATTATTTCGGCATATCTGAACCCGGAGCATCCGAAGGCTTTGGCGTGTATGAAGGCTTTGAAGTGGTAAAACCTTAGATTAAAAAAATAGAGGAGGAAAAGTTTCAGCGGCTCACGACGGTCGCTGAAATTTTCGTTTTTTGTAATACATGTTTTTTTAAGCTGTTTTTAATGGAGTATGGCCAAAATTGATGTCCTTTTAATCTTGCGACAGGGCTGCAAATTTTCTAAATTGCCCCGCGGAATTTTACAAAGGACATTGGTATGAACTACAATCCTCTCGCTGAATCATTGAACGCCGAACTTTCCGCAAACGGTTGCAGCGTTCTTGGCATGCTCTCTGAACAGGGCAAGGCAATCTTCTTCCCGCGCAAGGGAATACTTGGCCAGGGGGCCGAAGCCAAAGGCTCCGACATCAATGCTACGATCGGCACCGCCCTTGAAGACGATGGTTCTCCGCTCGTTCTGGATTGCGTTCTCAAGTCCTTGAACCTCCCGAAACAGTCCTTCCTCTATGCCCCGAGCTTCGGTAACCCGGACCTCCGCAAGGAATGGAAGGCCCAGGTCATTAGAAAGAACCCGACACTTGCTTCCAAGAGCTTCAGCAACCCGGTCGTGACGGCTGCTTTGACACACGCCATTAGCTGCGCCGGTTACATGTTCCTCGACGCCGGTGACGAAGTCATCATCCCGGACCTCTACTGGGACAACTACGAACTCGTTTTTGAAAACGCTCGTGGCGCAAAGATCAAGACCTTCAACACCTTCAAGAACGGTGGCTTTGATACGGAAGCCTTGAAGGCTGCTCTCGCTGCAAGCAAGAGCGAAAAGAAGGTTGTGCTCCTCAACTTCCCGAACAACCCGACTGGCTATACCGCTACCGAAAAGGAAGCTGTCGAAATCACGAAGATCCTCACGGAATGCGCTGCTGCCGGTAACAAGGTTGTGGCCCTCCTCGACGACGCCTACTTTGGCCTCGTTTACGAAGAAGGCGTGACGAAGGAATCCCTCTTCGTGAAGCTCGTGGACGCTCACGAAAACCTCCTCGCCGTGAAGCTCGACGGCCCGACCAAGGAAGACTACGTTTGGGGCTTCCGCGTTGGCTTTATGTCCTTTGGCTTCAAGGGTGCAACCGAAGCTCAGCTCAAGGCTCTCGAAGACAAGGCTGCCGGTACGGTCCGTGGCAACATTTCTAACGCTCCGTCCATCAGCCAGAAGATTTTGCTCGCCGCTTACCAGAGCGCCGAATACGAACAGCAGAAGGCCGAAAAGTACGCAACGCTCAAGAAGCGTTACGACATCATCAAGGAAGTTCTCGCTTCTCATCCGGAATACAAGGACGCCTTTGAACCGATGCCGTGCAACAGCGGTTACTTTATGTGCATCAAGCCGAAGGGTGTCGATGCCGAAGCTCTCCGCCAGAAGCTCATCAAGGATTACAGCACGGGCACGATCATGCTCTCTGGCTTGATCCGCGTTGCTTTCAGCGCTGTCCCGACCGAAAAGCTCGGCAAGCTCTTTGAAAATATCTATAATTGCGTCATGTCGATGAAGTAAACCGTGGTTAGAGGTTAGTAAACAGGATTACAGTCATCCTCGCTACGCGAGGAACCATACATATTTCGCAAACAGTACAGTATGGAGCCTCTTCGAGGATGACGCGCCAACCACTAATCACCAATCACTAAACGGAGGATAAATGTCCGACAAAGCGACCTTGAAGTACAACGGAAAGAGTTACGAACTCCCCGTCGTTGAAGGCACCGAGAACGAACGCGGTCTCGACATCAGCACGCTCCGCAAGGATTCGGGCTTGGTAACGCTTGACTACGGTTACTTGAATACCGGTAGTACAAAGAGTTCCATCACATACGTCAATGGCGAAAAAGGAATTTTGCGCTATCGCGGTTACTCCATCGAAGACCTCGCCGAAAAGGCTACCTTCCCGGAAACCGCATGGCTCCTGATTTACGGTGAACTTCCGAATCAGGAACAGTTGAGCCATTTCCGCACGCTCTTGACCGAAAATGCCCTCTTGCACGAGAACTTGCTGCACTTCTTCCGCGAAATGCCGCCGGGAGCGCACCCGATGGGTATTCTCTCTTCCGTGGTGAACGCTGTTGGACTTTTCACGCCGCGTTTTTACGACGACGAAAACATTGCGAGCGCATTCGAACTCACGACGGCTGGGCTTATCTCCAAGATTCGCACGATTGCCGCGTTTGCTTACAAGGCAAGCATTGGCGAACCGTTTGTGTACCCGGAAGCAGAACGCAGCTACTGCAGCAACTTCCTCAACATGATGTTCAGCAGTAAGGCTCGCCCGTATCACCCGGATCCGATCATGGAAAAGGCGCTCAACACGCTTTTGATTGTCCATGCTGACCACGAACAGAACTGCTCGACGTCGACTGTGCGTATGGTGGGTAGCTCTCAGGCTAACCTTTACGCCAGTATCTGTGCCGGTATTTGCGCCTTGTGGGGCCCGCTCCACGGTGGTGCTAACCAGGCCGTGCTCGAAACGCTCCTCCGTATCCAGCAGAGCGGCATGACGATTGAACAGGTGATGGCGAAGGCCAAGGACAAGAACGATCCGTTCCGTCTTTCTGGCTTCGGTCACCGTGTTTACAAGAGCTACGACCCGCGCGCCAAGGTGCTCAAGAAACTCATGTACCAGGTGT
>CAMUYW010000088.1 GCA_947165045.1 uncultured Fibrobacter sp. | reverse complement strand
ATTATGCGGGCGGGGCCCCAGCTCGGAGTTGCGAAGGCCGCACGGGCCCCTCCCTGCACCCTCCCCATCCTTGGCCGACGCTTTTATTCTCTCAACGATTGTTATTCATCTTCATAACTAACAATACATCCCGCTGCATTACTAAAAATTTGTTTTATATTTTTGCAAAAAATTGGAGGCATTTATGAACATTTTGGATTTTAGTAAGAGCATTAAGTTCGTTGGGGTGGATGATCGCGAGATTGATCTTTTTGAAGGGCAGTATAAAGTTCCCGATGGAATCTCTTACAATTCTTTTGTGATTTTTGATGAAAAGATTGCGGTGACGGATTCGGTCGATGCACACAAAGTATCGGAATGGTTGCAGAATATCGAAAACGCATTGCAGGGCAAGACGCCGGATTACTTGATTGTTCACCACTTGGAACCGGATCACGCTGGCGGCATTGTCGAATTTGTGCAGAAGTATCCGAGCGCAACGATTGTAGCATCGGCAAAAGCACTCGCATTCCTTCCGCAGTTTGTCAAGCTCCCGGAAGGCACCAAGACGCAGACCGTCAAGGAAGGCGAAACACTTTCGCTCGGCAATCACACTTTGCAGTTTATCGCAGCACCGATGGTGCATTGGCCAGAAGTTCTTTTCAGCTACGAAGAATCCGAAAAGATTTTGTTCGCCGCAGATGCTTTCGGCACATTCGGACTTTCCGGTGAACTCGGCGAAGAATGGGTGGACGAAGCAAGACGCTACTACATCAACATCGTCGGGAAATACGGCACACAAGTTCAGGGCGTTATCAAGAAGCTCGCTGGCATTGACGTCAAGACGATTTGCCCGTTGCACGGCCCAGTCATTACTGAAAACTTGGGCTTTTACATCAACAAGTATAACACTTGGAGCAGCTACGCCCCTGAAACGCAGGGCGTGTTCGTCGCCTACGCAGGTGTTTACGGCCACACAGCCGAAGCCGCAAAGAAACTCGCCGAATCGCTCCGCGAAAAAGGTGTTGATGTGACTATCAAGGATTTGTGCCGCACGTACATTTCTGAATCGGTCGCACAGGCTTTCCGTTACAGCCACCTCGCCATTTGCGCCACAACGCTTGACGCAGGGCTCTTCCCCACCGCCGAAAGATTCCTCACGCACATCAAGGCAAAGAATTACAGCAACCGCAAAGTCGGTATTGTCGAAAACGGAACATGGGCGCCGATGGCAGCAAAAAAAATGCACGAGATTCTTGACACGCTCAAGAACATCACGTTCTGCGAAAACACGGTGACGCTCAAGTCTGCACTCGACGAGACGTCTTCGGCAAAGCTCGAAGAACTTGCCGTAGAAATCGCGAAGGACTTCGGGAAGTAAGGCTTAGATTCCGGCTCGGTGGCCGGAATGACGAGTCTAAAGCCGACCCCGGAAAAACCTTTAAGGCGAACGCTGCGCCAAAGAACTTGTTCTTTGGCATAGCTAAGTCGTAGGTTTTGCATTAATGCAATAAATCCGGGGTGACAGGCTCCGCTAGAAATGACATGTAACAAAAAGTCGGCGGGTTGCCGACTTTTTGCGTTTACACTGTATTGAATCTTTTTATTTTTTCTTGTCTGCTGCAGCAAGTTCTTCTTCGAGTTTCTTGTTGCGGCTGTCCTGCATTTCACAGACGTTCTTGAGGTTGTTGATTTCGGCGTTCTGCTTGGCCACCTGTTCCTTGAGGTCTTCGCACTTGGCAGCGAAGGTCTGCTCAGATTCAATGCGGCTATTCAGTTCCTTGCGGAGGCTATCCACGGAATTGCGGAGTTTTTCGACAGCATCATCAGCATCTTTCAAGACCGGATTATCACAAGTTTCGTTTTCTTCGCAAGAGCAGCACTTAAAAAACTTCTTTGTTACGGCAACCGTCGCAGCAGCACCGAGAATGGCACCGACTAAAAAGCTATTCGTTTTCATGTTCGAACTCCTTTTTATATTTTTCCGTCTAATAATATCCATAAAAAAGCAGCAAAAGTCAAGAAGATTTTTCGTTCAATACTCCAATTTGGCAATATCCACCCCTACTACGGCAAAAAGTTGCAAAACACTTATAAAATTCTTATATTGGGTATAAGGTTAAGAGGTTTATGGCAAATCCACTATACTCGGTTCTTTCATTTACTTGCGCACTTGTCTTGCTGATTTTCATGAATCAGTTCAAGATGGTATTGGATAAAAGTGAAAAAACCGACAAAGATTTTTCGCGTCTTTCGTACTGGGTGACTTTCTTTTGCCTCCAAGATGGCGTTTGGGGGCTTTTCAGTAGCGGAACAATTTTTAATCCCGAATATTTTTTCATTTCCTCATCTGTTTTCCATGCAGCCGCAGCAATTTCGGCCTACATCTGGCTGAGCTACATTCTCAACTTTATCAATATCGAACGCGAAAAGGCCATTCCAGCCAAAATGCTTTCCATTTCGCTCGTATTGTTCCAGCTGGTTTTACTCGTAATCAATTACAGATCCAGGTTTATTTTTGACGTATCAAACGAAGGAATTTACATCGTCCGCGCGGGCAGGAGCCTCATCTACTACAGCCAATATTTCACGTTCTTCGTCATTGGACTTTTTACAGCGTACAGAATCGCCAGTGCGAAAAACGCAGGCACACGACGCCACTACGCTGCAGGATTTCTATTCATCCTCGCGCCAGTTCTTTGCGGGCTCCTCCAGAAGGCATACCCACTCGCCCCTTGCAACTCCATCGGGTTCATGCTCGGTTGCTGCACCATCTACGCATTCTTCATCTCGAAAATCAGCAGAAACAGGGACCTCTCGCAAAAGGCAGTCATCATCTCCGGTCTCTCCGCCGACTACGACTTAGTTGTGTACGTGAACACAGCCAAGAACCAAGCTAAGTATTTCCAGGTGAGCGAAAAGTTCGCACCACTCCTTTGGGAAGGCCGCAACTCAGCGAGTCCCAAGAGTTTTGACGACTTGATGAGGCGAATTTATGTTCCCAACGAGTTTAGTGAATTTATCGAAAAATCGACTCTCGAAAAGTGCATCGAAATTTTACAGACGGCCCCTTACTACACGCTCCCATTCCTAGCCAATATCGACGAGCGCACAGAACATTACCGCTTAAAGATTGCAAGTGACAAGAGCAATTCGCAGGCATTTATTGTCGGCATTACCAACGTCGAAGAAGAACACCGCCTCGAAGAAACTGCTCAAAAATTAAGAAAAGACCTTCAGCATACAAAGCTTATCGCGAATAAAGACCCGCTCACAGGCATCGGGAGTGCCGCCGCATTCAAGGTCAAGTGCGATCTTATCGACAACCAAATTAAGCAAGGGCACAAGATTAGGTTCGCCATTGTAGAATGTGACGTAAACGACCTGAAATACATCAACGATAACTTTGGGCACGACAAAGGCAACGAATACCTTAAGAACAGTTGCAAGGTTTTCTGCAATATATTCAGCCACAGTCCCGTATTCCGCATTGGCGGCGATGAATTCGCCATCATTCTCTACGACAATCAATACGAAAAGCGAACAGAACTTTTCGAAAAGCTCAAGACGGCAATAAATCTAAAGTCCAAGTCCCCAACGGAACGCATTTCGTTTGCCGCGGGCATGGCGGATTACAACAGCCAAATTGACGAGAGCGTAAAGGACGTGCTCAAGCGAGCCGATACCTTTATGTACATTGACAAGAGCAAGATGAAGAAGGGTAGGTAGAAAAAACCCCGAGTCGTTTGACTCGGGGCTTTTCAGCGGGAAGAGCGAGATTCGAACTCGCGATAGGATTAAGTCCTATACGTCCTTAGCAGGGACGCGCCTTCGGCCAACTCGGCCATCTTCCCATCTTGGGGACCAAATTTTAACAAATTTTCAGTGAATTTTCAAGGGGTAAAGGGCAATTTCATTGTTTTTCCTCGCAAATAAGCGTATTTTTTACATGATGCAAGCCCTCCGGCGGGACACGTCCTCAAAACTTTTATATTTTGTAAGTCGTTAATAATCAACAAGTTACACAAAGTATGAATAAGTTCGTCAAAATTATAGTAGCCTTCTTTCTCGTAGCTCTGATATGCTACATCCCCTTTTATATCGTCGTGTTCAAGATTCTCCCCGAACGTGACCCGGACAACCTGTTCAACCGCTCTACCATTTTACAGGTACTTTCTGGCGAAACTCGCGTATTCTATGAAGATGGCGAAAACTTGTTGGGCGCCTTTTTCGATGCCAACCACCGCGTGTACGTCCCCTATGGCGACATTCCGGTCAACCTGATCAACGCCCTTATCGCCGCTGAAGACTCCCGCTATTGGACCCACAACGGCTACGACCTGAAGGGTTTTATGCGCGCCATGGCCCACAACGTCAAATCCGGGAGAATGAGCCAAGGCGGATCATCGCTCACGCAACAAGCCGTCAAGAACATTTTTGGCCGCGAAGAACGCAGCATTAAAGAAAAGCTCAAGGAATTTTTAAACGCGCTCCGCATGGAAAAGCACTTTTCCAAGGAAGACATTCTCGAATTTTACCTGAACCAGTTCCACGTTTCGGGTACAGGCAAAGGCGTGGCTATCGCTGCACAGTACTTCTTTAACAAGGAACTCAAGGATTTGACGCTTGCCGAATGCGCATTCATCGCAGGCTCGGTCAAAGGTCCGTTCAACTATGACCCGTTCATCCAGCGCACGGAAGAACGCAGACAAAAAGCGCTCGAACGCGGTGAAACGCGACTCAAGTACGTGCTCGGACGCATGGTCGAAGAAGGCTACATCGAACAGGCCGACATGGATGCGGCACTCGCAAGACCGCTCGAATTCAACCACGGCAACTTCCGCTTTACGATGAGCACAACGCTCGAACGCCTAGAGGAACGTTTGGACAGCGACTTTTTCCACGACCTTTTCCAAGCAGAAGGCATTGAGGACTGGCGTAAGGCCCAGCTCGAAATCACGACGACCCTCAACGCCAAATCGCAGGACGCTGCCAAGCGCTCATTACAGACAAACATCAGCAACTTGCAACTGCAACTCGGCGGCTTTGTACTCCCCAAGGCACAATTTGCAAACCGCGCACGCAACGCGCGCAAAGGCGATTACCTGTACGGCGCCGTGGATAGCGTATTCTACGACACCACCGGCAGACTCCAATCGCTCAAGCTCAACTTCGGACAACTCAAGGGCATCGTTACAGAACAAGCGGTCAATGATTTTGCAAAGCTCGCCGGTGGCGATGTGAACAAGATTCTCGCGACCCAGCTCAAGCCGGGCGCCATTCTCCTCGTAAGTATTATCGACGAAACTCCGATTGACGGTTACGCTCCGTGCAAAATCGAAACAGAACCGGTACTGCAAGGCGCTTTGATCGCTATCCAAAACGGCAAGGTACTCGCCAGCCAAGGCGGTTTCCACAACACGGGATTCGACCGCAGCTTCAAGGCACTCCGTCAGCTCGGTTCTAGCTGGAAGCCAATCCTTTATGCACTCGCACTCAAGTACCATTGGAACTACCTCGACAATCTCGAAAACGAATTCAATGCTTTCCAATACGGCAACCAGTTCTACTTCCCGCGCCCAGACCACAAGAACAAGGGTGACGTTGTAAGCATTGCATGGGCGGCCACACGCTCCGAAAACATTGCTAGCATCTGGCTTTTGGAACATCTTTTAGATAAACTTTCAGACAAGGAATTTGAAGACGTTGCTCGCGAAAACGGATTTGCACGTGCCGAAGGCGAAGAACGCATCAAGTTTGTCGAACGTTTGCGCGACAAGTACGGTCTCATGATGAAGGAAGAAGTCAAGCGTGAAATCGAATTCACGAAGGCTCGCGATGCGCTTGTGGAACGCTACATGAACGATGGCAAGGTATTGCAGGCCCGCGCCGTGCAGAACTTGCGCTACGGCATGTTCAACGACATCGGATTGAAACAAGCAAAGAAAGATCCAAAGATTACAAAGTATGTCAACCACAACTTCAAACGTTATTCCGAAATTTGGCGCGCTCGCGAAATTCAGGAGCTCGACCCCGATGAATCTGTAAAATTGTTGCCACTTGATTCTGTGCAGCTTATAGACAACTTCACGCTCGCCGATTTTAAGCGTTTGAACGCTATGATCGAGCCTGTGGATAGCGATGCGGATTATTACGATATGGCCCATTTGCGCTACTGGCCGGATTACCGTCGTGCACTTTCAATGGCTGATTACGCTCGTTTCGCAAACGAAATCGGCATCCACCAAAAATTGCAAAAAGTATTCAGTATGCCTCTCGGCGTGAACGACATTACGCTTGCCGAAATTACAACGGCATACCAAACACTCCTTACCGGAAAGATCTTTAAATGCAAAGACGCTAACTGGACAGATCCTTGTTTTATCAAGGAAATCAAGAATCGCGACGGACGCACCATCTTTAAAAACAAAATGGAATCCATGACGGTGCTCGACGATACTGTAACAACTCAGATGGGCGTTATGTTACGCTCCGTGTTCACAAACGGTACCGCTCACAGCCAGCTTACTGCACTCAGCGTCAAGAATCCAGAAGGCGCATCGAAGCTCCGCTTCCCGGTCATGGGCAAGACAGGAACCACAAACGATTACAGAAACGTAGCATTCCTTGGAGCGCTCCCGACATACGTGAAGGAAAAAAATGGTATTGCACTTGACTCTGTTGTCGCAATCGGAAGTTATGTGGGCTTTGACGACAACAAGCCTTTGAAATCGGGACGTACACGTATTGCAGGCGCCTCGGGTGGTCTACCGCAATGGGCTACATTCGCTAAAGAAGAAATTGACATTCTTGGAATTCCGCAAAAGATCGATTTCCTCGACATTTCGATGCTTGCGACAGGCGAAGTTCCGTTGATGCTGACAAACGAACGCGGCGAACTCACGGTCGATGCAATGACAGGCGAAGCACTCGTAAACGGAGAAAAGGGACGCCCGCTCCCGTGGCTCGATGTGCCAGGATTTACGCCGCCGCAAGTGCAAAAGATTGCCGCAGAAACAATTGCTAAATCGGGAATTGTCGTAAGTTTGCCGATACCGCAATCAGCACCGTCTGCAGTTTCGCAGGAACCGCAGGCTGGCGCTACGCCGGCCGGGACTGCCGCGGGAGTCGCACAGGGAACCGCGCAGACCGCGCAACAAGTTATTCCGGCAGATGCAAGACCAGTTTCAGAAGTCATGAAGGCTGATTCCGTCAAGAAGGCGGCAGAAGCTTCGACCGAAGCGAAATCCGCAACAGCGCAGAACATCGTCACTGTCCCTCCTGTGGTCAAGACGCTACAACCGCCGAAACCGCAGGCCGCAATGCCTAAGGACGACGACTGGGATTTGCCTGAGAACTTTAATAGTCAAAACGCCTTCGTCCCAATCGAAGCAGATGCTGAGTAAAAAATTGTTATCTTTTCGATAGATTTTTGCATTCATTCCGGAGATGTTCCATGTCAAAAAAGACTGTTTTCGTTCAGATTGCAACAACCGCAGCAGCACTTTCGCTCACGGCGTGTATCGGAACAAACCAGTGCCCGGCACCAGATGCAACTAGTGTAAAAACACCGATTATTTTGGGACAAGACACGGTCCATGCGGCCGAAACACAAACCGGCACACACACCGAAATGCAGGTCGTTACCGGAGATAGCGCCACGCAGTTGCTCGACCAGTTCAACATCACAACTCCCGACCAAGCGCAAGACGTAACGCCTACAGTTCTCGTACAAACTAGAGTCGATACGGTCATGATGATGTTGCCGCCTTGCGACAAAACGCACTTTTCGCACTGCACGCTCGAAACGACGATGGACCCGTACAAGGCATTCCCGGCACTCGCCAATTACGTGTTTAGCTACGCCGACACGCTTAGCAGAGCTGGTCAAACCGATTCCGCTTCTGTTATTCTAAATAGTTTTTCGTCCATGGCCCCGATGTGGCAAGAATGGCAGGCTTATTCGGACACATTGCGTTCTGATTTCGGAAAGCGCCGCGAAGAAAAGGCAAAAGAATTTGAATCCATGGCACTCCAAATTCAAAACATGAACCGTGTGCAAGCCTCGTACAGCATGGTTTCCGAGACCGCCGACAGTTTGATTGCACAACTCGCTCCGGGCGATTCGCTTGCAAACTGGGCCGCAGGCCAAAAGAAAATCGCTTACACGAACACGCTCAAAAAAGCGACAAAGGAATTTAACGAAATCAAGACTCTTGCTGATGAAAAGGCGCAATTCGCCGAAGCACGCAAGCAGACTGAAACGTTCCGCATCCGCTATCGCGATTTCGAAGACACGCTCCACGTGCAAGATTTTCTCAAGCATGTCGACGAACTTGAAAAATCGCTCGATTCTGAAACCGCAAAAATGTGGGAAAAGAACGACCCAGAAAAGGCACTCGCTCAAGCCGACACGCTCATCGCGAATGAAAAATTCGAAAAGGCAAAAGACTTGTTGAACAAGCTCAAGTCGAGCAAGTACCGCAAGGAAGCGAATGAAAAGTACATCGTCCTTGCGGATGCATACTGCAACAAGCAACGCAAAACGACATCGCAAATTTTCGCAAAGTCCTTAAAGCAAACGGACGAAACAAAGAAAAAGAAATTGCTGAACGAAGCTATCGCTCCGCTCGACAAATGCCTTGCGGAATTCCCGGAGACAACGCAGCGCGAGAAAGTCGAAAGCAATAGAAAGTTCATCGAAAAGGAACTCGCCAAGTGACAGAATGGTGGAATTACGCCCAGTACCCAGCGTTTTTCATCTTGGGCGCAATCGTAAGTCTCATCAACAGCATTGCCGGAGGCGGCTCTACGCTTAGCCTCCCCATCATGATTTTTCTCGGGCTCCCCGCAACCGTCGCAAACGGCACGAACCGCATCGGGCTCATTATCGGGAACTTCAGCAGCGCAATCAATCTCGCGCGTCATGGCTATTTGAACAAGAAAATTTTCTTGCAATTGCTGTTGCCTACATTTTTCGGCGCGCTCGTCGGCGCATGTTTCTTGGTACGCATTGGCGACAAACTTTTCCAAGCGATTCTCGCAGTTGTGATTTGCCTTGTGGTGGTCATGAGCAACTTGCGCAAGGACATTCTCGGCAAGCCGCCTGAGACGCCGCCTGAAAAGTTAACGTTCAAAGGCGCACTCGGATTTTTCGGAATTGCTGTTTACGGATGCATTGTGCAAGTGGGCGTTGGCTTTGTACAAATTTTCGGACTCACGCGCTACACCGGACTGGACCCGATTCACGTGAATGCTATTAAGAACGCGCTTACGAACGTGTTCTTGATTGTAAGCACCATAGCACTTGGCGTTGCAGGGAAAATCAATTGGCCCATCGCGATTGTCATGGCAGTCGGGGCTTGGTTCGGCGGTTACCTCGGCAGCTTTACGCAGCGCAAGAAAGGCAACAAGTTCATCCAGCGGTTCATCAGCATTTGTAGCATTGGAATGGCTATTGCGCTTGTCGTAGATTTAATTGTCAAGTAGGCTGCGCGCTTTTTATTACAGCGCTGTTTCCAACATGCGGCGTTTAGCGACGATTTTTACGGTACTTTTTGCGCGGTTTTAGGAGTTCGCTGAGGCTGGCGAGTAATTTTGATTCGAGTTCAGAGTCGCCTGCAGCGAGTAATTCTTTTTGCAGGCGCTTGAGTTTTTTAATGCGAGCTTCTAGGCGGAGCGCTTCTTCGCGAGTTTCTAGTTCAAATGTCCGCAGCACGCATTCCGGCGGGAATGCTTTTGTGAATTTAGCACCTCGCCCACAGCAGTGCTCGTTATAACGGGCTTCGACATCTACGGCATAACCCGTGTAAATGCGATTGCCTTTGCAGCGCAACATGTAGACGAAGTGAGGCAAACCTACTCTTTCTTCGAGACGAGGCTCATGTAGATGGTGCCGAGGATTGCAGCGCTAAAGCTTCCGAGGAGAATACCCAACTTTGCAGAATCCTTGTTCGCGCCATCTTCAAACGCAAGGCCAGCTACGAACAAAGCCATCGTAAATCCGATACCGGCTAGCATGCCGCCCCCCCAAAGAACCTTCCAGGAATAGCTCGGCTTTTTAGAAACGCCAATCTTCACAGACAAAAGGCTGAAGAGGAAAATACCAATAGGCTTACCAAAAATAAGAGCCAAAGCAACAGCGCTGAGCACAGGGACATCAAGACCGCCAAGCTTGATTTCTACACCAGCATTTGCAAGTGCAAAGAGCGGCATAATACCGAAATTCACCCACGGCACAAGCGGCTTGTACAAACGTTCCTGCAACGAAACACTTTCGCGAGCACCACGCTGGAGCATGTTGAACACGCGGTACTTTTCTTCACCAGAGACCTTGGCATCACCGGAAAGCACGCTACCTACGCTGTTCGCAAAGTTTGCCACCATACCTCTAGCAACAACTGGTTTCGCAGGCACCGAGAGGCCTAGCAG
>CAMUYW010000087.1 GCA_947165045.1 uncultured Fibrobacter sp. | reverse complement strand
TTGGATGCGTTATTGCTGTAGCAGTAACTGTTCGCCGTTTCGTAATTCAAGTTCTGAGCCATCCACGTCTGAGAGCCTATAGTAACGGTCTTGTAGGAATGACCGTCGCGGGTGTCGGTTATGGATCCTTTCGTCACTTCGGCAGGCTCAGTGACCTTACTGCTAGAAGAGCTGGGAATGACAGAAGATGAAGACGAGGACAGAGCAACACTAGACGAAGATTCCTCCGAAGGACGTGTAGCAGAACCACCATCATCGCCACAGGCGGCAAAGAAAAAAGCTACACAAACAGATGCAGTAAAAGTAAATTTATTCATATTACGAATATACAAAAAAAACGACACCCCGCTTTATTGTCTAAAGCAAACATCGACTTGACATAATCGATCAGACTCAATCATACCATCTTCGTAAGCCTTTTTTCAGGAGGACACCTTCCCCACCCAATGTCAACAGCACTAAATTTTTCGATTGGAACTGTATGGATTCCCTCCCGTTGGTCGAGAATGACATGCAAGGGATTCAAGCGAGTGGCTCAGAATGACACCTTCTTTCTCGTCTTTCGTCTCTCGTCTTTGCACTTCGTGCTAAATGCTTGGCTCAATCATGTCAAAAAACAAGTTTTTTGCCGCGATATTCGCCTTACGCATTTATCATCTAATACTATATTTTAGTTACTATGCAGATTACTAACGCTTCTCAACTTACTGGTGTATTTCCCGCGTTGTTCACCCCGCTAAAGAACGACGATCCTAAGAACCTTCGCAACTCCATCGACTACAAGAAGATGGGTCAGATGATTGACGATGTTATTGCAGCAGGAGCAAGCGGCGTTCTCCCTGCAGTGACCACAGGTCAGAGTGCCACGGTTTCTCCGCAGCAGCACCTTGACGTGATCAAGTTTACTTTGGACTATGTCGATGGTCGCGTTCCTGTGATTGCAGGCGCAGGTTCCAACTGCACTCGCGAATCTATCGAGATGATTGAAAATGTTTTGAAGATTGCTCCGGTGGCAGTCCTCTGCGTCACGGGCTACTACAACAATCCTCCGCAGGAAGGTTTGCTCAAGCACTACCAGACGCTCAGTAGCGAAACGGGCGCCAAGATCGTTATTTACAACGTTCCGGGCCGTACTTCCAGCTACGTTCATCCGGACACGCTTATCGCTCTTGCCGAAGACAAGAACATCATCGGTCTCAAGCAGGCGGTCGAATTCGGCTTTGGTGAAAAGTTCCACGAAGACACGATGCGCGTCATCAAGGAAACGAAGGGCAAGGACTTCGCTGTGATGAGTGGTGAAGACGGTCTCTTTGCAGACCTCCTCGAAATGGGCGGCACGGGTATCGTGAGCGCTACAGGCAACATTCCGGAAGCTTGCAAGATTTTCGTTGACCTCTACAAGGCATTCCAAGCAGGCGACAAGGACAAGGCTCATAGCTTGCAGAAAGCTGCTCGCGACTACATCGACGCTACGTTCTGCCGCAAGAACCCGATTCCTCTCGGAACGCTCTTCAACAGCCCGCTGTTCCAGCCGCTCGTAAGCGTGAAGGACACGGCTAACGGTGCTGACGCAGTTGCCCGCATCATGAAGCTCATCGACGAAAAGGCAACAAGCCTGAAGAAGTATCATGTTTAAGGAGAAACACAATGGCTAAGAATGAAAAATCCGTTACTGACTTGGTCTGTGACCACATCAAGAAGCAGAAGCTTCTCCCCATCCCAGTTCAGACTTTGAACGAAGAAGCCGAAGCCACTCGTTACTTCGGCGGCGACCTCAAGGAATTCTTGACAGCAGCCAAGACCCTCGGTGCAAAGAGCATCTTCGTTGAAACACTTTATCTTGAAGATGACGAATTCTACTACGACAGTGGCGTTGATGACGAAGAATATCTCGCCATGAACGGCGACTTCAACAACGAATGCTGCTGCGGTGAAAACTGCAAGTGCAAGAAGGGCGACAAGAAGTCCAAGAAGGCTGAAGACGATGACAAGGTTGACGGCGTTCTCTTGGAACCGGAAGATCTCGAAGGTCTTGACCTCTCCCTCCTCCGTCCGGAAATTGCAAAGTTCCTCGACCGCGTTGGCGAATGCTGCGGCGTGCGCTTGACGGTTCCGGGTGTGGACCACCTCGAAGTCGAAATCTTCGCTGACTGGTACGACGAATTCGCAGAACTCGTGGACGAAGCTTCTGAAATCATCGAAGAAGATCCGAACGGCGCTCTCGAACAGGTGGAAGCCATGTTCAAGGAAGCTGAAAAGGCAGCCAAGGAAGAAGACAAGAGCGTGAAGAAAATCGCAGTCCATCCCCCAAAAAAGTCTAAGAAGAAGTAATTTGTCTGGATTCCGGCTCAGTGGCCGGAATGACGATGGATACTAGAATGATATGAGAAACGCGCCGGGTAAATTCCGGCGCATTTCTTTTTGCGTTTCTTTTGGCCCGGGATGCCGCGTTCCCCATGCGTTCCCCCCCCCCACACTCACACATGCAAAAACGCTCCCCATAGGGGAGCGTTTTTACAGTCTTTAGGAGGAGAGACTTTTTTACTTCACGGAGAAGCGCTGCATGTAATTGCCCTGCTTCACCATGTAAATGCCGGAATTCTTGAAGTTAACCTTGAGGACTTCATTCACGGAAGCACCTGCAGCAACCTTCACGTTACCGAGATAGCGACCCTGCATGTCGAACACCTGAACATCACCACTCTTGAGTTCCATTCTCGGAACCATATGTATACCAGTCGCGCTGCTAGAAGATTCAACCTTCTTAGAAGAGCTGGACTTCGGAGCTTCAGAAGAGCTTGATTCCGGCACAGGTTCTTCAAGCGGATGCTTCTTGTCGGTCATCTTGAAGTAGGTGACATCGAACGAACCCGTTCCACCACCCGCTTCGACGAGCACCTTGGCTTCGTACATCTTACCCATCTTCATGCCGAGGGATTCCCATTTCTTGAAGTGAGCCGTGATGTCGATATGGCCGCAGGAACGAGCACTCTTACGCACGCTGAAGAACTGCGGGAAAGTCTGATCCCCCTTAATGGAGGGCTTGTTTACACGAGTGTTCTGCCAAATTTCGTAGGTATCACCGTCAACCGTGAATTCACCCTTTCTCTGGCCAAGGAGATTTGCACCCGGCTTGTTGAACCAGTCATCCACGATGTAGTATTCTACAAGCGGATCAACCGTCCAGCCATAGATACCAATGTAGTTGTAGCCACCGGCAGAACCCTGTTTTTTCCAGTTGAAATAGGCATCGATGGGGCCAACTTGTTCATAAGTCTGCTTTTCATCATACTTGAAGCCGACACGGGCAAGGAAGTCACCCGTATTACTCCAGCTGGCCTTATAAGTTCCGTTATCATAGTAGGTCATGGAGTTATTGCCACCCTGGTACCAGATTTCATAGTGGTACGGAGAGCTGCCGACGTTACCCGTCACGCTAGAGTTGTTCTGACCCTGAGTTCTCGTTTCTTTGCCTTCATGGCCCATCTGATCCTTACAGGCATCAATCGTACCGGAAACAGTGCTGCTGCCCTTAGAAGAGCTAGATTTCACTGTTCCTGCAGAAGAGCTGGACTGAGTAGAGGCACTAGAGGTCGGTCCATTAGACACATAAACCTTTGCATGCGGGAAGTCCATGTGACCACCGCGAACTTCACCATTCACGTTACCAGCTTCACCAAGCACCTTGGCTTCATAAAGCACGCCCATCTTCATGCCCATCTTTTCCCACTGTCTCATGTGTTCGGAAATATTGATGGTACCGCAGTCACGAGGCGAGGTACGGACGCTGAAATACTGATAGAACGTCACGTTACCGCTGTTCTTAATAGCCGGACCGGTACGTGTGTTGCGGTAAACCGTATAGGTGCCGCCGTCAACCGTAATGGTACCCTTCTTTTCGTTACCAATCCAGCTACCCGGCATGTCATTGGCGAGTGTGTTATCAATCACATAGTATTCGACCAGTTTACTTGCAGTGCCTTCAACACCTTCCATCCAGCCGTAAATACCGATATAGGAATAACCCACATTCTGGGCATTGCTCTTCACAAGCTTGAACTCGGCAATCATGTCACCACCGAGATCCTTATAGGTCTTGTTACTACCGAGGGAAAGACCTGCGCGGCAGAGATAGTCCTTAGCGCCAGTGATATCGCATTCCATGGAGCCGTCGCTATAGAACGTAGCGCTACCACCATGGCCGTTTTCGTCCCAAAGTTCGTAACCAATATCACCGATTTTACCGGTTTGGTTCGAAGAAATCGTCACTTTCTGGCCGGAATGCTGAGCATTGGTACAGAAATCCTGAGCAAACGCTCCAGATGCCAAACCAAATGCTAGAGCTAACCCGATCTTGGCTGTACTGAAATATTTTTTCATATTAATGTACTCCTCACATTATAGTTATGCTGAACATAATATATGAGTGGCAAATGAAAAAAGACCTATATTAAACAAATGTTTGTTGTTGAAAAAAACAACGACATAAAGTTTACATTTGACGACCGCTCGGTTCTTTTGCAAAAAAAAAATCCATCGTTACCTCGCTCTCGCAACCGCCCCAGTTATAGAACTGGGGCTTTGTTGCTCACTGGCGACCGCTCGGCACAGGCCCGCGGCTTACAGGCGACCAAGAACCATAAAAAAAAGCCTCTTCCCGGCGAAATTTCGGGAAGAGACTAAAGTATTCTGAATTTTCGGGAATTTTAGTTCCGATTATTCTTCAGTTTCCGTCGGGCCGACGTCCTGCTTTTCGGCATCGTCCTTTACAACGGAATCGTCATCGACTTCAACGCCCTTGACCTTGTCGAAGGTTTCCTTGGCGTCGGCACTGTCCTGTTCGATATCTTCGACGCTCGGGAGTGCGGTTGCATCCTTCACGACGTCACCATCGCGCAGCGTAATTGCCTTAACGCCCTGAGCATTGCGGCCCGTGAGGCGGATATCGGCAGCCTTGATGCGAATGACCTGACCATCCTTACTTGTAATGATCAAATCGTAATCGTCAGCAACGCTTTCCACGAACACGGCTGCACCAATCTTGTCGGTGACGTTCAAGTTGCGGACACCCTTGCTACCACGGCGGGTCACACGGTAAGAGCCCGGTTCAGAACGCTTACCATAACCCTTTTCGGTAATGGTCAAAATCTTGTTGCCAGCCTTGAGCCACAAGAGCGAAATGACTTCGTCGCCTTCGGCGAGCGTAATGCCCTTCACGCCGTGCGTGCCGCGGCCCATCGAGCGGAAGCAGCTAATCGGGAACGTGACGGCCTGACCGTTCTTGGTGGCAATCATCAAGAGATCCTTAGCAATCGGGCGGTTTGCGAAATCTTCACCGTCTTCGGATTCTTCGGCACCTTCAGCTGCGGCATTTTCTGCGGCGGCATCAGCGGCTTCGTTTGCAGCCTGAGCATCGGCAGCATCATCAGCACCAGCGGCATGGCTTGCTTCGAATTCTTCAGCAGTCATGCCCACGAGCTGCACCTTCACCAATTCATCGTCTTCGTCGAGGCTGATAGCATTGACGCCAGCCTTACGCGGACGGCTAAAGAGCGTGAGGTCCATCTTGTTGATGACACCCTTCTTCGTTGCAAATACGAGGCAGAAGTAACCACCGAACTTGCGGACCGGCACAATGGCCTGCACCTTTTCGCCTTCGGTGAGAGCAACAAAGTTTACAATCGGACGGCCCTTGCCATTACGGGCACCTTCCGGCAAGCGGTAAACCTTCGTCCAGTAGACACGACCCTTGTTCGTGAACACGAGCAAGTAGCTGTGCGTGCTAGCCGTGAAAATCTGCTCAACGTTATCTTCGTCCTTGAGGCCGGCACCGATAATGCCTTTACCACCGCGGTTCTGAGCCTTGAACGTATCAATCGGCAAGCGACGGATGTAGCCTTCCTTACTGAGCGTAATGACCTGTTCTTCTTCGGCAATGAGGTCTTCATCATCGCTATCGTCAATAGCTTCGCCAATCGTTGTGCGGCGTTCGTCACCGTACTTTGCCACAACAGCGTCAAGCTTTTCAAGCATGATAGCCACGCGACGTTCGCGCTTTGCCAAAATATCCTTCAAGTCAGCAACGGTAGCAACGAGTTCGTTGTACTCAGCTTCCAACTTTTCGAGATTGAGGCCGGTGAGCTGACCAAGGCGCATATCGACGATAGCCTGCGACTGGATTTCATCCAGGCCAAAGCGGTCTTGCAAGCTCTGCTTTGCAATTTCGGTCGTCTTGCTAGCCTTGATAATCTGCACGACTTCGTCGATGTTCTGCGTTGCGATGCGCAAACCTTCGATGATGTGCAAGCGGGCTTCGGCCTTCTTCAAATCGAACTGCGTTGCACGCGTAATCACATCGAGGCGGTGGTCAATGTAAACCTGCAAAAGGTCCTTGAGCGTAAGGAGCTTCGGGAGGTTATTGACAAGTGCCAAGTTGTAAATGCTGAACGTCGTCTGGAGTTGCGTGTATTTGAACAAATTATTCAAAACAACTTCACCCACAGCATCACGGCGGAGTTCAATCACAATGCGGATGTCGCGGCTAGATTCATCACGGATATCCGTAATGCCATCAACGCGCTTGTCGCGAACGAGGTCTGCAATCTTCTTGCAGAGTTCGGCCTTGTTCACCATGTACGGGATTTCCGTCACGATGATGCGCGGCTTGCCCTTGGCATCCGTTTCAATTTCAGTGCGGGCGCGAACGCGAACGCGACCATGACCCGTGAGGTAAGCTTCGCGAATGCCTGAACGTCCACAGACAATAGCGCCTGTCGGGAAGTCCGGCCCCTTCACGTATTCCATCAATTCTTCACCGGTGATATCCGGATTCTCGGCCATGGCGTGTATTGCAGCACCGACTTCGCGCAAGTTGTGCGGTGCCATGTTCGTTGCCATACCCACAGCAATACCCGACGTTCCGTTCACAATCATGTTCGGGAGCGCAGACGGGAGCACCAACGGTTCTTCAAGAGATTCATCGTAGTTCGGGCCCATGTCGACCGTATCTTTTTCAAGATCTTCGAGCATGAGAGCGCCAAGGTTATTCATCTTTGCTTCGGTGTAACGCATAGCAGCCGGGCTGTCACCGTCAATAGAACCGAAGTTACCCTGACCAAATACCAACGGATAACGCAAGGAGAAGTCCTGCGCCATACGTGCAAGAGTTTCGTAAACAGCGGAATCACCATGCGGGTGATACTTACCGATAACATCACCCACGATACGGGCAGACTTAACCGTTCCCTTATTCGGAACCACGCCCAACTTGTGCATACTGAACATCACACGGCGATGCACAGGCTTAAAGCCATCGCGCGCATCCGGCAATGCACGAGCGACAATAACACTCATCGAGTAGCGAAGATAGCAGTCTTGCATGTCTTGTTCGACAAGACTCTTAAACTGCGATCCAGGTACCATTTCTTCTGACATTAGTTAACCTCTAACAATTCACTTATTAATTCTAAACTTTCCTGGTCGGTCTGGTCTATGCGGTGCGGTGTAATTGTCGCATAGCCTTTATCGAGCATACAATCATCTGAGCCATCAGGTGCTTTCGACCAAAGCTTTTCGCCATCCAAAAACCACAGTCCATCTTTGTGGTCATAATGGTCAGTAAACATTCCCTGATCCATGGAACAAGCTTTAAAGCCCTTAAATTCGTCATCCTTGACTTTCGGGAAATTCACATTCCAAAAAACGCCCTTAGGAATTTTTTCGAACATTTTTTTGGAAACAACTTTCTGAGCAAATTTAATTGCCACTTGAAGCAAATTTCCCTTCAAGCCTCTAAGCGAGAGCGCTACTGCGGGCACGCCCCAAAGAGCGGCCTCACGGGCCCCGGCAACAGTCCCCGAATAAAGCGACGACACACCGGAATTTTCGCCCACATTCACACCCGAAAAACACACATCAAAGCCTTGCGGAACTACAGAATTATCGTCAAGCCCATGATTTGCAAAATGTCCAATGGCAAACTTGACACAATCTGCCGGAGTCCCCGAAACCGAGTAAACCCCATAAGGCAACTGGGCCTTTCCCGGAACAGCTTCGACCTTTTGAATCCGCAACCCGCGACGAACCGTAAAAGCATGACCAACACCGCTCTGTTCATCTTCAGGTGCAAAAACATACACATCGGAAACATCACTCAACGCAAGCGCAAGAGCGTGCAGATTAACACTACCAACGCCATCGTCGTTAGTGATTAATACCCTAGTTTTCCGTATTTTTTCCATTTATATGCAATTTAGAAAAAAGGGGGATAAAATTGCGTCAAAAACGTTAAAAACACATGTAAAAAAGCCCATTTTAAGCCCTTGGGATAGCAACTTTTCTATCATTTTAGCCATGTACACCGAACCAAAATTTTTAGCCATGAAAGAGCCCTCAAAATTCAAGAGGCTCGCCGAACTTTTACGCGTTATTATTTTGCAGCTAGGCGACGATGTGCCGCGCGCTCGTCGTGAATTCGAGACCTACACCGAATGGCTCCACTTGCCCGAATCCGAACGATTGACCGGCAAGAATCAAGCACAAATGATCGACTTGTACAAAACTTTCCGCACCCGAGCAGGTCTTGGCTTTGAACGCGACGTGTACCTAGAACAAGAACCGGGCGACCGCGAAGTGGCTAACGAAAAGCCGATTCAATTTGCAGTCCTCGTCCACAATCTCCGCAGCGCATTCAACGTGGGCTCCATCATCCGCAGCACAGACTGTTTTGGCCTCGAAGGCGTACACTTGAGCGGCTATAGCTGCAATCCCGACCATGTGACCGTTAAAAGCGCCGCGCGCGGCTGCCAAGAATGGATCCCCATCAAGCGTTGGGAAAGCCCATTCGATTGCATCAAGTGGCACAAAGAAAACGGTTATGAAATCATCGCACTTGAAACGGGCGAAAACATTCCAAGCATAAACAATGTAACATGGCCCGAAAAAGGTTTAATCGTTCTCGGCAACGAAGAACTCGGCATCGCCCCAGAAATCATGGCCGAAGCCACCATGAAAGTCACTATCCCAATGGCAGGCCGCAAAGCGAGCATGAACGTCGCAGGCGCATTCGCGATCATGGCATTTTGCTTACGCAGTAACGCTCGATAAAAACAACAAGCAAATATACCGCAAAACTCGCCCTGAAATGGTTTTGTTTTATATCTCGCCGATTTTGTTTTATATAATTAAAAATTTAATTTTCACACACGTCTAAAACATTTAATTTGCTTATTTTTAAGCATTTTTGTTTTATTTCACATTGTTTTTCACAAGCATTTTGAGTATTTTTTTCAGCATGCTTAAATCCGTAATCGAATATCAGGATTACCACCAATACATCCAGGACTTCTACACCGAAAAGAAGCGCACGTCCGCCTTCACGTGGAGAGCGTTTGCAAAGCAGGCCGGTTTCGCATCCGGTTCCTACCTCAAACTCGTTAGCGACCACAAAACGCGCCTTGTAGAAGAGGGTGCACACAAAACCGCCATCGCCATGCAACTGCAAGATTTCGAATACGACTACTTCATGTTGCTGGTCCGATACGAGAACGCCAAAAACGACAATCAAAAAAAGAAATGCTTCGAAGAAATCCAACAGATTACATCCGCACATAATGTCAAATTGCTCGGCAGCGAATCTTACTCTTATTACGAATCCTGGATCCACTCCGTCGTTCGCGAACTCGCCCCCGCCATGCCCGGCGCAAAGCCTCTCGAAATCGCCAAAGCCATTCGCATTCCGGTCACCGCAGCCGATATAAGCGACAGCTTAAATTTCCTTGTCAAGAACAACTTTTTGACCGTAGACGAAAAAGGCAATTATCACCAAACAGACAAACTGATTTCTACGGGGCGCTTAGACTTTGTTTCGATCCCAGTACATTCCCTGATACGGCAAATGGGCGTATTCGCCTTGCAAGCATTCGATGACCTCCCCATCTCAGAAAGATTCTTTAGCGGCCTCACCATGGGTGTCACCGAAAAAAGCTACCACCAAGTCATGGAAGAACTGAAAGAATGCCGCCGAAAAATTTTCGCATTAGTCTCTGCCGAAGACGATGTCGAAAAAATTTGCAGACTCAACGTGCAATTATTTCCATTATCCAAAAACATCAAAAAACGCGCCCCAGAAGATCCGTCAAGTAGCGAGGTTTAAAATGAAACGCATTTCCTTAAAAATTTTTAATGCACTTGCAATCATCGCAAGCATTTGCGCTTGTGGAGGCCGCGACACCGCAGGCGGAATCAGCGAAGAAACCGAAGGCGTGGCCATCAACAACAAGACAATCGAAGGAGTTTCGCAAAAAGGCCCGTTCGCAAAGGGTTCCAGCGTTTACCTCAAAGAAACAAAATCAGACGGAAGCCTCACGCCAACAGGCAAAGAATTTTACGCCACCATTCGAAACGACGCCGGCGAATTCAAAATTGAAAACATCAATCTCGAAAGCCAATACGCATTACTGACCGCCGAAGGATTCTACAATAGAGAATTCACACATTCATTTTCGGACTGCTCTA
>CAMUYW010000086.1 GCA_947165045.1 uncultured Fibrobacter sp. | reverse complement strand
TGATTGCAACGATTAAGCTTGACCAGTATGCTCGCGATAAGGACCACAACTTCGACGACCTCAAGTGGAAATTCACGGGTCAGAAGCAGTTGCAGGTGACTTACGACAAGTCCAAGAAAACTGTGATTGTGGCTCAGCCGTACTCTCATTGGAAGGGCAAGCCGGAACGCATCACGTTCACGGTCACTGACCCGGAAGGTGCAACGGCTCACAAGACCGCTACATTCACGGTGATTGCTGTGAACAACGCTCCGGAAACGAAGCCGCTCTCTTACCAGACTCGCGAAGGCGAAACGCTCAAGGTTCCGGCTGCAACAGGCCTCATGTCTGCCGCTAAGGATCCGGATGGCGACAAGCTCGAATCCGTGAAGACGGTGATGAAGCCGCGCAATGGTCGAATCGTCTTGAACGAAAAGAACGGTTCCTTCGAGTACACTCCGAACAAGGGCTTCTCTGGAATTGATGAATTCACGTATAAGGTGTTCGACCCGTCTGGACTTGGCTCTAAGGTGACGAATGTCGAAATTAATGTGACGTTCAAGCCTAAGGATGTCCGCGGTAATACTACCAATAACAAGAAAAAGAAATAACGATTTCCTTGTAAAATAAAGAGCGCCCTGCGGTTGATTATCGCGGGGCGTTTTTTCTTGAAACGCCATACGAAAGTTTCTATATTTGGCGCCATGAATCCAGAAATTGAAAAACGCCGCACTTTCGCCATCGTCAGCCATCCTGACGCCGGTAAAACCACCATCACCGAAAAATTCCTGTGGTATGGGAATGTTATTCGCGAGGCTGGTCACGTGCGCGCGAAGGCCAACAAGAGCTACACTGTTAGTGACTGGATGAAGATTGAACAGCAGCGTGGTATTTCTGTTTCGAGTTCCGTGTTGAACTTCCCGTTTGAAGGTTGCATGTTCAACCTCGTCGATACCCCGGGGCATCAGGACTTTTGCGAAGATACGTACCGTGCGCTCACCGCTGTGGATGCGGCTCTCGTGCTTATTGATAGTGTGAACGGTGTTGAAAAGCAGACTATTCGCTTGATGAATGTTTGCCGCATGCGCCATACGCCGATTATCACGTTCATCAACAAGATGGACTTGGATGGCCGCCATGTGCTCGACTTGCTCGACCAGATTGAAAGCGTTTTGCAGATTAAGACCGCTCCGTTTACGCTCCCGATTGGCGTCGGTAAGCTTTTCAAGGGCGTCTATTCCATCGCCGAAAATACGTTCCACACGTTCAACCCGGACGATGGCAAGCAAGAGATTATCCAGATGGAAGGCCCGGACGATCCGCGTCTCGTTGAACTTTGCGGTGAAAACTGGGTGAATCAGTTCAAGGAAGAATACGAAATGGTCACGGGCGGTATGGATCCGTTCGACCACGAAAAGTTCCTCAAGGGCGAAATGTGCCCGGTGTTCTTCGGTTCTGCCGTGAACAACTTCGGTGTGCGCCAGCTTTTGAACGCTTTTGCAAAACTCGCTCCGCCGCCGATGATCCGCGATACCGACAAGCGCCCGGTCAAGCCGGACGAAGACGCTTTCAGCGCATTTGTCTTCAAAATTCAGGCCAACATGGACCCGAAACACCGCGACCGCACGGCTTTCCTCCGAATTTGCTCGGGCAGCTTTACCCGTGGCGAAAAGGTGTTCCATGTGCGTACCGGCCGCGATATTCGCTTGGCTGCTCCGACCGCGTTCCTCGCGAAAGACAAGGAAGTCATTGACCACGCCTGGGCTGGCGACATCGTGGGTATCAACGACCCGGGACTTTTCCGCATTGGCGATACGCTCACGGACGGCGAAAAGATGAACTTTACGGGCATCCCGGACTTTGCGCCGGAACACTTTGCCCGCGTGACGCTCTTGAACCCGCTTAAGTCTAAGCAGATGGCGAAGGGCCTTGCCGAACTTTCGGAAGAAGGTGCAACGCAGCTTTATGAACCGCTCAAGTCCGCTGTGCCTGTCGTGGGCGTCGTGGGTGAACTCCAATTCGATGTGCTCAAGTTCCGTTTGCAGAGCGAATACGGCGCCGATGTGCAGCTCGACCGCGTGCCCGCCCATTGCATCCGCTGGGTGAAAGGCCCCGAAGCTGACGTGGGCAAGTTCGCCGAAGAATATGCCGGCGACTGCATGATGGACAAGGAACGCAATCTTGTGTGCCTCTTCCCGAATGAATACCGCCTGAATCTTGCGCTCAAAAACTACGAACGCTTGAGCTTCGCTGAAACCTCGCAAGGGTAGTTACTTTTGTCATTCTGGAGGCCCGACGGGCCGATAGAATCCAGTGATTTCTTTTAACGGCAACTTTTAGTTAAGTTGTCGTTTTTTGTATATTGAAAAATGAAACTTTTACTTTGTCTTCTCCTTTGCGTTGCCTGCGTGCAGGCGCGTGAATACGTTTGCCTTGAATTGCTTAATGTGAATATTGCGTTTAATCAAAAGAATGTTCCTGAATGTTTCAAATTTTCTTTTAATGACAACATAATTACTAGCGATGTAAATGTGCTGTACCCGATACAGAAATCCGTTGATTACGATGGCGTTGTTCAATTGAAATCAAAGGATGCTATCCGCACGTTCCATATTTCGTACGAAGATCCTGGCGAGACCAAAACGCTGGACTCGGCTGATGTCGTCCCGATAAAATCTTTGAAGGGCAAGGCCGATTCCGTGGGGGTTGCGGATTTGTGGGGTGCGGGCGATCTTTTTACGAAAGCATTCCTCTATGCAGAAAAAATGAAATCGGTGCGGTTCCTGGTTCCGCTTTTAGAAAAGAAAAATGGTGGCTACGTTTCTGTGGGTTTTGCCTGCACCAATTGGCATGACTTGCGCGAAGTCGAGGACCCGAAAAAATGTAAAGAAGAATATTTGAAGAAAAAAAGTAAAAAGGATTTTTGGAAGCAGGTGGAGGCGGATTTAGAGTGCAAATAAAAAAGAGCTTTAAAAAGATAATCAAAATCGCATTTGCTTTTATCGCTAGCTTTTTGCTAGTGTGTTTGGTGCTTGTTTTTTATGTGATGCACGATGAATCACCGATGAAAGAATCGTTTGCTGTGAACACGTCTTTTGTCGAGATTGAAACGGACTGCTTTGATTATTGCTTTACAGAAAAAGACCGTTATTTCTTGAAAAATGAATTGAAAGTTCTTGATAAGGATACCATTCGGTTGATGGCAGAATTTCACGGCATCAAGAGTATCATCGGAGTCGTGAAGTATGAAGAGAGTAAATATGTTGATTTTTTGAATGGCTATGATAGGACGGGTTATTACATTGTTTTGGGAAAACATTTCTTTGGGCCTTTTCGGGAAGTAAATGTCGTTTATTGATTAAATTGTGAGCTTTTATAAATGAAAATCCCCTGTACTTCATCGGTACAGGGGAAAACTCTAATTTGATTTAAAAAGTAGGGCCCTTACCAAGAGCCGCTACCTTGCATTGCAATAGGGCCTTCATTATATGTGTAGTTGACGACGACGCCATCTTTTATCATAACATCTAATTTTTGTTGTTTGCCAGAGACCTGAGTTGATGTTAAACCTGTTGTGCCTTGTGTATCCATGTACATGTAGGTCCAGATTTCACCTCCGTCAGTCATTGCTTTATTCATTGGTGCGCCAAATTTTTGGGTGATTTGATCAGCTGTCGTAACATTTTTTTCTATGGCTTGTACATTGGCTGGATCAATTGCAGTACCCATAACGGAATGTGATGTTTGTGCACATCCAATGACGAAAATGGATATCATAAGAAAAAGAAACAGTTTTCTCATATTCTTCTCCATGCTGTTTTGTAATGTTAGTATGTTAAGTGGAAATATGTTGAATTCCTAATATATATATTTCTTCGTAGTAGAGATGATTGTATTTTTTTTTTTTTTCAATTAATCTTTGATTGTCGCAAAATCCCGAAAATGCTAAAAAGTGTTACCAAAAGTTTGAAAAAGTGATTTTTGGTAGCATGCTTTCTATATAAATTAATTAAAATTAGCCGATTTGGAGGCTTTGTTGCCCTGCTTGTGTTACCAAATTGGGTGAAAACGGTGATTTGGTAGCATAATTTGGTAATGCTTTCCCTTAAAATGTATGGACAACGTAAAATTTGTGCTACCAAAATGGGAAAAATTTGGTTTTTGGTAGCATAAAATCGGCAAAAATGGCCTGTCTGTTCTTTTTTCGGGTCGCGAACTTCCTACTTCCTGCTTCCGATTGTCTGCTAAAAAGCTATCTTTACCTCGTTCAAATTTAAGACGTGATGTATTCACGAGGTAAAACAATATGGCAATGCAAGACATGAATGACCAGGTGCAGGCTCGCCTGGCAAAGCTCGACAAGTTCAAGGAAATGGGTGTAGAGGCTTATCCTCACAAGTTTAACAGAACCCATGATTCCAAGGTTTTGAAGGAAAATAAGGATGCCCTGATGGTGAACAAGACTCCGGTCGCTTTTGCTGGCCGCGTGGTTCGCTTTAATCGCAAGGGCAAAATGTGCTTTATGCACTTGAAGGACCGCTATGGTCGCTTGCAGGTTGTCGTTGCCCGTGACGAAGTGGGCGAAGAAAATTACGAAGTCGTGAAGATGACCGACCTCGGCGACTTCATCGGCGTGAACGGTTCCATGTTCGAAACGCAGAGCGGTGAATACTCCGTGCGTGCCGAAAAGGTCACGATGCTTTCGAAGGCTGTGCGCCCGCTCCCGGTTGCTAAGGAAAAGATTGACGAAAATGGCAACAAGGTTGTGTTCAACGAGTTTGCTGACGTGGACACGCGTTACCGCCAGCGTTACATCGACATGGCCTTGAACGACGACGTGAAGGAAGTCTTCATCAAGCGTTTCAAGATTTTGCAGGCTATCCGCGAATACCTCATCGAAAAGGGTTTCATCGAAGTCGAAACGCCGACGCTCCAGCCGATTTACGGTGGTGCAAATGCTCGTCCGTTTACCACACACCACAACGCTTGCGACATGACGCTCTACTTGCGCGTGGCTCCGGAACTTTACCTCAAGCGCTGCATCGTGGGCGGCATGGAAAAGGTCTTTGAATTCTCGAAGAACTTCCGCAATGAAGGCATGGACCGCACGCATAGCCCGGAATTCACCGGCCTCGAATTCTACGAAGCTTATGCCGACTACAACGACATGATGGTCCACTTCGAAAATATTTACGAACGCGCTTGCATTGCTGCAAACGGCACGACGAAGATTAACTACCAGGGCAAGGAAATCGACTTCAAGGCCCCGTGGCCGCGCTACAGCATGATCGAAGCTATCGAAAAGTTCGGTGGCCTCAAGGTGGGCGAAATGTCCGATGACGAAATCAAGGCCAAGATGGAAGAACTCGGTGGCCACCTCGACGGCGAATTCTCTCGCGGTCGTGGCATCCTCGAACTCTTCGAACTTACTGTCGAAGACAAGCTCATCCAGCCGACATTCATTAAGGACATGCCGACGGAAAGTACTCCGCTCTGCAAGAAGCACCGCACGATTGAAGGCCTTATCGAACAGTTCGAACCGTATGCAAACGGCTGGGAACTCGGTAACGCTTACACCGAACTTAACGACCCGATTCGTCAGCGCGAACTCCTCGAAGACCAGGTCCGTCGTGGCCGCGGTGGCGAAGGCGAAACGCACCCGATGGACGAAAACTTCATGCACGCTATCGAAAGCGGTCTCCCGCCGACGGGCGGCGTGGGCTTTGGCATCGACCGCATGGTCATGCTCCTCACGAACCAGCAGACCATCCGTGACGTGCAGCTCTTCCCGCTGATGAAACCGGAAGTGTAATTAATAAATGAATAAACTTGAATGGCTCATCGCTTGGCGTTACTTGGGGGCTCAACGTAAGAGTCTCTTTGTATCGCTTATTGGCATTTTCAGTATGCTCGGGGTTTCCATCGGCGTATTTGCGCTGGTGGTGGCTCTTGCTGCCGTGAATGGTTTTGAAGAAGAGGTCACTGCCCAGATGATAGGCAAGGACGCTCACTTCGAATTGATGGCTTACAATGGCAACCCGATTGGTCCTTACGACAGCTTGACTAAAGAGGTGCATGCTCGCGTGCCCGATGTGGTAGCTTCGTCGCCGTTTATCGTTTACAAGGTGGGCATCAGCTCCAAGAAGGTAAACGATGGCATTGTCATTTACGGCATTGACGATAAAACCGCAACAGGTGTGACAGACATCCACAAGTATATCAAGTGGGGTAAGTACTCCGTCGATAGCTTGGAAGACATGGGTGGCAAACTGCGTCCTGGGATTATTCTCGGAACCGGCTTGGCGGCGCGTTTGCGCGTTGTCGTTGGTGACAAACTCGTGTTGCAAACGTTCCAAAGCCCCGACGAAGCGATGAGTTCTGGCGGCCCGAAGATGATGATGTGCGTGGTGAGCGGTATCTTTGAAACTGGCACGTACGAGTACGATGGCAACCTTGCGTATGTCGGAATTTCTGATTTGCAAAAGTTGCTTGGCATGGGTAACACCGTGACTGGAATTCAGTTCCGTATAAAGGATCACTGGAAAGCGGGCGAGGCCGTGGATAGCATGGCAACCTGGCTCTCTTATCCGTATTACGGAATGGATTGGAAGTCCAAAAATATCACGCTCCTCAAGTGGATGAATTATGAAAAGTTCATCGTGGCGGCGGTGATTTGCTTGATTATTCTCGTGGCTGCGTTCAACATCATCAGTTCGCTGATTATGGTCGTGATTGACAAGACGAAGGAAATCGGAATACTCCGCAGCATGGGCTTTAGCAAGTCGGGCATTATGCGTGTATTCATGCTGATGGGGAGTTTCATTGGCGTGGGCGGAACCGTAGTGGGTGGGACGATAGGACTTGTGCTTTGCAAGTTGCAAGAGGCGTACCACTTTATCAAACTCCCGGGCGATGTTTACGTGATTCCGTATTTCCCGATTTCGGTGCACGCGGTTGATGTGATTTTGATTTTTGTGATTGGTATTGTGCTTTGCGTGTCGGCAACGCTTTTGCCTGCATGGAAGGCTAGCCGTTTGGATCCGGTGGGGGCGATTAGACATGAGTAATTTGAACGAAAAAATTGCTGTGCCTTTACTGCAAACGGTTGATTTGCGTCGAGTATTCTCCGAGACTGGTGAAGAACTTGAAATTTTGAAGGGCGTGAATTTTTCGATGGAAGCGGGGGAACTTGTGGCGCTCACGGGCTCTTCGGGTTCCGGTAAATCGACGTTTTTGAATTTGGTCGGAATGCTCGATACGCCAACTTCGGGCGAAATTTTGTTCAACGGCAAACCGCTCAGCAAGTTCAATAGCGAAGAGCGCGACATGTATCATCGTTCGCATGTGGGATTCGTGTTCCAGTTCCATCATTTGCTCACGGAATTTACGGCTCTCGAAAATGTTTGCGTGCCGGGTCGCATTCTAGGAACTCCTGAAAAGGAATGTCGTGAACGTGCCGAGATGCTTTTGGAAACGGTCGGGCTCAAGGAACGCCTCAAGCATTTGCCGCGAGAACTTTCGGGTGGTGAACGCCAACGCATCGCCATTGCGCGTGCGCTTATGAACAATCCGTCGTTGGTGTTTGCGGATGAGCCTAGCGGTAACTTGGACGAAGCGAATTCGGCGAAATTGAATGAACTTTTTGGTGAGTTGAATGAAAAATTTCATCAGGCGTTCTTGATTGTGACGCACGATGAAAAGTTGGCGCAATTTGCAAAACGCCGCGTCGTGATGCATAACGGAATTATTCAGTAGTAAAAGGTAGTTTGTAATGGCAGATATTAACGGTATTTTTTCAGCGAAGGCGAAGGCAGCTCTGCAGGCGGCTCGTATTGCGGCACGCAATTTAGGTAGCGATTGTGTGACTGTGGAACATCTGTTGTTTGGTCTTGTTCGTGAGGATTCTGGTGTTGCCTCCGAAACTTTGAAAGCGCTTAAGGTAAACCTCACGGAACTTAGTGAAACGATTCAGCGCGCGTTGAGTACAAATGGCGGCCTCATGACGGTTGGCGGCGATGCTCACGGCGGTCTTTTGACGTTTACGGGACAGTGCAAGGCTGTGCTTTATAACGCTGCAAAAATTGCAAAGGAAGAAGGGGTACAATTTATTGGCCCTGAACATTTGATGCTTGCCATTTTGCAACAGACCGATTCTCCGGCTGCAGCAACACTCTCGACGTACAATGTCACGTTTGAAAACTATCAAGAAATGCTGATGCAAATCAAGCGTCAGGCCGATGGCCAACCGTTGGATGATGGTCAATCGGATGATGAACCGCGTGAACGTTATACGCAAACGCGTCAGGCATCTCCGTCGCGCTCCAAGACTCCGATTCTCGAACATTTCGGCCGCGATTTGACGGCGATGGCTCGCGCAGGCAAACTCGATCCGATTATCGGCCGTGAAGCTGAAATTGAACGCTTGATTCAAATTCTTTGCCGCCGCAAAAAGAACAATCCGGCGCTTATCGGTGAACCGGGCGTGGGTAAGACCGCTATTATTGAAGGCCTTGCACTCAAGATTGTGCAGCGCAAGATTCCGGACCTTTTGGCAAACAAGCGTGTTGTGACGCTTGATGTGGCTGCAATGGTGGCTGGTACAAAGTATCGCGGCCAGTTCGAAGAACGCGTGAAGGGCTTGATTATGGAACTTCAGCGCGTTGGCAATTCCGTGATTCTCTTCATTGATGAACTCCATACGATTGTGGGCGCAGGTGGTTCCGAAGGCAGCTTGGATGCAAGTAACATTTTCAAGCCGGCACTCGCCCGTGGCGAACTCCAGTGCATTGGTGCAACGACGTTTGATGAATACCGCAAGTATATCGAAAAGGATGCAGCGCTTGAACGCCGTTTCCAGACGATTGTGGTGAACCCGCCGACGGTTGAAGATTCTATCCAAATTTTGGATGGACTTCGCCCGAAGTATGAACAACATCACAATGTGCATTACACGCCGGATGCTGTGCGTGCTGCTGTAGAATTGAGCGAACGCTATATTAGCGAACGTTTCTTGCCGGACAAGGCAATTGACGTGCTCGATGAAGCGGGCGCGCGAGTTCGTTTGAATTCCATCAAGATTCCGCAAGACTTGCAGAACATGGAAGACGAACTCGGTGATTGTATCCAGAAGAAAGAAGAAGCAGTCGCCAATCAGGATTACGCCTCTGCGGCGGAATACCGCGCCCGCGAAGAAGATTTGCAGAACCAGATTGCAGAACGCAAAAAGCAATTGCAAAGTGAAGTTACGGAAACGCCGATTGTCGATGACAATGTTATCCGTGATGTCATTAGCAAGATGACAGGCATTCCGGTCCGCAGGCTCGGTGGCGAAGAAGCGCAAAAGCTCATTCATCTCGGCGATGAAATCAAGCAGCGCGTGATTGGCCAAGATCAAGCAGTCGATGCTATCGTGAAGTCGATTCGCCGTAGTCGTGCAGGCATCCGCAATAACAAGCGCCCGATGGGTAGCTTCCTCTTCCTCGGCCCGACGGGTGTCGGTAAGACGGAACTTGCGAAAGTGCTTTGCAAGGAACTCTTTGGCAGCGAAGATTCCCTCGTGCGTATCGACATGAGCGAATACATGGAAAAGCATAGCGTGAGTCGCTTGATCGGTGCGCCTCCGGGATACGTGGGCTTCGAAGATGGCGGTGGCCAACTGAGCGAAAAGGTGCGCAAGCATCCGTATTCTGTTGTGCTTTTGGACGAAATTGAAAAGGCTCATCCGGACATTTACAACTTGCTCCTCCAGATTTTGGACGATGGCATTTTGACGGATAGCTATGGCCGCAAGATCAACTTCAAGAATACGATCATCATCATGACGAGTAACGCCGGTGCCCGCGAAGTCCGCCATAGCAGTGGCATGGGCTTTACCAAGATGGGCGAGACCGACGACTACGAACGCATGGAAACCGCTATTCGCGAAGAAGTCAAGCGCGTATTCTCGCCGGAATTCTTGAACCGTGTGGATGAACAGATTGTGTTCCGTGCGCTCTCCAAGCATGACCTCGTTTCTGTCGTGGATATCCAGATGGGATTCTTGCAGAAGAATCTCTCCGATCGCGGAATTCTCTTGGAAATGAGCCAAGAAGCCAAGGAATTTGTTGTAAACCACAATTACGATTCTTCCCTTGGTGCTCGCCCCATCCGCCGTTCTATCCAGAATCTTGTGGAAGACGAAATTGCCGAAGGGCTTTTGCTCGGGACGATGACGGACTTCTCTACGATTACGGTCGACGTCGAAAACGGCAAACTGTCCTTTAAATGTGAAAAGATAAAATCTTAGTTGGCTATGAGCCGAGAGGTCGGCTATTGCTCGTCATCCTTATGCAGAACGTCATCCTCACGAAGGTGAGGATCCATAAATTCTGGAAATGATAGATTCCCGCCTACGCGGGAATGACGAATTCTAACCATTATTTACTAAAAAAGCTATATTTGTCGCGAAATTTAACAATCAACCTATGAGGTTATAAAATGTCTCAGATTTCTGCTGTTCTTATCTTCGGTGCTCCGGGTTCTGGCAAGGGCACTGTGGGCGCAAAGCTCG
>CAMUYW010000085.1 GCA_947165045.1 uncultured Fibrobacter sp. | reverse complement strand
CTGCATGCCAAAAGACTTAGATACATTCTGAATTTGAATCACGAAACCAAAGATAAAAAAAAGCGACCCCCACGCTAATGGGAGCCGCTCCTAAACTCAACAGAGCGAGATTACTTCCAGTCGAGAACTTCGCGGTTCCAGGAAACCGGAGAACCCGTCATGATCAATTTCTTGTCAAAGCCGCGGCCATTGCTCATCTGCTTTGCAACAAAGCCAGACTTGTACATGGTAGCCTTCTTGCCGTCCTTATTCTTGCCGTCATAGACAATGTCAAATCCGACCCATCTGTAAAGGACAAAGCCGAAGAAGTTTCTGCGGTATTCCCAAGAGTCGCTCGTGATGATGAGCTTCTTCACCTTGTAGCCCTTCACGAGAGCCTTGAGTTCCTTTTCAATCTTCGGACCCTTCCAAGTCTGCTTCGGGAGGTCAGCCATCTTGACCGGAGTCGGGCCACGCTTGATAGCTTCCTGGACTTCTTCGATCGGAGACTTGCCCACGATTTCCTTGAAGTCAGTCACTTCAACTTCGTAGAACTTTTCCGGGAAGGCAACGCCCTTGTAAACGCCCTGGTCGATATAGCCGTATCCTTCCGGCACATAGAAGAACTTGCCACCCTTCTTGTAAACGAAAGCCATCGCAAAAGCGTTCTTGTCGTTGTACTTCATGATGGAGCCAAAGCGGTAAGCGCGCACGAATTCGCTTTCACCCTGTTCCTTGTCGGACGGGCCAATCCAGCGGGACTTGAGGTTTCTAATGTCGTTGTCCTTCGTGATCATGTAGACTTCAGCCGGCAATTCGCCTTCGACCATCGTCTTGGTGGTATCGTCGATTTTCTTCGGATCCCAGTCATACACGAGAGCCTTCGGGGTATTCGGGGTCGGGCCATCGACAACCGGCTTGCCAAAGCACTTCACGCACTTTGCAACATGGTCTTTCCAGAACACAACATTGCTATCGGCGTCCCTGTAAAGCACGTCGTAGTTCAACACGTCCGGTTCACGTTCTTCGGCAAGTTCATCCGTGTGGATGAACACCTTGATGATGCCCTTTTCCTTGTTGTCCTTCCAGTGGTAGAAAACGCGTTCGAGGTAACGGTTAGAAATATCGGCGCCCACCGGGAGTTCGCTTCTAGCCATCGTCGGCTTGTCAGAAGCAGGGGCCAAAGCGGCATCGGCAGGGACATCATCCTGAGCGTTCGCCATAGAGAAGGCGAAAAGCCCTGCGGCAAGAGTCTTGAGAATCAGTTTCATTCCATTCAACCTTACGGGTTCCAAATGACAAACGACATTCCTGGCGAACCCACATTAGCCAAGAATGCGCATTTTTTTCGGACAATGTAAAAAAAAAGAAACGTTTGGCAATAAATTATCACGAAATTACTACAAATACTTTAAGCACCTTCAACAATTTTCAACATCTATCAACACTCATTGTAGATAAAACACATGCATAAAGAAAACCCCGCGTGTAACCCATTAAGCTTCAAAGAGTTACTTTCCGCGAGGTTTATTCTTAAGTTGTTGATAAGTTGTGTTTATTTCTTGCCGTGACGGCGAACACCCAAAGTAAAGGTCTCATCGGACTTTCCGACAACCTTGTCGCCTTGGAAAATCTTGAACCTGAGCTTCGCGATATACGCTCCAGTCCCGACCCAACGTCCTTTATTGGTATGTGCATCCCACGCCAAGAACACATTGCCCGGATTTTCCACGCAGTCCGTACCGAATACGTTCTTATCGTTACATGCTACAACACCTTTCTGCGAATTGACAAAGTGCCCAAGGTTCGAGAAATATTCCACTTCCCACTTGATGATAACCTTCGAGAGGATTACATCCCTATTTCCCTCGGAATTCAACAGCAACGTCTTTCCGACTTCGCTCAAGTCAAACTGAATGAGTTCACCCGGATATCCCGTTTCTTTAACGACATCTTCAATTTTCTTCGAAACATCAACACGCACAGGAGCAACACCATTTCCACTGTACGGCCACTTTTCCGGAGTCCAATTTGACGGATCAACAGTGACAACACCCGGTGTTTCCACGCCCACACGCTGTTCGCCTTCAATGCGGCGCCAAGGATTATCCGCATGCGGAACGTTTCCATTCAAGTCCGGCAATACGCCAGGAATCAAGCGCACCCAGAAGCCAACTTCCGGAAGCACAGTGCTCTCGTCCTTTTTCTGGAATAGCACATCATAGTAATTGCTATTCCTGTTTGGCGAAACAGAAATAATCGACAGAAGCCCCGGACTCACCAATTCTCCAGACTTATCCATAAATTCCAGGAACTGCGCACCATTCAACAAGCCCACCTGAGTAGCTTCACTAATATATACCGTTAACTTGTTCACGCCAGAAGACATCGGTTTTACAATCGGCTTATCCACAAGAATAGCCCCCATGCGGTCTTCAATGGCAAGCCCATCCAAACTGAGCTGAGTCATCTGTCCAGTTTCTTTGTCCATGTATGTATAATGATATCTAAAGGAGCCCTGATAAACATCCTTAGCGCCACCCGTAAAGACCTTATTCTGCAAACTATCCGCATGAATGGACAAGCTATTTTCATCTTTCATCAACAAAGTCACAGCTTCAACAGAAGCCGTCGTATGCCAATCGTCACTACCGAAAGTCCATGCAATCGTATCTGGAATTGTCTCGCCAAACGGCTTGTTGAAAACAATAGCAACACTATCCAGCACACCATCACCATTACGGTCATACGCTTCGCCCAAGTTTGCAAATGGAACAGGCGGTTCCTTAAAGTGGATATTACCCCACTTGATCACATTGGCGACACTGCCTCCTGAAATTTCAAAACTAGCATTCGTCACCGCCGAATCGCCAACCACATAGAACTTAATCACCCCCGTCGAATCCGTAATCAGCTTATTCACTCTCTGCTTGTTTTCATCTAAGAAACTAATCGGGAATGAAGTTGACAAATCCAAAACCGCAAAGCAGTCCTTACAAAGATTGGCGATGTAGAACACGCCCACCTGCAATGGGATCGTATCTGGGTAAGCAACATGAGTAAGGAGAGTATCGTTTGCGCTACCGTCAAACGGCAAACCACGCAAGCTAATGCCAGTCGGATCAAACGCCTTGATAGAATCCGTACCGCTAAACACATCGATAAACGCAATGTCCGGGAGTGGATAGGCAGGTACAGTGAAGTAGACTTCACTAGACTGACTCGGATCGCTCGCCAAGAAAAATTGCAACATGTAAGATCCCGGAGCCAACGAACGGTTACGCACAATCGCCACCGTATCAATCACAAAGCCCGCCATGTTCTCGTCAATATTGATTCCCTTAATGGTTCCCGGCAAAATTTCCAGACCTTCCGCCGGAATTCTATCATCATCGCCAAACAATACGAACAAGGACTGCGCAGGCATTGTATCGATTTTAGACGTGCTAGAAACATCGCAACTGATCGATTCATCCATTAACAATTGCAAAATAGAGAACTTGATTGTTCCATCTAAAGTTTTTTCCTCAACCGGGTAATACGTCTTTTGAGTCTGCAAGTTAATCGATGTGCGCATCTTGAAGTTCGAACCCGTTGCATTACGTTCAGAGAAGAAAATATGGAACGGGTATTCACGACCCTCAACAAGTTTTAACGATGGATCGTTTTGGCCAATCGTATCCAGGTTCACGCCACCTTCAACAGGACTATGGCAACCGCCGATATCTACAACCAGACGGTTATTGATAAACACCCAAACGTCATCATCGCCGCGGAATTCAAAGTACTGTCCCTTCACGTACTTGAACTGGGCCGAGACCTTCATCGCAAAACTGTAGTTATGGCGGCAGCCACTGATATCCCAGTCAAACTTCGGATTCAAAATGGTCTTTGCCGAATCAAGATACTTGAAATCGTCAATCGGATAAAATCCCGGATTGATCGTATCATTGCAATCGCCTTCCTCGTTCGTAAAGTCCGCCAACCAAAAACCTTCTTCATCAAGCGAGAGGCTAATATCACGGCAAACAGCATTCTTGTATTCATTGCCGGCGGCATCTTTCGCCACAACCTGCGGAATAAACCACTTCTCGACTTCACGCGCCGCAGAACACTGAGCCCACGGATAGACTAACGAATCAACGCGCGCGGGCACGCCATCCACAAGCGTATCCTGAACCATGCCCAGCACATGGCCAGAACAAGTCTTTAGTTCCGTCAAATTCCCATTTTGGTCAATCCCCGTAACAGTAGTATATTCACTACCTCCATAAATATTTCCAAAGTCCACATCAATGCTATCGTGGTACGATTCGCCCGCCCAGTCCACAACAAGTGCCGAAATCTTAAGCGATGGGCAAATGCCAAGAATTCCCGGATAACGAGTCGTATTGCTGGGCGCATAACCCTGCTTAGGGTTCGGATAAACCCATACCGTGTCATTGGTTGCCATCAAGGAATCAAGCGAAATCAAGGAATCTAGATTATCCAATTCCGCGACAACACCCTTAGCACCATAACGTTCCATGCCAAAGGACTGCTTGAAGTAAACCTTCCAGTCATCCGTATGCTTATAAACCGTACCGGAATACCAACCGCACGTATCTGTAAGCGGTCCCATCTTGATAATATCGCCAGTAGATTCAACAACCATGGACGGGGACATATTTTCCCAAGGACTCTTCAAACGAACGACCTTGGGCTCAGGCGGATAAAAAGCCAAATCAAGCTCTCCAAGCGATGTCGATGTATAAAGCCAAGTTTCGTAAACGCCTGTCGGGAAAAGCTCACCTGCTCGCGGGCGCAAATTATCTGCAAAATACGGATGTTGCGGCCAGTCATTCTTTCCACGCAAGATCTGCACCGTCGAGCCCTGAGAATTCCACTGCGACGAGCCCACAAGAGTATCTGCGAAATCAATATGGCGCCAATACTTGTATTCCCCATCGGAACTGAGCCCCGTCGGTTCATTCATAATGTTGTTATCAATCTTTATATAGAACGTGCTATCGCGATAAGTCGAATTCGTTCGCCACGGATGGTAAATATGCAAACGGCGCGTCGGGTCAAAGCATTCGCCAGGAGTACCGATCTCTGCAGCCGCCACAGGACTTTCAACAGTACCATCCACAAAAATCGTGTCTTGCATCTGGATCATCGCACCGAAATCAACAAAAGAATCCTTATCGGCAGGCACCACATACCATGGTGCCTTGTAACGGGCAAAATGCCCTGTCATAAGCGGATTTGCAGCAATCATGGACGGCGTTAACGCCCCAAAGAACCAACCGCACTTTTCCTTGTCGCCTTCATTAAAACGCATCAGCACGGAATCTGCACCGAAAATCAACTGCGGCAGTACCTTGTTTCCCCACGGGCTCTTGAACCAAACAATCTTGGAACCCGGCGCCATGAAGGACTTGGTATACTCCTTGCTAGCCGCATCCGTATAAAGCCAAATTTCTGTTTCGGTACCGAAAAAAGCAGTTATCTTGTTTTTTCCACCCTGAGTCCACGAAACGCAATTGTTGTTATTGTAGTTATAATCGTCCGTATTCGGGCATGCCTTGAATTCAAAATCCTGCCAATCCTGAAAATCAGCAATCGTCTTATCTGTCCAAGTATAAACGTACCAGTCGTCGCCTTCGCTCTTCATCATGGTTCTGGAGATAGCACCAAAACCCGGATTGTAATCCGTCACTCCACCCACAATATGCGGAATATATTCCGAAGCCGTTGCATCATTGCGGAACGGCGACTGCAAATGAATTGTTAAATCAGCCCATGCAGAGACAGCAAGTGCCAAAGAGGCTACAATACCCAAACAACAGTGTTTCATTCAACACCCTCTTTATTCTTCCCACACTTCTGTTTAAAGATATATTCAATTCCTAAAAACTGAAATTAACATAATGAAAAAAAATGTTTTTTATTCATGAAGAGCCTACCATAAAAAATGCCGGAACAAAGTCCGGCATAAATCTTGTATTTACGTTTCTGTACGAGAAAGATACTTATTTGATTTTCTTTGTACGGGTCTTGTACTTTTCATTACGACGGATACCAAACGTAAACGTTTCCTCGCCCTTGCCAATGACTTCCGTATCAGAGAAAATCTTGAACTTGAACTTGGCAATGTAAACGCCCGTTCCAACCATGCGCTTCTTATCGCTCATGGCATCCCATTCAAAGAACATGTTACCCGCATTCTGGATACAGTCCGTACCAAAGATGCTCTTGTCGTTGCAAGCAAATTCGCCCTTCACCCAGTTCACATACTGACCAAGGCTCGAGAAGAATTCGATATCCCACTTGACTCGGACTTTGCTAAGGACTTCATCCCTGGTCGCTTTATCATTGCCAACCAGCTGAGTTGTCGCATAGTCGTCGAGCTGGAACTTGACCAATACACCCGGCAAGCCCTTCTGTTCAATAATCTCCTTAAGCGTAAGGTTATCATCGACACGAACAGCGATAACATCGTTAGTATCGCCCGGCCACGGATTTTCTTCCGTAAACATGCCCGGATTCACAGTCACGACCTTCGGACGTTCCGTTTCAAGCGGCTGTTCACCTTCAATACGTCTCCACGGATTCTTTTCGTGCGGCGTATTGCCGCTCAAATCCGGCAACATACCCGGAACAAGACGAATCTTGAAGCCCACTTCCGGAATAATCCAGTCAATCGATTTCTGGAACATCAAATCATAGTAATCGCTTTCACCAATCGGAGTAGCCGAAATCAAATGATATTTCACCGGATCGACAATTTGATCGTTCTTGTCCTTCAATTCAATAAATCGAGTTTCCGTCAAGGCAGAATTGCAACGTTCCGAAAGTCGAATCGTCACCTTCACCATATTGTCAGATACAATCCTCAGCATCGGCTTTTCAAGAACAATTGCACCGATTCTATCTTGAATCTTCGAGTACAGCGTTTCCGATTCTCGCATAGATGCCGTAGTTGCATCCACATAGATGTAATGGTAGCGGAATCTGCCTTCTACGATATTTTCAGCATCGCCTGTATAGACAGAATCCATCAAGCTATCAGCCGTAATGACAACCGTAGAATCATTCTTGAGGAACTTGTCAATTTCATCGAAGGACTTGAATTCATGCCAATCTGCACTACCAAAGCTCCAAGCAATGGTATCCAAGTCATGCTCCTTAAACGCATCAAACTCAAACGGAACAAAGATACTGTCCGGAACGCCATCGCCATTGCGGTCATAAATGCCTCCCGTCTTTGCAAGCGGAACTTCAGGATCCTTGAAGTTGATATTGTCCCACTTCAACTGATTCTTGACACCGCTAATACCAACGACACCAAACGAAGCTCCACTAATAGCGCCTTCGCCCATCACATAGAAAGAGATAAGTCCCTTATCATCGGATTCGAACGTGTTCATCGGCAAACCATCGGCATCATAGATAACCAAATACGGGCTCGAAGGACGAACGTCAAGGATCACATGGCAATCGCCGCAAACTTCACCCATGTAAGTCACCATGACCTGAATCAAAGCCATTTCAGGATAGCGAACATGCGTCATCAAAGTATCGTTCACACCCTTTATAACTGTTTCGCCTCTCAATGTCTTGTTCGTCGGATCATATGCGGTAAGCTTACCACCATTGTCGCTAAACACATCGACAAATGCGATTTCCGGAAGCGGATATTCAGGAATCGTGAATTCATAAGAATCATTCAAGCCCATATCCGTTTCCAAGTAATAATAGAGAGTGTACGTGCCAGGATGCAAAGAGCGCAAATGAACAATTTCATCAATATTGATTCCAAAGCTGGACTTGTCTTCATTAATCAAGATACCGCCGTAATTGAGACCAACGTTCAATTCGACAGCTTCAGACAAGTTACCGCCATCCAAGTAGAATACAGACGGAGCTTCGGTCGTGTCCACCGTTCCCTTAGCCTTCGGGTCGCAGCTAATAGCTTCGGCATCCATTTTCAACCTAAGAATGCCCTTGATATCGCTCTTCTTGGTATCATCAACTGCCGCAAGATAAGTATTCTGCTTCTGCAAATTGATGGATGTACGCATCTTAAAGTTAGAACCCGTTGCATTACGTTCTGCATAGAAGATATGGAACGGATATTCATAGCCTTCCTTCAAATTAAGCGTATCAAGGTCAACGGCGCCTTCCACCTTTTCATGGATACCGCCAATGTCTACGACAAGCTTGTTATTGATAAAGACCCACACATCATCGTCACCGCGGAATTCAAAATACTGGCCCTTCACGTACTTGAAGGATGCAGAAACCATCATCGCATAGCTATAGTTATGCTTGCAAGTATCCAAGTGCCAACCCGTACCTGTGTTGACATAGCCTTCAACATCCCAGTCAAATTTCGGATTCTTGATGGTCTTTGCAGAATCGAGATATTCAAAGTCATCCAACGGGAAGAATCCCGGGCTTACAGGGTCATTGCAGTCACCCGATTCGTTCGTATAATCTGCAAACCAGAAACCTTCATTATCGAGCTGAAGTTCAATATCCTTGCAGACAGAGTTCGTATATTCCTTGCCACCGACCTTTGCCACGACTTCCGGCTTAAACCACTTGTCAATTTCATGACCAGCAGCGCACTTGTTCCACGGATACTTTGTAGAATCCACACGAGCAGGGAGGCCGTTCACAAGCGTACTCTGCACCATTCCAGTAATCTTTTCACCGGAATTGCAAGTACTATCTTTGCCAACTGCAGTGTATTTATTACCGCTATGAGTATGGCCAAAGTCAATATCAACACTATCATGATAGCTTTCACCAGCCCAGTCCAGTAACATAGCAGAAATCTTCATGCTCGGGCATTCGCCAAGTTTACCAGGGAACTTCAACGATGCATCCGGAGAACTATAACTCTTTCCAAACGGATAAACCCAAGCCGTATCATGCTTAGTCAACAAGGAATCCAGATTGATGAGAACATCGACATCTTCACCTTCCTTGACAACGCCTTTCATGGAATATTTTTCAAGGCCAAAGCTCTGCTTGAAATAAACCTTCCAATCAGAAGCATGCTTGTAATACGTACCTTCAAACCAGCCGCAAGTATCCTTCGAGAACGTAGACATTCTCACGACATCGTCATTTGCATCCACAACGAAAGATGTCGGCGTATTTTTCCAAGGGCTCAGCAAACGAACAACCTTGCGCTCAATCGGTGCATAAGAAAGATCGAGTTCATCTAACTTGGTGCTTGTGAAAAGCCATGCTTCGTAAACACCAGAAGGGAAGAGATCGCTTGCCAGAGGGCGCTTTGCATCGCTAAAATACTTAATCTTTATATTTTCTTTAAAGCTACGGGTAATCTGCACCTTCGCATCGGCAGATTTCCATGCAGCAGAAGAAACTTCTGTTTCCGGGAAAGTCACGGAAAGCCAGTATTTATAATCCTTGTCAAAAGCGAGACCTTCTTGAGCAGGGCCAGCGACATTTTCACCCTCATCTCCAAGAACAGAATCTGGGCGAACACCATCTATAGTAATATAAACAGTACTATCGCGATAAATACTATTGGTGCGCCACGGATTATAAACATGCAAAGTACGACTCTTATCAAAACAAGTCCCTGCCGTACCCTTACTGCTGCTAACAGAAGGCGTTGCCGAAGTACCATCAATGTAGATAGCATCCTTCTTCAAAACACTTTCAGTCAATTCAATAATTTGTTTCTTGTCTTCAGGAACACTTAACCACGGAGCGTTAAATCGATTAAAATGAAGTGTACGTAGCACATATTTCTTAAGCATTTCATCAGAAAGACCTGCATAGAACCATCCGCACATATCTTTATCGTCGGAAGGATGCATCAAGACGGTATCTTGTTCAAAAATCATCTGCGGAAGAGCTTTATTGCCCCACGGACTTTTGAACCAAACTATCTTGGAATCTGGAGAAGCAAAAGACTTCGTGTAAGTTTCTCCTGATTCATCTATATAAATCCAAACATCCGTACTTCCTTCAAAAAAATCTCGGACATTGAAATTGAGTTTGCTGATCCACTCAACGCAGCTAGCATTAGTCGTCGCAGTGAGAGGACATCCCATAATACGGAATGTATCTGTAGCCTTGAAATCAGAAAGAGACTTCTTCGTTGTCCACGAATACCAGTTACCACCGTCATCACTAGTAATAGTTGAAGACGTTGCAGCAACATCGGGTGCGTCCGAATTTAAAACTATATGGGGAATAATTTTTGATGATTCGGTTGAATTAAAAGGAGACTGTAGGTGAACAGTCACATCAGCCAATGCGGACGAGGCAAAGGCACCAAACACACAAAAAGCTAAATACAGGGGTTTCATAATAAAATCTCTCTATCGGTTATTCCACACCCTTTTTGTAAAATATATCATTTTAATGTAAAAAAACAAAAATATTTTAAAAATAATTATTCTTTTTTGTCAAAATTGTGTATAGTAAAATTTTTTGCAAAAGCATGCGGTGAAAAAAATCCCAAAAAAACATTTCATAAACGTCAAATAAATGTTTTGGGCGTAAAATTTAGAATAAATTAAATCACAAAATAGTAGCCCTGGGCCCTTTCGTCCGCTACACTCCCTCCAGGGTGACAGCGCGAGGGGAATACCCTGGATCCTGCTCCTAAGAACCTAAGAATTGTAAGCCAATAAATTGGCAACAATT
>CAMUYW010000084.1 GCA_947165045.1 uncultured Fibrobacter sp. | reverse complement strand
AAGGCGATTATCACGGACGATCCTCCGCAGAAATTCCGCAAGGGAATTGAAGATGCTTTCCATAACATCAGCGAAGGCGTCGATGTCGAAGTGGAATTTGAAGAAGATGGCTATTTGATTGAAAAAGCAATCAAGGAAGTGAACTTCTCTTCTGGAAAGCCGTTGATTCTTGCTTCTTCTTGGGAAATCAATCTTGCTAACGATAAGGGCGCTTTATTCTTCGAAATTACGCCTCCGTCCAGCGAAACGTTGATTATCAATCGTAGTTTCGTTGGTTACAAGGGTGCGCTTAATTTGCTCGAAAAGATTTATAGCGCATCTGTTGGCGGAAAATAAATTTAATGCTTCTTCACTAATGAGAACAAAGAGTGCCGACTGGAAATTATTCAGCCGGCATTTCTTAATTCGGGACTATGAAAATACAATCATTCTCATTGTAAGACCTTGCATGTCATGCCCGACTTGATCGGGCATCTTCTTTTTTATAATGCTCGTATGACGAACTCGTCATTCCCGCGGAGGCGGGAATCCATACATTTATAGTCTATTGCTATTTGTATTATATCTTTATAATTATACTTTATATGTAAATAATTTTCTTATATCTTGTGATAAAAATAAAGTATTTTACAAATCAATTTTTCTTTTCTAATTTATGCAGCGAAATCGAGAACATGACGTTCCGAACCATTAACCACTCAACACGAGGATACCTATATGTGTTGTAGCATTAATCTCTCCAATAACTAAGCCAACGCCTTTTGAAAAGGCCGGCTCTCAAATCCACAAGCGCGCAGAAATAGACTCTGCGTGGTTACCAAACTCATATCAAAAAAAACAGGAGATTATCCATGAATTTCACAACGAAAAAATTAGCTGCAGCTGCTATTCTTTTATCTTCAATTTCGGCTTTTTCTGCAGAACCTATTTCTGTAACGACAAAATCTGGAGTTACTGCAACCCTCTACGGTTTCGCATCCCTTAATGCCGCTTATGAAGATTCTAAAAGCAACAATGGCAATTTTGCAAACTTTGTTGCTCAATCCGACTTGACCAATAAAAATGATGGAGGTTGGTATTTCACACCGAACCTCACTCGAATTGGCTTGAATCTTTCGAGCGGTAGCGATACCTCGTTCTTCAAGGTTAATGGTAAAGTTGAAGTTGACTTCTACGGCGGTGGTTCCGGTAACGCGCCCACTCCGCGTCTCCGTCATGGCTACGGCGAAATTTCCTTTGGCAACTCCGGCTTCTCCATTTTGGGCGGTCAAACATGGGATTTGATTTCTCCGTTGGTAACTCCGACGCTCAACGCTGGAGTTCTCAATAATTCTGGTGATGCAGGCCTTCGCAGAGCTCAGTTTAGACTTACTGAAAAAATCCCTGTTGGTGGTGGTACTTTTGAAATTGCCGCTGCTTTAGTCCGCACTATCGGTGAAAATCAGCCGTACAACACTTCTTCTGCTTCTGAAACGGGTGTTGATGCCGATATCCCCACATTCCAGGGTCGCATTGGTATTACGCTCCCGACATGGGTGGAAAAAAAGAAGTTCAGCTTTGGCGTTTCCGGTCATTACGGCCAAGAAGAAATTGACCTGGACGATACTGGTCGCACCAAGGATATTCCTACATGGTCAACCAATATTGACTTGACTCTTCCGCTCTCTAACGCCTTGACTTTCCTTGGTGAAGGATTCGTTGGCGCAAACCTTGATACGTATGCTGCAGGTATTGGCCGCGGCTTTGCTGCCGATAAGGCTGATCCCGAAAGCATAAAGAGCATTTTTGCTTATGGCGGATGGATTGCGCTGCAGGCAAAGTTTATTAAGGAATTGACGATTAATGTGGGTGCTGGCCTTGACAAGTTGGATCGTGATGATATTGAAAAAGTGGGTGGCCGTGAACAAAACATTTCCATTTTTGCAAACACGACTTACAACTTGACGGATGCTTTCTCGCTGGGCTTTGAATACCTCCATGTTCAAACAGATTACTTAGTTGCTAATTCAGTAAAAGAAGCCTACTTGAATCGCTATCAACTTTCTGCAACCTATGGTTTCTAATAAAGGAGAATTTATACAATGAAACAGAATAAATTATACAATCGAATCGCTTTGGCATTCTTGTTTACTCTCGCTTGCGTGAGCTCTTCATTGGCCGCAGACAAGCTTTCCATCGGCTACCTTTCATCTACGGGCCAGGGAAAATTCTTCATCGCAAAAGATGCTGGCATTTTCAAGAAAAATGGCCTTGATGTGGAATTGGTCGAATTCTCGAATTCTGGCGATGGCATTGCCGCCGTTCGCGCGGGTAAGCTTGATGCCGGTGCGTTTGGCTCTCTTGCTCCGCTTATCCATGTTTCGCAGGGTGCTGATATTCGCGTTATTGGCGGTCTTATGGGTGGCGACCAGGCTGTGATTACCCGCAAAGAAAACGCAGGCTCTGTCAAAAAGCTGAGCGATCTCAAGGGGAAGAAAATCGCAACGATTCGCTTGGGAACTGCTGATGCAATCGTCCGTGGAGGCCTTAAGAAGGAGGGCATCGACTGGCGTAAGGATGTGACCATTGTAGAACTCAAGAATCCGCCTGCAGTTATCGAAGCTGTAAAGAATGGAAGCGTATATGCTGGTGTTACTTGGGGCCCGCATGACCTCCGTGCAGAAGAAGCTGGCCTCTCCGTGGTGCTCCGCAGTAAGGACATCAACCCGGGCCATATCTGCTGCCGCCTCATTGCTTCGCTTCGCAAACTCGAAGGCCGCGACGATGTTTACAAGCGCTTGGTCAAGTCACTGATTGAAGCCGAAGAACTTGTTGCAAATGACCACAAAAAGAGTGTGGAAATTATTGCCAAGTGGATTAAGCTTGATACGGCTCTCGTGAACAAAGCGTTCTACAGCGGTTACGTGACTCAAGATACCGACCCCAATGTGAAAGGCGTCGAATTCTTCTGGGACTTCTTGAAGGATGCTGAATTCATCAAGTCCGACAAGAAGGTTTCTGAATATGTCATCACGAAGTATTACAAAGCGGCCATTGAAGAACTTCGCAAGCAGCAGCCCAAATCTGAATTCTACGCACAGGCTGAAAAAGTATTCAAGTCAAGAAATTAAGGAATAAAAATGACACAAAAGCAAAGTGGTTTCGAAGCAACGAATCTTGGTTTTTCCTATGATGGTAAACCCATTTTAAAAGACATCAACTTAAAAATAAATCAGGGAGAGTTTGTTTGTCTTTTGGGAGAAAGCGGCAGTGGCAAGACCACTTTGCTGAATCTTCTCGCTGGCCTTACCAAGCCGAGCGAGGGGAGTGTTTATTGGAATGGGAAGGAAATTGAAAAACCTTCTGCAGAAAGGAGCGTGGTCTTTCAGGACTACACTCTTTTCCCTTGGATGACTCTTCTCCAGAATGTTTCGCTTGCAATTAAAAAGACGAAAAAAGTCAAAGGTAGCTATGCAAAACATTTGGCGGAAGAATACCTGAATCTGGTAGGGCTTTCGGGGAGCCTTCATAAATATCCCTTTGAACTTTCGGGCGGTATGCGCCAGCGCGGTGCTATTGCAAGAGCGTTAAGCGTTGGGGCGGATGCCCTTCTTTTGGACGAACCGTTTGGAGCGCTTGATCCTATAAATCGCGCAAGTCTCCAAGATTTAGTTTTGGAACTTTGCCGTGGCTCCAAGGACCGTGCGATTACGACTTTGTTTGTGACGCATGATATTCGCGAAGCCGTTTATCTCGGTAGCCGAATTATTGTATTAGGCTCTACGCCCGGTCGCATTATTGCTGACATTCCGTTAGATTTTCCCGTGAAAAAGAGCCGTAGCGAATGGTTCCGCAACGAAAAAGTTCAACAAACGATTGCCGCTATCGAAGAGGCTTATCACAAAGATATTCTTGAAAAACTGGGCCATGTTGTGCAGGGAGGTGAAAGTATATGAGAATTTTTATAAAGTATCTGTCTAAATTTTCTGGAGTTCTTTTTCTTTTGCTATTGCTTGGAATTTGGACTCTCATCAGTTGCGGCCCGGAATGGAGTAGCCAATATTTGTTCCCGTCTCCCAAAGCAATTGTGACAGCTCTTTTTAATTCTCGCGAGGAACTTTTGCGTAGTGCATGGTCATCGCTTTTGAAGCTTGTTCCCGCTTATTTCGCGGCTGCGGTTGTGGGCATTTCCGTCGGAATTGTTTCGGGTTCCGTTTCGTGGGTTAGCAATATGCTTAAGCCCATTTCGAGATTTGCAGCCCCGATCCCGCCGAACGTTTACATCCCTTACGCCATTGCTATTTTGCCGACATTTTACTTGTCCTCCACTTTCATCATTTTCATTGCGGCTTTTTGGCCTATCTACTTGAATACGGCTGCGGGCGCTGCCGACATTCCTGAAAAATACAAGCGGAACGCGGCCATCATTGGAATAGGCAAGTTTGAATACTTGTGGCGAATTGCTTTTGTTGCAAGCCTTCCGTCCATTTTTTCAGGGCTTTCCGTAGGCATGGGGCTTTCGTTCATTATGCTCACCGTCGCTGAACTCTTCGGCGAAAATACAGGGCTTGGGCACTTTGTGCAATTCTACGCCGACTATTCCGATTACCCCAACATGGTTGCCGGAATTTTGTGGACGGGTATAGTAGTCCTTGCCATTATGGAACTGTTTGAATTCGTCAAACGCAAACTATTGTTCTGGACTAAAGCGAATTAAATCGGCAAGTATTTGCACTGCTTTTTTCATGTCGCTTTTTTCAACAGAAGAATAGTTGATAACAAATTTGTGCTCTGATGGTGTTGCTTTAAAGTAATACTCCGAAAGAGCTTTTATGTTGACGCCCTTTTGACGAGCTCGGTTGCAAAATTCTGCATCCGGGTATTTTGTATGGACTTCCATGATGAAGTGTAATCCGGCGTCTTCTTCGTAAATGTGTGCGACTTTTGAAAGGTTGCTCTTGTCAATAGCGGAGAGCAAAACATCTCGTTTGGCGCGATACAGGTTGCGCATGCGGTTGATGTGCGTTTCGTAATACCCAAGGTCAATAAATTTTGCCAATACATATTGGTCAAGATTTGAAACTGTACACGAATAGAATGATAGCTTGTTGTGGAATTTTTCGGCTAGGTGCGGCGGAAGCACCATGTAACTGAGCCTAATTGCAGAAGTCATCGTCTTTGAAAATGTGTTTAAATATATGACCTTCTCGGTGACATCGATATTTTGCAATGCCGGGATCGGTTTCCCGGTCATGCGAAATTCGCTGTCGTAATCATCTTCGACAATGTATCGTTTGGGCGATTCGGCAGCCCAGCTGAGCAAGCGATAACGATCGCCTATAGGCATGACTTTCCCAGTCGGGAAATGGTGTGCGGGCGAAATGTGTACAACATCGGCATTCGATGATTTTAATGCATCTACAAAATCTTTACCTTCGATAGGAATGTAGCTGACGCTGATTCCGTATTGGCTGTAGAGTTTTGAAATTTTGCCGTAGCCGGGATCTTCAACGGCGTAACATTTGTCAAAGCCTAATAACTGTACTAGCAAACCGTAAAGGTAATCTGTTCCCGCACCGATAACAATTTGCTCGGGTGAAACATGAATGTTTCTGAATTCTCGTAGCATTTTAGCGATAGAACGGCGAAGCTCTAAAGTGCCAACGCCTGGAGAAACTTGCAGTAAATCTTTTTGCTTTTCGCAGAGAACTTCGCGTGTGATTTTTGCCCAAGTGGAAAAAGGAAATGCGTCAATATCGGACCCGTTACTTGCAAAGTCGGCGATGTATTTGGGATTGGTATGTTCCGATTCTTCAGGAATTTCTGGAAGGTGACGAGCGTGTTTTGGTTTATGCTTGTGCCCCGATTGAATTTCTGCGGTAGCGTTAATATCAGCGACAAAAAAGCCTTTCTTGGGGAGCGAATAGATGTAGCCTTCGGCCAAAAGCTGTGTGTAAGCGTTTTCGACCGTCACAACGCTGATTCCGAGATTCTGTGCGAGATTCCTTTTAGAGGGAAGTTGCTCTTCGGCAAGAATTTTTCCGCTTACGATATCTTTTTTAATGCATTGGTAAAGATAATGGTAGAGCCTATTCGCGCCTGCTTTTGACATATCGTAAGTGAACATAAATCTGACCTTATTGAATTTAGAATCTGGTATTAAACTGACCTTATAAAAATAATAAAAAACTGAATATTGGGGAAGACCAGCGAATGTTTTAAATTACACCTCGAAAACAAACAATTCTATAATCAAGGAGATTTACATGTCTGAACAGAACCGCTACGAACTCAATAAGAATCTTGCTCAAATGCTCAAGGGTGGTGTTATTATGGATGTGACCACGCCGGAACAGGCCAAAATCGCTGAAGCCGCGGGCGCTGCCGCCGTGATGGCTTTGGAACGCATTCCCGCCGACATTCGCGCTGCAGGCGGTGTATCGCGAATGAGTGACCCCAAGATGATCAAGGGCATTCAAGATGCAGTGTCTATCCCTGTGATGGCCAAGTGCCGTATTGGGCATTTTGCCGAAGCGCAGATTTTGCAGGCGATTGAAATTGACTACATCGATGAAAGCGAAGTGCTTTCTCCTGCCGATGATATTTTCCACATCAACAAGCGTGAATTCAATGTTCCGTTCGTGTGCGGTGCCAAAGATTTGGGCGAAGCGCTTCGCCGCATTGAAGAAGGGGCTTCGATGATCCGCACCAAGGGCGAGCCGGGAACAGGTGACATTGTGCAGGCGGTGCGCCACATGCGTTTGATGAATCAGGAAATCGCTCGCATTTCGAGTTTGCGCGAAGATGAACTTTTCAATCGTGCCAAGGAATTGCAAGTTTCGTATGAACTTGTGCGCTATGTTCACGACCACAAGAAACTCCCTGTGGTGAATTTCGCTGCCGGTGGTGTTGCAACGCCTGCCGATGCTGCGCTCATGATGCAGTTGGGTGCTGAAGGCGTGTTTGTGGGTTCCGGTATTTTCAAGTCGGGGAACCCGGCTAAGCGCGCTGCCGCTATTGTGCAGGCTGTCACGAACTACACCGATGCAAAACTTATCGCAAAGCTTTCCGAAGACTTGGGCGAAGCCATGGTTGGCATCAACGAACAAGAAATTGCATTGCTGATGGCTGAAAGGGGGAAGTAAATGGGCTGCGCCCAAGGCCTGCTTTTTGATTTTTAGAAAAAAGTTATGCGGGCGGGGCCCCAGCTCGGAGTTGCGAAGGCCGCACGGGCCCCTCCCTGCACCCTCCCCATCCTTGGCCGACGCTTTTATTTTCTTAACGATCTAGCATAGATCAAATAAACAAATATCATCTTCGCTTTAAAAAGTTTAATTCTTTCTTGTTTGTGGAGTTTTATATGTCTAATAAAATACAGATAACTAAAAAGCCTCGCATTGGCGTGCTGGCGGTGCAGGGGGCGTTCATTGAACATGAACGTATTCTTGAATCGCTTGGTGCCGAAGTTTTTGAAATCAGGCAATTGCGCGATTTGGACCGCCCGATTGATGGACTCGTGCTCCCTGGCGGTGAAAGTACCGTACAAGGTAAACTGCTTCGTGATCTGGGGCTGTTTGAACCACTACGCAAGAAAATTGTAGAGGGTTTGCCGGTGCTTGCGACATGTGCCGGAGCCATTCTCCTCGCTGAACACATTGCAGGCGAAAATAAGGCGCATTTTGCAACGCTTCCCGCCGTCATCCGACGTAACGCTTACGGCCGGCAACTCGGCAGCTTTTTCACCGAAAACGAAGTGGACCACATTGGGAAAGTCCCGCAAACATTCATCCGCGCTCCATTCTTTGAATCCGTCGGAAATGATGTCGAAGTTCTTTCGCGAACTGAGAGCAATAACGCTGGCGTTGATGCTGCCGCAAGTGATGCCGCGCAAATCGTTGCCGTGCGCTACAAAAAACAAATCGCGCTATCGTTCCATCCGGAACTTAACAGCGATTTACGGATCCACAAATACTTCTTGAATATGGTGGGGAATCTGTAAGAGCCTTATAGAAAAAGAGTCGCATAGAAAATGGTCATGCATCTCATCGCATGACCATTTTTTTTATAAGCCGCAATACATCAGGTGAATGCCCTCGAAAGAGGATAATCCGGTTGATGGGCTGAAAAAGGCATCGTCGATATCTTTGGGAGAAAGGTCGTGGCAATATTGGATGCCCGATTTTCTTGCCAAGTCGATAACTTGAGCGGGCTCGTAACCGTCGACCATGCGCTCGCCACACGATGCGGCGATTTGCTTTAGGCGGCCGATTTTGGTTGTGTTGTCTGTACTGTCTCGCTCTTTTTCGTAGTAATCGAATACGATTACACTGTTGGGGGCTGCGATTTTAGAAATTTCCGCAATGGTCTTGAAAAAGATTTCAATAGGAATGTAGTACGATACGCCGAGAATCGAAAAGACGGAGCGTTTTTTCGGATTGAAACCGGCGTTTGCCAATCTGCTGATGATGCTGTCCTTGTTGAAATCAATTTCTACAAAGTGAACTTTGGGCCGTTTCTTTGTGAAGAGTTCTCGCGTCCGTTCAATTTTGAAGACTTGCGTTTCGTATAGATCGAGCTCAAAAACATCTACGTTTTGACTTTTGTTCCTAAGCGCAAAGGAATCTAGGCCCGCACCCAGGAGAACGTATTGCACGTCTCCTGTTCTCTGTTTGGCTTCGACAATGTCTTCGGCAAAACGATTCCGAGGAAGAATGATTGGGAGAAGATACTGATCAATCAAATCCTTGGCGGGGTATTCTTTGGGATTCGAATTTTTTGCAGGGAGGAACCGCCTTGCAAGATTACGCGCGTGGCGGTATTCCTTTAAGCCTACAAAATCTAATGCAAATTCGTCTTCAAAAATTTTTTCACTTTTAGTATGAGTGTGGACAGCTCGGGCAAGAGCGCATAAAAGCGCAGTTTTGCTAATCATAAACTAGTACACTCTAATTAAAGTTGAATTTTTTTATTCATACAATCCTTTGCTGAAGTAGCGATCGCCGCGGTCCGGGGCCACAAAGACAATGTTCCCGCGAGCGCCAGAGGCAATCAACTTCTTGGCTGCCGCAAATGCCGCGCCCGAAGAGGAACCTGCAATGATGCCTTCTTTTTTGGCGAGTTCGCGTGCACCGCCAAAAGCATCGTCATCGTTAATTTTGACAACTTGATCGACAAGCGACATGTCCATGGTATCGGCGATAAAATCGTTTCCGATTCCTTCGATGTTGTAATCGCCATGTTCACCGCCGCCCATTGTAGAGCCTACAGGGTCGGCGAGCACACCTTGAATTTTTGGGTTGCGTTCTTTGAGCGCCTTGAGAATGCCGCTGAATGTGCCGCCGCTCCCTGCACCTGCAACAACGTAATCAATGTGTCCGTCAAGATCCTTGTAGATTTCTGGACCGGTTGTTTCGTAATGGGCGCGCGGGTTAGCCATGTTGTGGAATTGCCTGAGCGAAATGGAATCCGAAATTTGCTTGAGAAGTTCTTCGGCCTTCTTTTCGGCACCGAGCATTCCTTCTTCACGCGGAGTGTTGATGAGTTCTGCGCCAAGTGCACGCAATAGCGTCTGCTTTTCTTGTGAGAACTTTGTCGGCACCACAAAAATTACTCGTACGCCGCGATTCAAGGCGGCAAAAGCGATTCCGAGACCTGTGTTCCCTGCGGTGGCTTCGATGATTGTTCCGCCTGGTTTGAGTGTTCCCTTTTCAAAGGCTTCTTCGACCATGTAATAGCCGGTGCGGTCCTTGACGCTGCCCGAAGGATTCCATAATTCCAGTTTTACGAATAAATTTACACCTTCAGGGACGCCGACGTGGGTGAGTTTTACGAGCGGTGTGCTTCCAATCAACGATTGCATGGATTCGTAGTAATGCATATAAAATTCTCCTATGATAGCTTCGTCGCGATTATTGCGAAGCTATCTATTATTGTTATGCGCGAGCCGCGTTAATGGCGTTGTTTACATCTGCGATGATATCATCGACTTTTTCGATGCCCACAGACAAGCGAATCAATCCATCGGTAATGCCGACTTTTTCGCGGATTTCCTTTGGTATGGATGCATGCGTCATTGTGGCGGGGTGGCATACAAGGCTTTCGACACCGCCCAAACTTTCGGCGAGCGAAACGAGCTTAAGTGCCTTGAAGAATTTTTTGATATCGTAATTTTCGCGGAGCTCAAACGAAATCATGGCACCGCCATTTTTGGCCTGCTTTTTGTTGATTTCGTAGCCCTGCGCTGTCGGGAGTCCCGGATAATATACGTGCTTTACGGCTTCGTGTTTTTCGAGGTATTTTGCGATGGTTTCTGCATTTTCGGTATGGCGATCCAGGCGCACGCCAAGCGTTTTAATACCGCGAATCAAGAGGAAGGAATCAAAAGGTCCGAGAACCGCACCTACGGCATTCTGCGTAAAGGCGAGGCGTTCGGCAATTTCTTTATTGTTGGTCACTGCAAGGCCTGCCACCAAATCACTGTGGCCGCCCAAATACTTTGTAGCTGAATGCACCACGATATCGGCACCCAATTCAAGCGGACGTTGCAAATAAGGCGTCATGAAAGTGTTATCGACAATCGTCAAGATGTTGTGCTTTTTGGCAATTGCGGCAACGCCAGCCAAATCCGTCACGGTCAAGAGCGGATTTGCAGGGCTTTCAACGAAGAACGCTTTCACGTCGGGCGTGATTTTTGATTCAAGAGTCTCTAAATTCGTGGTATCTTCAATGGAATAAGAAATGCCGAGATTCTTGAAAACTTTGTCCAAAACGCGGAATGTGCCGCCATAGACATTGCTCGAGATAATGATGCGGTCGCCTTGTTTAAAGAGCGAAAGAACCGTTGA
>CAMUYW010000083.1 GCA_947165045.1 uncultured Fibrobacter sp. | reverse complement strand
AAGACTTGGCTCCGTTTGGCGATTTGGAAATGGATTCGCGGGTGGAAGGCAACACAATGCTTTCTATCTACGGTCCAAAACGTGGTGCCGGTAAGAAACAAGACCAGGCACCGAAGCCCGTAACCGAGCCAAAGGCAGCAGGTGAGGCTTAACTTTAAACCTACGAGGTAAAAATGCCTAAAATGAAAACTCACAGCGGTGCTAAGAAGCGCTTCCGCGTGACTGGTTCCGGCCATGTCAAGTTCAAGCGCGCTGGTATGCGCCACATTCAAGCTAAGATGAACACTAAGCGTAAGCGTAACCTTCGTAAGGGCGCTCTCGTTAAGAAAGTCGATACCTATCATGTCAAGCGTCTGCTTGTCGTAGCATAAGGAGAGTAAGAATGCCACGCGCAAAAACTAGAGTTCCTTCCCGCGAACGCCGCAAAAAAATCCTCAAGGCCGCCAAGGGTTTCTATGGCCGCCGCAAGTCGAACCTTCGCCTTGCTATCGAAGCCGTTGCCCACGCTGGTCAGTATGCCTATGCACACCGCCGCGACAAGAAGGGTGATTTCCGCTCTCTGTGGATCACTCGCTTGAACGCTGCTGTTCGTGAATTCGGCATCAGCTATAGCCAGTTCATTTACAAGCTTTCCAAGGCTAACATCAACATGAACCGCAAGGTTCTCGCTGATTTGGCAGTTGCCGATCCGGCAGCTTTCGCCAAGGTCGTGGAAATTGTGAAGGCTGCTTAATAGCTAAACAAACGCGAGAAATTCGCCCTGCTCCTTGCGAGCGGGGCGTTTTTTTTGTGTGAAGATTGTCTATGGATCCTATCGCCTTCGGCTCCAGGATGACTTTGCCGTAGAGTTCGAGGGGTAATGTTGTTAAAACAAATCCACGTCGAGCGTTGTCTTCTTTTTCATCTTGGGTTCGACGACGGCGATGGAGTATTTTGCCGTGCTGAACAGGCGATTGATGGTTTCGAGGACTTCGTCTTCGGTGATGGCGCGGATTTTCTTTTCAACGTCTTCCATCGTGTGGAATTCACCGAGGTGGAGCGTTTGCTCTGCCATGCGAATGAGGCGTTTTTCGGGGCTGTCGGCGCCAAGGTGCATGCTTCCGAGAATGTTTGTCTTGGTGCGTGCGAGTTCATCTTTGATGAATCCGTGGCGCAAGAATTTTTTGACTTCGGCGATGGAAAGTGAAAGCGCTGTTTTGAGCTGGTGTGGCTCGGTTGCAATGGAAACACCCCAGTCCACGCAGTCTTTGTAGAGGTCGGTGGTGGAGTAGACGGAGTAGGCGAGACCTTTGTCTTCGCGGATTTTCTGAAAGAGGCGGCTTGCCATGCCGGCGCCCATGGCGACATTGAAAATCGAGAAAGCGCAGCGGTCACGGTCGCTCATGAGAGAACGGTCGAAGCTGAGTCCCCAGAAAAGGTTCGATTGTGTGATGTCGCTTTTCTGAACAATCTTGATGCTACTTTTGGATGTGTAAATGTCGTCCGGCGTTATACCGTTAATTTTCTTTTGTTTGAATTTTTCTGCACAAAGTTCTACGAGCTGCTCGTGGTTGACTTTGCCGGATGCAAAAACGTATAGCGGGATTTCGTCGGTGACTTGGTGCCCGTACTTGAGCATTTGCTTTCGCGTGAGGGCTTCGACTTGCTTGACGTTTCCGGTGATGGAATGCGCGATGCCGCAACCTTTAAAGTGTATTGCGTTGAAAATGTCACCTACGAGTTCTTCGGGAATGTCGTCGTAGCTATGGACTTCTTCGATGATGACGTGGCGCTCTTTTTCCATTTCCTTTTTGTCGAAGCGCGGGTGCATGAGCATGTCGGAAATGACGTCGATGGCGAGCGGTACGTCGCCGCTTTCGACTTGGGCGTAAAAGCCGGTTTCTTGGCGGGTGGTGTATGCTTCAAGATTCCCGCCGCGATCTTCGATGGAGTGCGCAATTTCAAGTGCGGTGCGGTTTTCTGTTCCCTTGAAGACGAGGTGCTCGTAAAAATGGCTGAGCCCGAATTCATCGGGGGCTTCGTGGCGGCTCCCTCGCGGAATCCAGACGCCGACGGCTGCGGAGTAGGCGTGCGGCATGTAATCGGTTAAAATGGTGATTCCGTTTTCGAGGACTGTCTGTTTAATGGTTTGTTTCATTTTCTGTAATAGAACGCGTCGTATGGGAGTTGAAAATCGCGTTTGCGGCTTAACGATAGAAAAATTGGACAAAAAATAGCAAAAAAACACTTTTTGAACACCCTTTTATTGTTATGTAAATTTTTCTAAATTACGGCCCGAAAAAATTATGACACAGGAGAACAAGATGGGTAAAGACTTGAAGGAAATGGCTCTTCAATACCACTCCATGGGTAAACCGGGCAAGATTGAAATTGTGCCCACCAAGCCGCACAGCACGCAGACGGACTTGGGACTCGCTTACACGCCGGGTGTTGCTGCCCCGTGCCTTGAAATCGAGCGTGACCACAACCTTGCTTACGAATACACGGGCAAGGGCAATTTGGTGGCCGTGATTTCTAACGGTACCGCAGTGCTTGGCCTCGGTGATATCGGCGCTTTGGCCGGTAAGCCGGTGATGGAAGGCAAGGCTTTGCTTTTCAAGATTTATGCGGGCATTGACGTGTTCGACATTGAAATCAACGAAAAGGACCCGAAGAAGTTCATCGAAATCGTGAAGGGTATCGCCCCGACGTTCGGCGGTATCAACCTCGAAGATATCAAGGCTCCGGAATGCTTCGAAATCGAAGACACGCTCAAGGCTGAACTCGATATTCCTGTGATGCACGATGACCAGCACGGTACTGCAATTATTTCTTCTGCAGGCCTCTTGAATGCAATTGAAGTTGCTGGCAAGAGCATTCGCAACGTGAAGATGGTCGTGAATGGTGCGGGTGCAGCCGCTTGCGCCTGCACGCGACTCTACTTGTCGCTCGGTCTCAAGAAAGAGAACCTCGTCATGTGCGACAGTAAGGGTGTGATTCGCAAGGACCGCAAGGGCCTCACCGAAGCAAAGGCTTTCTTTGCGACCGACCGCACCGACATCGAGACTCTCGAAGATGCCATGAAGGGCGCAGACGTGTTCGTCGGCCTCTCTAAGGGCAACATCCTCACTCGCGAAATGGTCCGCAGCATGGCCGACCAGCCGATTGTCTTTGCTCTTGCAAACCCGACTCCGGAAATCAGCTACGAAGAAGCCATGGCAAGCCGTGGTGACCTCATCTTTGCAACGGGCCGTAGCGACTATCCGAACCAGGTGAACAACGTTATCGGTTTCCCGTACATCTTCCGTGGCGCTCTCGACGTGCGTGCAACGACGATTAACGAACACATGAAGCACGCTGCTGTCCGCGCGATTGCCGCTCTCGCTCACAAGCCGGTTCCGGATGTGGTGAACATTGCGTACAACTCTCAGCGCTTTACGTTCGGCAAGGAATACTTGATTCCGAAGCCGCTTGATCCGCGCCTCCTCACGGAAGTTTCTATCGCTGTGGCCAAGGCCGCTATCGAAAGTGGCGTGGCTCGCAAGCCGATTACCGATTGGGACGCTTACTACGACCGTCTCCGCGACATGATGGGTTACGACAACAAGCTCATCCGTCAGTTCAGCGATACCGCCCGCAGCAATCCGAAGCGCGTCGTGTTTGCCGAAAGCAACCTCAACATGCTCAAGGCTGCAGTGCAGGCTAAGGCCGAAGGTGTTGCTCACCCGATTATGCTTGGCAACCCGGAACGCATCCAGATTATCGCCCAGCGCGAACAGCTCGACATCACGGGTATCAAGATTGTGAACCCGCGTTCTCCGGAAGAATTCGAACGTCGCCGCAAGTATGCTGAAATCTATGCCGAAGAAAATGGCCGTAACGGCGTGACCTTCGAAGAAGCCCGCGACGACATGTTCGAACCGAACCACTTCGGTATGATGATGGTGAAGGTCGGCGACGCTGACGCTCTCATCACTGGTGGTTACTCCAAGTACTCCGAAACAATCGAACTCGCTAAGGAAATCATCGGTATCCGTCCGGAATACAAACACTTTGGCGCTCTCCACATTTTGAGCACCAAGAAGGGAACGTTCTTCCTCGCCGATACGCTCGTGAACCGCGACCCGGATGCAGAAACGCTCGTCGATATCGTCAAGCTCACGCACGATGCTGTACGCTTCTTCGCTCACGAACCGGTGATGGCTATGCTCAGCTACGCTAACTTCGGTAGCGACAAGGCCGCTGCTCGCGGAACGGCCAACAAGGCTCGCGATGCCGTGAAGATGATTCACGAACAGTTCCCGGATTACGTCATCGATGGCGAAATGCAGGTGAACGTGGCTCTCGACAAGGACTTGCGCGATAACAAGTATCCGTTCAACAAGCTCAAGGGCCAGACGGTCAACACGCTCATCTTCCCGTGCCTCTCTTCTGCAAATACCACTTGCAAGATGCTCCTCGAAATGGGTGTTGGCGAATCCATCGGTCCTGTGCAGATGGGCCTTAACAAGCCGGTTCACTTTACCGACTCCGACGCTTCTGTGCATGATATCTTCAACCTCACGGTGGCTGCCGTTATTGACGCTATCGTTCAGGAAAAGAAGGACGAAGAATCGAACCGCAAGAAGTTCGATAAGATCTGGTAAGCATTTTCGTCATCCTCGACCTGATCGAGGATCTGGATCCTCGCCTTCGCGAGGATGACGTGAGGCCGCGCGCTCTCGCAATCGCGGTTTTAAGAATTAGGGTCGCTTCGGCGGCCCTATTTCGTATACCGTACATAGTGTACTGTATAGACTGAAATTACGTTTTTATAAACAATAAAATTGCATAAATTTTAAGAAAATAAAGAAAAATGTACTTTAAACTATTGACTTTTGGTTTTTAGGAACGTATATTTGTTTACATGAAACCAATAGTTGAATATCAAGATTACCACGTTTTTCTAAACGATTACTACGAGGAACGCAAACGCACTTCGGCATTTTCGTGGCGCGAATTTGCGAAGATTGCGGGCTTTGTTTCTCCATCGTACCTCAAGGATGTTTGCTGTGGAAAGACGAACCTCAGCAAAGTGACCATGGGCCGTGTGGCTTCTGCAGTTGGTCTTTCCGGTTATGAAGTAACCTACTTCGAGGCGATGGTCCAATTTGGCAATGCCAAGACGGATGATGTCAAGAAAAAGTTTTTAGAACAAATGCACTCTATCGCCCTTGATCATAAAGTACGCATTGTCGACAAGGATGCTTTCGAGTATTACGACAGCTGGAAAAATTCTGTTGTACGTGAACTGGCTCCGATAATGCCGGGCGCGATGCCTGGCGAAATTGCCAAGATGTGTACGCAAGAAATCTCTGCGCTCGAAGTCCGCAAATCACTTGCCTTCTTGGAACGCGCCGGGTTCCTCAAGCAAGTCGGCGAAAACGTTTATGTGCAAACGGAAAAGTCTGTGGAAGGCTCTAAGGAGGGGCTCCCGCTTGCAATTCGCTCGATGCACCGTGAAATGGGTAACTTGGCCGTAGATTCGTTGGACCGTTTTACCGCAGATGAACGCAACATTACCGGTGTCACAATGGGCATCGATCATGAAACGTACGAACGGATTGTTTACGAGCTGGACGAATGCCGCAAAAGGATTACTTCGATTGCTGAAGAGTGCGGCTGTATCAAACAGGTTTACAGATTGAATTTGCAGTTGTTCCCTCTTTCTAAAGAGGTTGCAAAAAACGAGGAGGATAAGTATGAAAAGTAACATTTATTTGACGTGTGGCGCGCTGGCGCTTATGTTTGCCGCCTGTGCGGAGGACAATGGTTTTGTCGGAACGTCGACGGAACCCAATACGTTTGTGGGACCGGTTCCCTTGGAAGGGCAAGTGCGCTTGTGCAGTGTTGCCGATATGGGTAATAATTCTGCTCATTGCGACTGGTACGCCGAAATGTGGAATTCTGAATCGGGCAACCGTGTCCATACCGGTTTTGATAATGGAACAAATACGTCGGGAATTTGGTATTTCAAGTTGGATTCTACAGACCTTTTGCTCCCGAGCGTTGAATGGCCTGCTGCGGTGAACGGAGAGTACGATTCGCTTGCGTTTAGTCAGGTTATTCAGGCTTGTGACGGCGGGATTTGCGGCAAGGCGAATTTTACACCTGAAGGTGATGGCTTGATGTATCGTGGTCCCGAATATGGTGAATGGATAAAACTTCCTACTGTTGGTGTTGGGTTTGCCATGGCCGGAAAAGATGCTTCTGGTAAATTTGAGGCTGTAGATGCCAGTGTGCTGGACGGCTTGTGTGTCGGTTATCAAGTAGAAAGTTCAGTCGGTATGGTTCTTGAATTTGACGATTCCGTCAAAACTCTGATGGGCGAGGCTTATTATCAAGTTGTTTTGAGTCCGTGGATTTCGGAAGATGTTTTTGCCTATGCAGTGCATGGGGAGCGCGATGAGTGCTTTGCCTGGAGTGACTTTACAGTTGCTTATAACATTGACGGTCTATCAGCTCCATTGCCTCTTATTAGTGTTGAAGATGCGGTGAAACATTTGACAGGCGTGAAATTTGAAATGATTGGTGGAAGGAACTATGAAACTGAGCAATTCAAAATTAGTCGAATTGGCCGGTATGTGAAAACGAATAAACGTGAATTCTTAAATGAAGAAAATTTATCTGTTGTCGATGAGACTTGTGTTTCTCCTGTTGTTGTAGAAAATTTCTGTGAATGTAATTATGTGGATTCCATCGCAGTACACGAAGGTTATAGAGTTGGTTACAAAGAAGCTTTCGAAGAAGCTGAATCCAAGTATAGCGAACGTGATATGAAAATGAATTTGTGTGTCTCGAACATTCGAATGAAACTGGGTCTTGATGTTCCTGCGTCAAGAACGGGGCACCAGCCTTGCGACAATGCCGTGTCTAAATTATTGCAATGCTCGGATGGGTCGTACCGCTATTCTACGGAATTTGCTCAGGTAAAATCATCGTATGATGCGATTATTCAGTCGGTGATTTCGGAAAGAAAACAGGATGTCTTGAACCAGATTGATAGTTGTATAACAAATTACCCAGTCGCTAAACCGGTATATATAGATGATGTTGAGTACAATTACGATGGTGATTTGTGGAGCGCTTTAGATAGTTTACCTAAAGTCAAGACTGATAAATACGCCGAAGACAAGTCATTGTTTGGTAGTGATGCCGGACAATTCTATTGGGATGTCGATTCGGCTGCGGGTGGAAAGTCTGTAATCGAATGGCCTACGGAAATCGGTAATGATTTCGGTGGTGATGCTCTGAGCACTCTTGTTAATGAGTGCAAAGGCTTGTGTGGTACCTATAAGTTGGAAAGAGGTAGCTCGAAATATAATCCGTATGTTGATATTGGGTTCTATGTGGCTGGGCATGATAGTAATGGAACCGCATTGGCTGCCGATATATCGAATTGGGGTGGAATTTGTTTCAGTTATCAATCAAAATCGGAACCTTTGATAATGGATGTTTATCCCTCGGTGATGCTTGATCTTGGAGATTCTCTTAACCAAAAATTAAACATGGATTTGCCGAGTGTGTATACGCAGGTATTCTTTCAACCGGAGTATTCTAATGGGGGAATGCAATGTTATGGGTGGAATCAGTTTAGTGTTTCTTGGGATAATGAGTATCAAATCTCAGGAGAAGAAGCGGCGAAACATGTGGTTAAAGTTATTGTTAGGTTCCAGAGTGGAACGGGAACCGTGGCCAAGTTCAGGATTGCTTCTATAGGAGCGATGCCACGCAAATAAAAAATAGTAAGGAGGATGATACAAAGGGCCCGGCGAAAGTCGGGTCCTTTTCTGTATTGGGTTGAAATGGACTTCTTGTGGCGTGAATGATACGTTTGTATCATTTACAATGCTTAATGTGTTTGAATTATAAAATGAAATTGTATATTTTGCTGAATTTACTAATTTTTGTATCATTATATATTGACTTTGTGTTTTTGCGGATGTATATTTTCCAATATGAAGCCGATTGTCGAATATAAAGATTACCGTGCCTACATGGCGGACTTTTACGAAGAGCGTAAGAGGACTTCTGCATTTACTTGGCGCGAGTTTGCAAAAATTGCGGGGTTTACATCGCCCTCGTATTTGAAGCTTGTTTGTGATGGCAAAAGTAGCCTTAGCCGCGTGACGATGAATCGTGTAGCGGTTGCGATGGGGCTTGTCGGTTATGAAATTGAATATTTCGAAGCGATGGTAAATTTCGTCAACGCGCAAAAAGACGACATCAAGAAAATTTATTTCGACAAGATGATGGCGATTTCGGCGGCGAATCAAGTGCGTGTCATCGATAAAGATGCATTTGAATATTACGACAGCTGGAAAAATCAGGTAGTGCGTGAACTTGCTCCGATGATGCCGGGCGCAATGCCGGGTGAAATTGCGAAAGCGTGCACGCAAGAAATTTCTGCACTCGAAGTCCGCAAATCGCTTGCGTTCTTGGAACGCGCGGGGTTCCTTAAGCAAGTGCGCGAGAATGTTTATGAGCAAACTGATAAAGCAGTGGTAGGTTCCAAAGAAGGCTTGACGCTTGCAATACGCTCGATGCATCGCGTAATGGGACGCCTTGGTATTGAATCTATCGATCAATTTGGACCCGAAAATCGTAATGTTACCGGTGTTACTTTGGGCGTAAATCGCGAAGGCTACGAAGAAATTGTGAAAGAACTGGACGCCTGCCGCAAAAAAATTATTTCGATTGCGGCTAAATGCGGTACGCTCGATCAGGTTTGTAGATTGAATTTGCAATTTTTCCCTTTGACCCAAAAAGTCGGGAACGCAAAGGAGGAGTGATATGAATAAGAAACTTTGTGTGGCGTGCGCTGGAACGCTTTCGCTTATGGCGCTTGGTTGCTCGGACTATAATATATCGGGTTCATCGGAAGATCCGAATGTCTTGACTGCTCAAAACGATTCTTCGTCAAGCAGTTCTGATTATGGACTTTCGAGCGCGAAGGAAGTCTTGCCGAATTCCTCGGAATCTGTTTCGAGTTCTTCGCTAGATGTGCCAGGACCATTGTCTAGTTCGTCAATTTCCAATCCGCCCATTTTGTGCAAGGCGACTTATTCTGGAGGTTGCGCGATATCGTTTGATGGCGATTTATGGGATGGTCTCGGCTATTATGAAAGTTATGGGATGAATGTGGGGGTTGCTAAGTTTGCTGAGGATCCGTCTAAATTGGGACGAGATGCGGGAAAGTGGTTCTGGGAAACGGACTCGGCTGATGGCGGAAAATCATTTATAGAGTGGCCTGTTGAATTAGGCGATGAATATTCGGCTGATGCTTTGGACCCTGTTGTGGAACAATGTAACGGTTTATGCGGTGTCGCCCGTTTGGATAAAGGGGGCTTGACCTATGACCCATTTGTTAGCGTAGGCTTTAATGTGGCGGGTTTTGATTCCAACGGAGTTGCCTTGTCGGCGGACATTTCGAATTGGAATGGTTTTTGTATCGCTTATACTTCGGATGTAATGCCTGTTTTATCTCTTGATCTTGGGGATTCGCTCAATCGGGAACTAAGGATGGCTCTGCCAAGTGTATCTCTCCCCAAAAGTGTGAATGGAACTACAAAGTGTTTCGAATGGAGCGACTTTGAAATGCCTAGTTGGTCGAAGAATTATGAGTATAAAATTACCGGAGAAGAGGCCGCGAAACATGTAGTGCGCATTGTATTCACGATGCAAAATCGGCCTAATAATAAAGGTTTTGCATTTAGCATATTGGCTGTAGGCACAAATCTCGATTAAAATTGATTAAATGGAAACGAAAAAGGACCCGGCGGATGCCGGGCCCTTTCTCCTTGCGGAACACTCCAACCTACAAGGAATTTTTTTTAACGCAACGTAATCTTCTGAACGTTCTTCTGGCTGCCCTGCTTGACGATGAGGATTGCCGGGCCGCGGAAGTTCGTGCTCAACTGGATTTCGTTTGCGCCGGCCTTCGCGTTCACGCTCTGCTGTGCGACGGTCTGACCGAGGTTGTTCATGAGCGTTGCGGTGACGAGACCTGCCTTGGCGGCGGTGAATGTTGCGTTCACGAAGCCCGGCTGCACGTTCACGAGTATCTTGGACTTTGCTGCGACGCGTACCGGAGTGATTGCGCTTGAACCGGTGAGAGCTACGACCTTGCCAGTTGCGGTGCCTTCGGTAGACGGTTTCTTGTCGAAGTCATCGATGATTTCGGTGGTGCCGTCAGCCTTGATGCCCTTGATGTAGTCGAGCGTGATGGTACCGGAGACCTGCGTGCCGTAGAGGTTGAGGCCGATGGCGTTCACGGAATTGAGGCCGGTGGGTTCGTTGCGGAAATCTTCCCACTTGATTTGGAATGTCTGGAATGTTGTGGCATCGAGCTGTTGGTCTGCCTGTTCCATGACGTTTGCATCAAACCAATCCCAGCTGCCGCCGGTCATCATGAAGAAGTCCATAGAAGTCCAGCCGTATTCACCGCAATCCTTTGCGGCGTTGGTGCACGGACCTGCAGAAGCAACTTCGCCCTTCATGCGAATTTCGATGCCGACGTACTTGGAAAGATCCTTGTTTGCGGAAGCGAGGTTGATGCGGACGGTGCCTGTTTCGCTGGAGTCTGCGGTCTTGCTGGTGTAGGTGATCAAAGCGCCCTTGCCGCTTTCGGTTTCCGGAACTTCGTTTTCGTTGACCAAACTGTCGAGGTTGCTCTTGTTGTTGCCTTCTTGGCCGTAGGCCTTCTGCAGTGCGTTCAAAACATCCGGATCGAGAATGCTGTAAGTGCCCTTCTGGCGGGTGATGATGGTCATGTTGCCATCGTTTTCTGCACCGGTATCCCAGACGTAAGGAACGATGCCGTTTGCCTTGGCGTTCTTAGCGACTTCGCCGTAGAAGAGGGCGCGGCCCTGCAAGTGGAGCTTGAGGTTTGCGGC
>CAMUYW010000082.1 GCA_947165045.1 uncultured Fibrobacter sp. | reverse complement strand
TCACCATGAAGGACATCGACCGCCTCTCCCGCAACACGCCGTGCATCTGCAAGGTGGCCCCGACCGTTCACAACATTCACATCGAAAACGTGAACCGCGCCGGTGGCATCATGGGCATTCTCGGTGAACTCGACCGCATGGGCCTCCTCCACAAGGACGCCAAGACCGTTCATGCCAAGACCATGGGCGAAGCCCTCGAAATCAACGACCTCAAGCGGAGTCCGACCGAAGAAGCCAAGCAGCGCTACCTCGCTGGCCCGGGCCGCAAGTACAACCTGGTCGCCTTCTCGCAGAACTTCATGTACCCCGACCACGACCTCGACCGCGTGAGCGGCGCTATCCGCGACGGCGAACACGCTTACACCAAGGACGGCGGCCTCGCTGTTCTGTACGGTAACCTCGCTGTGGACGGCTGCATCGTGAAGACCGCCGGCGTCGACGAATCCATCTTCAAGTTCACCGGCCCCGCCGTGGTGTTCGAAAGCCAGGAAGATGCCGTGAAGGGCATTCTCGACCCGAACGTGGTGAAGGCTGGCGACGTGGTCGTTATCCGCTACGAAGGCCCGAAGGGTGGCCCCGGCATGCAGGAAATGCTCTACCCGACCTCTTACCTCAAGAGCCGTCACCTCGGCAAGTCCTGCGCCCTCCTCACCGACGGACGCTTCTCCGGCGGTACGAGCGGACTGAGCATCGGCCACGCTTCTCCGGAAGCCGCCAACAAGGGTAACATCGGCCTCGTGCACACGGGCGACGTCATCGAAATCGACATTCCGAACCGCTCCATCAACGTGCAGCTCACCGACGACGAACTCGCCGAACGCCGCAAGGAAATGGAAAGCCGCGGCGCCAAGGCTTGGAAGCCGGAAAACCGCGACCGCGTGGTATCCAAGGCTCTGCAGGCTTATGCTGCAATGGCCTCCTCGGCAGACAAGGGTGCTGTTAGAGACCTCAGCCTCATTGGCGTGAAGTAAAGACGCGCGAAGTCAGGAAGACATACCAAAAAAGCGGTACCTCACGGGCACCGCTTTTTTCATCCATACAAAAATTTCACAACCAGTATTTAGACAACCGTCAAAATATCAGAAAATCCCGTCACCTCAAAAATTTCCTTAATCTCATCACAAACATTCTTGATGAGCATTTTGCCCTGCTTATTCATAATCTTCTGCGCAGAAAGCAGCACACGCAACCCTGCCGAAGAAATATAAGTCAACTTAGCAAAATCAAATTCCAATTCGGTAACGCCGTCCAGTTTGCCTTGAATCTCAGATTCAAGCAAAGGAGCAGTCATCGTATCCAAGCGCCCTTCCAAAGCAAAAGACGTATTGGCTCCATCCACATTTTTCTCGATTTTCATTATAAGCCTCTCTTGTATTTTAAATCTAAATAAATTAACCTAGTTTTTTAACAACCGTTAAAACATTTTTCTGACCATCGCGTTTGTACTCAACGCCATCCATAATTTTTTTCACGAGGAATATTCCAAGCCCGCCAATTTCGCGATCTTCAGCAGAAAGCGAAACATCAGGATCTTGTTTCTTTAGCGGATCGTATTCTACCCCTTCGTCAATAAATGTAAGCTTTGCCGTCAGCACATCAGCGTTTACATTCAGAATCAGTTTCATATTCGAAGACCCCGAATAACGAACAACATTACTGAACAATTCATCAATCGCAACGCCAATCTGCATAATAGCCTTCGGCGATGGATGAAGCGGTTCCAAAGAACTTTCAACAAACTCTGTTAGAGTTCGAACGTTTTCAAACTTTGAATCTACGACGATTTCTTTAACCCAATTCTGCATAGTACCAGCCAAAAGTTTCGTAAATCATACAATAATTATACATTTATATCGCAGCAAATGCAGTTTTTTTTTGAGACTTTGCCCTCAAAAGCTTTGTTTTACAAACAATTCTATATTTACTTATCGTATGATAAACACAACTCTCTGCTACATCGAACAAGAAGGCAAATATCTGTTACTCCACCGCGTCAAGAAAAAGAACGACATCAACAAAGACAAGTGGATCGGCATTGGCGGCAAATTTGAAGAATGGGAATCGCCAGAAGATTGCATCCGACGCGAAACACTCGAAGAGACCGGACTCACGCTGATTCGCCCCAAATACCGCGGCATAGTCACGTTTATCAGCGACGGCATGGACCAGACCGAATTCATGCACCTTTTCACGGCAACCGAATTTTCGGGAACAATTAAGGACTGCGACGAGGGCGAACTAGAATGGGTGGATAGACAAAAAGTAAAAGAACTCCCCCATTGGGATGGCGACTTGATTTTCCTTGCACTGCTTGAACGTGGCGAACCATTTTTCTCGCTCAAGCTCACCTACAAAGGGAGTACGCTTACCGAAGCTTTGTTAAATGAGCAACGTGTTACGCTGCAAGATTTTCTTTAATAAGATATTTCGTTTTTTTAATGAGAAAAAAATAAAAATAGGGCTTAACAAAACGTTTTAAATTAAGCATATTTGTAATACTCCAAACCAACCCCAGACTCGGCAAGATTCGTTTTCGGACAATATTGCCGAGTCGCTTTTTTTTTACCACTTGGCAAGAGCGTTCGAGACAATCAGGTCCTGGAGTTTTTCAACAGCGCGAGTCTGGCCATGGCGGTCTTCGGTCTCATTAGCTTGAACGTCATAGACGCCATCTGCCGAAAGAGACTTGCTCTCGTAGATGATACGTTCCTTTACGTTATCATAAAATTTAACTTCGACACGAATCGTAACACGGTACGTTTCAACATCGCTATTGCTATTGTAATTTTCGGGCTTATTCGAATAGCTTAACAAAGTAATTTCAAAATCGGCATTAGCATCTTCGTTCACCAAACGTACACCGCCAGCATTACGTTTGAACATATCGACTACAGCGGTGTGAATATTATTTGCAAGAACAGGGTCAAGAGTCTTATCATCGACTTCATGAATGTTCACTGTCTTGATGTGACTCGGGAGCGTAGTTGCTGTAAAGCTATAGCAGCTCGAAAGAACACAAGCCATCAAGGCCAGTATAAGCATGCAAAGCAACCGTGATTTAAACTTACAAAGCATAACTAAAATGTAGCAAAAGGCGAGAGCCTTCATAAAAAAACACCCCGTAGCTTATCGCTACAGGGTGCGCAAAATTCTTATGAACTAAGTTACTTAGCCTTTGTTCTGCGATAACCGCGTCTAATCGTTTCCGTTGTACGCTGGAACGGCATCGTCATAACAGTCGGGTTGTTACCATTACTCATATAGCAGTATTCGTAAGCATCCTTCATAACCGTCATCTGGTAGATATACGGACCCGTTGCAAGCAGACGACCCTTGTCCGTCACCGGATACATCTTAATCGTTGCAAGCATGGCACCCGTAGTACCGTATATCGGAGTATCACCGCAACCAGGCATCAAGTTACCAGCAGACTGAGTAGAAGAACGCAAGCCATTCAAAGCATTTTGGAATTCTTCCTTCGTCACACGCTTATTATACTGGTTCACGAAGTGGCCCAAATGGTCAAACACACGGATGTTCACATGGAACGGCTGTGTTGTCGGGAAAGACCAGCTCGTGCAAGATTCGTTACTCTTCTTACCCGGAATATTGACAGAACCGTCATTATAGCAGAGAGTCTTGTTTTCTGCCTGACCAGCACCAAACACGACAGAAGTACCAGGAAGGTAATTCGTAGCCCCTTGAGGACCAGAAATCATGAGCACTTCAGCGCTATCCTTAGCATACTTCAACGGATCAAAGCCATCTTTAGCCGGAATCGGAGTCAACACGAGGTCCGCAGTCATATCAGTCGGAATCGTTCCGCTACCAGCGATATTGGTAAGCGTCTGAGATTCGTTCGTAAAGTCCGGACGATCATAAGCAGGATCATCAGCGACAACCGGAGTCTGAGCGACAGCGGTATAAGAAATCTTACCCCACTTTTCTCTTTCATCAAAACCTTCCACATGCTTACCTGTAGAAGAAGCAACATAGAAGTTCACAAGCTTAGACCAAGCCATCAACTGAGCCCATTCTTGATCGGTATAGTTGCCTCCGTTACCATCATCGCTAAGTCCCTGGCTATACGGAACGTTAAAAGCAATACGGTCATCACCCAAGAGGCCACCTTCAATCACATTACCTTGAAGATCCTTCACAACACCTTCAAACTGGTACATCTGACCCGAAGCACCCTTGTCAATCGGGCCCGTCATGGAAGTCACATAGTAACCTAACACCATCGTCGTCTTAACACCGTTTGCATCGGTCACTTCACGCAACACGATTATCGACGGAACATTCGGATTGTTAATGGAGACAAGGCTAGAATCAGCCAGCGGAACGTTCATGTACATGCTATTGTGAGCAATACCATTTTCGTCCACCTTCACGACAACTTCGCTAACCGAGGGCTGACCATAACGGGACGGAGCAAGTTCGGCAAGAGAGGTGCGGATGTAAATGTTAGAACCATCGGACTGACGGTCTGCATAGAAGAAGTGCAAATGATGCCAAGTATCATCGGCCCAACCCGTAGCAGAAGCTCCAGCGCAGTTGGTGTAAGAGGCAAGAGGTTCACCATCATGGCAGCCGTGATTGTTCAATGCCAAAGTCTGGATACTGACCTTACCCGGCGCAGACAAATGGGTACCACCCAAGTCCACAACAAGAACACCATCCACAAAGATCCACATATCATCGTCACCAGCGAATTCGAACACTTCCGGTTCAGGATTCTGGTTCGAAGCCTTGTACTTGAAGCTTGCATAACCCATCATGGTAAACGCGTAGTTGCGAAGATGCTGCATACCAATCTTGTTACCCATAGAAGCCATCCTAGCAGCAGCCTGCCATGCAGCACTATGACCACTACCATTGTCAGCAGCTCGCGGACCACCCTGGTTCAACCATTCCTTACAAAGAGCACTGGTATTTTGGCCAAGGAAGTCAGCCTGGTTATCCGCATAACGATAATTGTAAGGCGGGCAGAAAATGGAAAGAGTCTGCGGTTCATACTGGTCGCAAACACCATTCGGCTGGATAGATGCGTTACAGGGCTTATTCATCACCCATTCTCTCGTAGTCGGATTGATACTATCCAACGGAGAATAACCACCATTATTATAGTTGTAGTCGTAAATGTAATACTTGGTACCAGCCGGATCCTTCGGGATATCCATCGTCGTATTGACACGCTTATTATAGCCCGGGACATCAGTATACCATTGTTCAAAGAACTGGTTATCGCAGCGTTCATTCACCTTGCTAATGATAACGCCATCGTACATATCAATTTTGCCATTGGCATCCAGCTTCGTGAACATCAAGTACGGATTCACCATGCCTGGCGTATAAATAACCGGGTTTGCCCAGTTAGTATTACCATTCGGGCACTTGTAACCACTAACGTCAGCTCTTGCGTTTCTGTAACCACGCAAAGTCACATCGGCACCGGTAACGGCATCTTTGTCCTTCTGGGCGCATTCACCGTATTCCAAGACCGGACCAGCAGAAGTCTGCTGCAAATATCCTGGCAAATAAGTATTCACCTGCATCGGAAGACCATCAATACCGATCTGGGCACCTACGCCATACCTTTCAAAAGTATTCATATTACCACAGGTATTGTGATAATTAGACTTTCCATACCACACAGCGTCATAACCATACAGGTTCATAGCGGCACCAGTAGCAGTCGTATAGTTATAAATCTGGTCTATATAGTTTACAGATTCTTCTGAAAAGTTTTCAAAATCAGGGTGATTCGGCTGGAAATCACGAATAACAATATCCAACGTACGGACATCCTGGGTCTGGGCAAAACCAACAACGGAACAACCAAACAGAGCACCGAGGGTAATCCATTTATAAAATTTCATAATAGTCCAATCTCCACCTAATAATAGGTTACAACAATTCCACCTAAATATAAACCAATTAAAGCAAAATGAGGTTCAGTTATAATGCAAAATATATGTAAAAACATAAAAAACTAATTTCTTCGTCAACCACCCGTATAATATGAAGAAAAATGTTCAACCATAATTGTCTTTCAAAAAGGATTAACTATTTTTTCCGCCCATGAATTGGTCCATTGTATTTTTTGCAGCTATGATGCTCTTGCTGTTGCGCATTCTGCGCTTGAGAATCCGCGCCAACAGTACCCGTTCGGAATCGTTCAAAAAGCTCCCGCCCAAAGACCAGCTGGCAGTGCTCAAAGAATGCCTTTTGAACAATCCATCCGAGGCAAATCTCAAAAATTTAGCGAATTTCGCCGATCGAACGTCACTCAAAATTGACATAGAAAGCTATCGACCATACCTCAAGTCCCAGTTGGAAATTTTCGGCAGCAAAAACGCCATAGCCGATGACAACGAGCTTTACATCGCCGAAACCGCGTGGATGGACAAAATAACGCCCCTCGAATTTGCAGAAGCAGAAGAATTTAATCGCAACGGAGAAACGCAAAAGTATATCGAGCGCACCCTCGAAGGGATTGCCCGCCTGTATTCGGATGAAGCGATTTTAGAAACGCTTGCTGGACTCGCAAAAGATTACCCGCATGCAAATGAACTAGCCGAAAGCTACAAACAGCTCATGCAAACTCGCGACGAAAGCCTCGCCGACGACAAATCCCTCGAAAAACTCCGCAAGCAAAAAGACGCCTGGGAAGACGACCTATTGCACGTACGTTAACGTCATGCCGGCCTCTGTGCCGGCATCGTCTTTGCCCCGAAGGATCTAATGCATTTTCCCATTGTCACCCCGTACTTGTTCTCTTTGACCACTTAGCAGTTGACGCCTTTGGCGTCAGCACTTCGGCTCAACCATGCCAAAATGCAAGCATTTTGTCGCGGCATTCGCCTTTTATGCTTTTTAGTGCTTACGTGGTCATGATCCGCGTATGGGGACGGGGTCACCTTACACGGAACCAATCACTTTTCCAAAAAATCCAGCGCCTCGCCCGCCAGTTCCACGCAACGATTACACGGAATAATCTTGTTCGAGCGAATCTCAGCGCACTTTGTGCATCCCTGCGCCCCACGCTTGAAGAATTCTTCAATCGCTTCGCCGTGATCCGGCTGCATCATCTTGGCCGCATAAAGCGCACCGCACAAACCATCGGGAGCCTTGCCACCGCCAAAAGTACGGAACATTTCCGCAGCCTTCACAGATTCTTCTTCGGACTTGCCCGTTGCACGAGCATAGCCATACGCCACAGACATCGCACAATTGCCACGCTTATCCGCATGGAACTTCTTTGAAATTTCAGCAATCGACATAAAAACCATCCTTCACATTGCCATGCCTGCATCAATAAAAGCAGACTTGTTTTAATTGTCATGCCCGACTTGATCGGGCATCTCCATCGATTCGCTAAAAAATATATATTCTTGCCATGGCAAACGAAAATAATGACATCAAGAACCTCGACCTAGACGCCCTCATCGGCAACATGAGTTCCATCAACAGTGAAGACTACTGGTTCACCAAAGTCTCTCAAATCGAGGAACACGACGAAACTGCCGAGCCAAAGCAAGGCGAACAAGGCTAGAACGAAAACGCCAAAACAGCGCCGTAACGCCCATCCAAAGGACTCAGCAAGGGAACGAATCCAACCTGCAAATTGAAGGATTCAGCGTCTTTTGATTTTCGCTGCTCCAAAAGTTCATCTTTTTTTTGGTTGTAATTATGGAAATCCCGCTGACGTCTGATTTTCGCGATACTAAAACCTCCATAAGCAATCCAAGAAGGCAAGACCAAAATTGCAGCGGTAATCGCAGCAGCGTCCAAAACAACATTTCCCCCACGGCATCCTTCGGGACCATAACAATCTGCAGCGCCTCTAGCAGCAAACACCAAAATCGGAGTGGCAATAGACAATCCAACACTCGTCCAATAAAGCACTTCGGACATTGTCTCATTCGCACGAAACCTTTGATAATTATAATTCGCTAAACTATCGTAATACGCCACCGAATCAACTGGCGTAGCCTCAGCCGATTCATCCGCCAAGCAAGGCATCATCATCAACGCGACACACAACAAAATAATTTTCATGCGAATTAATATAAAAAAGAAACCCTCGCGAGCGAGAGTTCCTATAAAGCAAAATCCCGACTTAGAAAAGTCGGGACTTTAAAATTTTGTTAGTCAACAAAATCCTAGTAATGGTTCAGTTGCGAGCAGAGCAAGGCCGCAGACCCGAAACCGAATAACAAAAAACTCCGCAAACTATGTTGCAGAGCCTTTAAAATCGAAATTTGTTCAGAGGCTAGCGAGACGAGGCGGAGGGACCGAAGCTGTATAAGACATACAGCGAGAGTCCCGACAACGAAGTATTCGCGACGCCTATGGGCAAATTTTACTTGTCGGTAAGGACAGCGACGCCCGGAAGCACCTTCCCTTCGAGCAGTTCGAGAGATGCGCCACCACCCGTAGAAGTGTGGGTCACCTTCTTGTCTGCACCGTACTTCTTGGCAGCCGTAGCGGTATCGCCACCACCGATAACGGTGATTGCGCCAGCAGCGGTAGCTTCGACGATAGCGTCGGCCATAGCCTTGGTGGCCTTTTCGAAGGCTTCGAATTCGAACACGCCTGCAGGACCGTTCCAGACGATGGTCTTTGCGGACTTGATAGCGTTCACGAAGAGCTTGGTGGATTCAGCGCCCACATCGAGGCCCATCCAGCCAGCCGGAATGCCTTCGGCGTCAGAGACAGCCTTGGTAGCAGCGTCGGCAGCGAACTTGTCGGCAGCGATGTAGTCGACCGGGAGGATGATTTCCTTGCCAGCAGCCTTAGCCTTAGCCATGAGTTCCGGAACGAGCTTGGCACCTTCTTCGTCAAACAAAGAAGAACCGATTTCGATGTTGTTGAGAACCTTCTTGAAGGTGAAAGCCATGCCACCGCCGATGATGATCTTGTCGGCCTTGTCGAGGAGGTTGTTGATGAGCTGGATCTTGTCAGCGACCTTTGCACCGCCGAGGATGGCGAGGAACGGACGCGGAGGATTGTTGAGCACCTGGTCGAATGCCTTGAGTTCCTTGTTCATGAGGAAACCGGCAGCGCGCTGCGGAAGTTCAACACCAGTCATGGAAGAGTGGTCGCGGTGAGCGGTACCGAAAGCGTCGTTCACGTAGACGTCAGCGAGCTTGGTGAGGCTTGCGCGGAAGGCCTTCACGGCTTCCTTGTCGGCCTTTTCCTTGGTTTCGGTGCCATCGGCGTTCTTGATCTTGCGCTTGCCTTCTTCTTCGATGTGGAAGCGGAGGTTTTCGAGGAGGATGATTTCACCCGGCTTGATAGCGGCGCAAGCGGCTTCGACTTCCGGACCCACGCAGTCAGAGAGGAACTTCACCGGCTTCTTGATGAGTTCTTCGAGCTTCTTGGCAACCGGAGCGAGCGTGTACTTCATGTTCTTTTCGCCATTCGGGCGTCCCAGGTGGGAAGCGAGCACGACGGCTGCACCCTGATCGAGAGCGTACTGGATGGTCGGGAGAGCGGCTTCGATACGCTTGGTGTTGGTGATTTCGCCAGTCACCTTGTCCTGCGGAACGTTGAAGTCGACACGGATGAACACGCGCTTGCCGGCGAGTTCGAGATCTTCAATAGAAAGCTTTGCCATTATAGCACCTTCTTTTTAGGGTTAAAAATTTACGGGCTACAATATAGAAAATTAGAGGGCTGTTGGCAGAACTTAGTTGGCAGTTAGCTCAAGTAAAAACACTAACCTGGGATTAGCAATTCAATGGTATTTTGTAAACATCGCTTTACAAGCAAAGCGTACACCCCAATAATTAACTTACATTTTGCTCACACCCGTAATTTATCCCCATCAAAGGTGATTCCCACAGAGAAAAAAAATTATATAATTCATTATTGGTGTTTTTTTTATATATTTTTTCCAAAAAAATTGGAATACTCGGAGTAGAAACGATGAAGCGTTCTTTTTTATTGGCCCTTTGCCTTTCCGCCGCTGCAGCATTCGCTGGAGCATATGATATTAGTGATTTTACGGCTAAAGAAGCCGTCATGTCTGACAATCAGGTTTTTGCCGCTAACGGTGGCCAGCAATTGAGCACCGCAAGCGTTGAAGAAGCATCTGCAGTTCCGTCTGGAAACATCGTTCTTCGTCAAAAATTCGCTCAAGAATCTGGTCTTAACGTTTACCAGCTTTACATCGGTCAAGTTGGCGATATCTCTTCTATGACTGCATTGAGCATCCCGAACGGCACATCATACAGCGACATCGTCAAATCCAAACTTTACAAGCGCCGTGGCACAATGCCGGGTGATGACCTCGAAAAGGTATACTTCGATGGCAAGTCCGTCTACGTTCCGGGCCTCACCTCTGCAGTAGCTTATATTAAGGGGGCTCCAGTCGATCTCTTGGCTGCAGAAACATCCGCCTCAGCAGCAACAAGTTCTGCCCCGAAACAAGAATGCGATGAATTCGATGTTTCTTGCGACGAAGATATTATCGCAGCAAAGAACAAGAATGTTGATGTCTCTGGTGATTTGAGCCGCACAAATTCTTACGCAGATTCTCGTGATTACTCCGCTTCCGCAGCAGCACAGGACGTCAAGGATCGTTTCGGTATTGCTGATGAAGTCCGCTTCTGGAGCGCAGTCGCCCTCTCCGTCGTTGCAGCAGGCAGTGCCGTTGTCGGCGTTCTCCAGCAGATGAAATCCAGCGAAGCCAACAAAGCTTACAAGGATCTCGAAAACGTAGCAAACGCTGTGGAAGGCAAGATCAACACGGTCTGCCAGCAGCAGTTTAGCGATCCGGCCAAGTGCATTGAATACTTCAAAAGACCTGATGTAGCACCTGGAACTTACAGCCTTGAAAATTGGACCTATGCAGACCTTCAGAGAAGAATGAAGGTCAACAAGGACACCAAGGATTCCTACGCTATGGGCCGCAACATCTGGTTCGGTGTCACAGCACTCTCCTTGACTACAGCTATCGTTTTGTTCGCATGGTAATGGAACAAGGGCGAATCCGGCTCAAAGACGTTCAATTTGA
>CAMUYW010000081.1 GCA_947165045.1 uncultured Fibrobacter sp. | reverse complement strand
GCTTGAGTTCAGACGGGTCGATCCAGTGGTTGGTCGGACCTGCATCTTCTTCCTTGACGGAGGAGATGAACGTACGGGATTCGACGCGAGCCACGTCAGACGGGAGAGAACGGAACAAGTAGCAGTTTTCCTTCTTGGCGAGCTTCGTTGCGAGGCCGGCCTTGACGCACTTCTGCATGAGGGCATCATATTCTTCCTGGGTACCGTCAACGACGACGACGTTGTCCGGTTCGCACATGGCAATCATTTCATTCACCCAAGTACTGATTTTCGGGTGCTTGATATCGTTAAGAGTAAGACTCATTATGAGCTCCTATAGGTTTAACGTGTTTGATTTCGAGATATTTCGAACGGGCTACAAGATAGCAATTTTTTTTAACATCGTGTAGGTTTTGGCACATAGTTGATAGTTAATAGTTATTGGTTGTTATAGGACTTAATAGGCCAGATGCCGCGAAAAAGGGCCTAGTCATTAGTAGCTTAAAACTCAGAACCCGAAACTCAACTTGAACCTGCACATCCGGATAGAATTTTAGGCTGAAAAACAATTGTATATTTGGAAAAACGTATTATGGAATGAAGATTTATGATTACAGCAATTATTCTCTCGGTTCTTTTTATTCTGGGTGACGCCGGAGTTTTGTTTTTAAGCCAGGAGAGCTTCGGTAAAATTCCGCAGGGCAAGCGCCTCGAACGCATCAAGCAATCCCCGCATTACGATGGCAAGCAATTCGTGAATGAAGAAAAAACGGAATTTATGACCGGAAACAAGAGCACGCTTACCGTTTGGCGAGAGTTCATGTTCAACAAAAAGAAGAATACTGTTCCGGATACCGCTCTACATGCAATCAAGACCGATTTGAAGAAACTCCCGAATGACAAAGATTGGATCGTCTGGTTTGGTCATTCGTCGTATCTTTTGAACCTTTCCGGCAAGAAAATTTTGGTAGACCCTGTATTTTACAAGGGTTCCCCCGTCAAGTTCGCCAATAAAATGTTCAAGGGCACGGATATTTACAAGCCTGCCGATATGCCGGATATTGACGTTCTCGTGATTACTCATGACCATTGGGACCACTTGGATTATGAGGTCGTTACGGAGATGGAACCGCGTGTGAAAAAGGTCGTTACAGCGCTTGGCGTTGGCTCGCATCTGGAATACTGGCGCTACCCGCTCGAAAAAATTGAGGAACTTGATTGGTGGCAAGACTACGTTTTTGGTGACAGCAGCCGCATTACTGCGACTCCGGCAAGGCATTTTTCAGGCCGAGACTTGAACAAGAACAAGACTTTCTGGGCTTCGTTCATCTATGAATCGCCGAAACGCACCGTTTGGCTTGGTGGCGATGGTGGTTACGGCAGGCATTATGCAAAAATTGGTGCGAAATTTCCGAATATCGATTTAGGCATTCTTGAAAACGGTCAATACAATCCAGACTGGGCGCAAGTCCATACGATGCCGCAATATTTAGGCAAAGAAATGACAGAACTCGGTGCAAAACGCTATTTGACCGTTCACCATTCGAAGTTCTGCCTGAGCAAGCATCCGTATTTTGAACCGCTCCAAAATGCAAAAAAGGCAGCCAAGGAATCTGGCAAGCCTTTGTTTATGCCGATCATCGGCGAAGTTATTTATTTGGAATAAGAGATGCGTTCGTGAAATGCGCCGCAGTTTAATGCGGTAATTAAACGCCGCGATTAATTGTCATTACTAGACGCCGCGGAGGTCCGGGTCCCACACGATTTTGTGGAGCTGTACCTGGAATCGTGCGTTATTTTCAGTCATCACGCGACTGGCAAGCATCCAATTGACGATTTCTTCGTACGCGAGCGTTCCAAAAACCGGCGACACATAGATGTGCGGCATTCCGTTTGAGATCGATCCATTTTGCGACGAGCTTTCCAATATTTGCGAAAGTTGTGCCACAACGCGCTCCGTTTCTTGCAAGTCTTCAATACTCCCGACAACGAACTTGAGCACATCATCTTTGCAAAGAGTCGCTAGATTTTCCATCTTCATTCGATCCGACATGCCGCTGCTTTTGCACTTCCAGTCCATCGTGAAGAAAAGGCCGGGCAATCGCCATTTGCAAGGGACCGTTCCGTTCGTTTCCACATTGACTTCAAAGCCAACTTTGCTAAGTGCAGTTAGCAGTTCGTCGACATCTGCGTGAATTAATGGTTCGCCGCCTGTGAGCGTCACGCATTTTACGCCAGATTCTGTGCGATACGCTTCAACAGCCGCAAGAATCTCCCCCGCGTTCATTTGCTTATAGTCTAAGCCTTCAACGGCATACATCGAATCGCAATAGCTACAGCGCAAATTGCAGCCGTGCAAACGCACGAATACGGCGGCCTGCCCCGTTCGAAGCCCTTCGCCTTCGATACTTCTAAAAATTTCGCAAACTTTCATAAAAATGCGTGAACTGTAATTAAACTTCGTACTCGACGATGTTGCCTTCGCTTTCCTGAATCTGCACTTTATAGCAGTTGGGAACTTGTTCTTGAATCCAGCGGGCCATGTTTTCGGCCGTCGGGTTCACTTCTATGACATCGTTCAAATACTGATGATCGAGTTTGCCTTTGACAATTTCCTTGATGTGCGAAAAGTCAACGACCATGCCGTTTTCATCGAGCGTTTCGGACTGGCAAAAGACCGTGATAATCCAATTGTGTCCGTGCAATCCGCGGCATTTGCTTTCGTATGGGAGTGAGAGCTTGTGAGCTCCGGAAATTTCCATGCGTTTGATAACTCTGTACATGTTAAGCCTCGTATTCCGTGGTGTCGTTGATGCCAGCTTCGGCGAGAGCCGCCTTGCGTTCTAAGCAAGTCGCGCATTTACCGCAATGGATTTTACCGCCCTTGTAGCAAGACCATGTTTCGCTATAGTCGATGCCTAGCGCTTTGCCTTTACGAGCGATGTCCGCTTTAGAAATGTTTGTGTAGGGTGCGTCAATCGTAATGCCCGCATACGTGCCCGCAGCGATAGCCGCAGACATGTTATTCACGAACTCTTCGCGGCAGTCTGGATAAACAGCATGGTCGCCAAAGTGGTTTGCCATCATCACTTTTTTCAAATCGCGACTTTCGGCAAGCCCTGCTGCCACCGAAAGCATAATGCCATTGCGGAACGGCACCACGGTCGATTTCATGTTTTCGTCAGCGTAGCTGCCTTCTGGAATCGCATCCGCTCCCGACAACAGCGACGATTTAAAGTAATCGTGCATGAACTTGAGCGGGATTGTGATATGCGGAATCCCGAGTTTTTCGCAATGCATTTTAGCAAACGGGATTTCTTTGTCGTTGTGGTTACTGCCGTAATCAAATGAAACGGCTAGCGCAATATCGGCGGCTCGTTCGTAAAGCAAGGTCACACTGTCCATTCCACCGGACAAAACCAGCAAAGCGTCCTTCATAAAATCTCCTAGTTTTGTTTATAGTCAGGATGGGTTTCGAACTGACTGACATAAATTTAGAAAAATCGTGGTGCGTTTTCAAGCTGTAGTAGTCTATAATAGGCTCCATTTACGCGCCACAATTTAGGAAAAGACCTTAACTTTTTTCAATGAAATGAATATATTTTCAATAGTATCGGGAGCAATGCATTTATGAGACCTGTTATGGACAATTGCAAAAAATTTATAGCGGAATTTCCAGTGAACTCTGCGGAGTTTTTCTCAGCAATCACTTATGCCATAACTGAATTGTATATTTCGATGCATGTACTTGACCTTGAAGCGAATACGGCCTTCCCTATCAAGACTAACGAATTCATCGACAAGTTTATGAAAAATGCCGATACCCTGCAAGAAAGTATTACCAATATCATGGTAAACCTTGCTTGCCCGGAAAGCGTTGAAACCATCAAGAATTTTACGATCCTTTCGACATTGCCTGAACGCCTAAAGAATACAAATGTTATTTCGGAAATATTTCATGGAAAGATTCATGGTTGGAGTAAGGCGATGTTTGTTCGCATCGGCGACGAAAAGCCGCTCCGTCGTGTCCTGTACCTGGTTGAAAATGTGAATGAGCAAATGACCAAGTTGGAACAAGAGAAAGAGAAAACCTACAAGGATTCGCTATCTCAGGTGATGAACCGTAAGTATTTTGATGATAAGCTTGCCTTATGTAACAGTCAAGCTGTTGTAATGGCCGATATCGATTTTTTCAAGGAAGTCAATGACAATTATGGACATCAGTGTGGTGATGCTGCTATAGCAGCCGTGGCTGCAATGCTACATTCATCCGTTCGAGATTCAGATAGCGTGGTACGTTATGGGGGCGATGAATTTTTAATTTCGTTTAAAGGCATCGATCATGAAGTTCTGAAATCTAGACTTGAACTGATGCGAGCCAAGGCTGAAAAAATTCAATTGCAAGATTATCCGAATGTACGGATAACAATGAGCTTTGGCGGAACATACGGAAACGGAACCGTTTCAGACATGCTTTCTTTTGCCGACAAGGCGCTCTACGAATCAAAGAAAAAACGGAACTGTGTGACCTTAGTTCCGTTTAAATAACGAGGTTCAGCTTCTTATCGAATAAAGCTCGTGAATATTTTCTGCTTGGCGCTTGGCTGCGAGACTCCAGCCTGCTTACCCGCATCGATACTCTTGAGGAGCCATGCCATATTGCGACCCAGTTCCTTCATGATTTGCACGCCTTCTTCGTCCTTCAGCACGTCTTCTGGCTTGGAGCCGTGAACCATGTTCCAATAGCGCGAAGTTACTAGCGGTTGCTGCGCATATGTCGGATACTTGTTGAGCACATCTAGCGTTGCCGTTGTACCTGCGCGGCGAGCAGAAACTACATTGGCGGCCGGTTTAAACAAAAGATTTGCCTCGGCAACCCCATACAGTCTGTCAAGGAACATCAACATTTCGCCACTCGGAGATGCGTAATAAACCGGAGAACCGTAAACAACACCATCTGCAGATTCCAAAAGGTCCTTGGCTTCGTGAACAACTTCATTGACTTCGCCATTAAGCACTCGCCCACCGACGAACACGATTTTCGTCTCGATTCCCGCGGTTTTGAGTTCATTCGCGACAATGTTGAGCGCGGTATAAGTGCAACCATTTTCGCGACGGCTGCCGTTAAACAAGATAACCTTCATTTGCACCTCTCTTTTGTTTTAAGGGCTCCTTTTGAAAATAAAATATAACCTTTATTTTTATCACCTGTGCAAGAACAAGTTCCCTTAAAAAGTATTTACATAAATTTCGATACAGTTGATACAAATTGTTTTGTAAATTTACTTAGAAATGTTGGTCGAGCATCCAAACAAACTTATTTTTAGACCAGTGAGATAGGATGATTTGGTCGGTGCATGGGTTGTTTTGGTGTGTGGGATGTTTTTACTGAATTCTCCGTGGAGGAATAATGAATATCAAGAAGACCGCAGTTAAGAGTGCCATTGTTGTTGCAGCCCTTTCTGCCGCAGTTAGCGCCAAGAATTACAGCGGTGCAGAACTCTATACATTGCAAGAAGTTCAATACGGAAAGTTTGAAGCTCGTATGAAAATGGCCGCTGCATCGGGAACGGTGAGCTCCATGTTCCTTTATCAGAACGGTTCCGAAATTGCCGATGGAAGGCCGTGGGTAGAAGTTGATATTGAAGTTCTCGGCAAGAATCCGGGCAGTTTCCAGTCCAATATCATTACAGGTAAGGCCGGCGCTCAGAAAACGAGCGAAAAGCACCATGCTGTAAGCCCCGCTACCGACCAGGCTTTCCACACTTACGGTCTCGAATGGACTCCGAATTACGTCCGCTGGACTGTGGATGGCAAGGAAGTCCGCAAGACGGAAGGTGGCCAGGTTTCTAATCTCACGGGTACACAAGGTCTCCGCTTTAACCTTTGGTCGTCTGAGAGTGCAGAATGGGTTGGACAATTTGATGAATCCAAGCTCCCGCTTTTCCAGTTCATCAACTGGGTCAAGGTTTACAAGTACACGCCGGGCCAGGGCGAAGGTGGCAGCGACTTTACGCTCGATTGGACCGACAACTTCGATACATTCGACGGTAGCCGTTGGGGCAAGGGGGACTGGACTTTCGACGGTAACCGTGTAGACCTCACCGACAAGAATATTTACTCTAGAGATGGCATGTTGATTCTCGCCCTCACTCGCAAGGGTCAGGAAAACTTCAACGGACAAGTCCCGAAAGATGACGAACAAATTACCGTTTCTTCGAGCAGCGCTCCGGCAAGTTCTTCCTCTAGCGCCCCAGCTTCTTCGAGCAGTGTTGCATCTTCTAGCAGCCAGCAGATCGTTCCGCCGAGTTCTTCAAGCGCTCCGAGTGCAATTCATGGCATGCGCACAACTCCGACGGTTACAAAGGATCGCCATGGTCTCGTGAACGCCAAGGGAGCCAAAGTTTCGCCGAACGGTCATAAGCGTTATCGCGTGAACTTTGAATACTAATCGTGGCTGTTTCTCTTTATAATTCTCTTTATAGCAAAGACCATGTGGCTCACACCGCATGGTTTTTTGTTAAATGCTTAAAAAATAGGGAAAATCGTCAAAATTTTTAAAATTTGACACAAAACTGTCAAAATTCTTTTTGTATTTTTGTTTCCGAAAATCTAAAAATTAAAATAGGATAGTAATATGGCTTATTTGAATAAGGTTATGCTCATTGGTAACATTGGCAAGGATCCGGAAGTTCGCGTCAATCCCAACGGAGGTCGCAAGCGCGTTTCTTTCTCCCTCGCAACTTCTCGTCGCTATCGTGATAACAACGGCGAACAGAAGGAACAGACCGATTGGCATAACATTATTGGCTGGGGAAAAATTGCAGATATCGTTGAACAGCTTGGCATTCGCAAAGGCATGAGCCTTTATGTTGAAGGTTCCCTCACCAATCGCAGTTGGACCGATCAAACGAGCGGCCAGAAGCGCTATGTCACCGAAATCAATATGGATACATTCCAGCTCCTCACTCCGCGTGGTCAGGGTGGAGCTCCGGCCGCAGGAGGCTTTAGCCAGGCTAACAGTTTCCAGTCCAACAGCTTTAACGGCATGCAGCAGAATAACGCTCCGGCATATGATGCAGGCATGGCCGAAGAAGATGTCGATTTGCCGTTCTAATTCAAGATTTGCTGAATGAATCAAGGAATTGCAGAAATAACGCTCATTTATGCATTGCCGTTAGGAATATCGTTCGTAACACTATTCGCTACGGCTACATCTCCTGGGCGTAATGCGAAATTCGTCGGAGCCATCATTTCGACCCTGACGATTGTAATAGACTGTCTGTTCTATTTCGTGAAAAATACCATCATCGTACAAAATGTGGAAGGTGGTATTTTGCTGACGTTCTTCTTGCTTTTTCTGTTCAGCATTTATTGTATTGTGCAAAGCGAGGAGTGGTCTACTCGAGTTGTGTTCTTGCTCTTCTCCTTTTGTATGCTGACGGGCTGTATCGGTACGGCCTGTTTCGAACGTCCTGCCCTGGTTCTTACTTCATCCTATTCTCCAACTGAACTTGTCTCGCATAACAAAAAGTACGAAGACTATATTTCGTCTTTTGATAATGCGAACAACGGAATTAAGAATCGCGAAGACGAAAAATCAATCGTTCAAAGCAACAGCAAGGTTTCCGATTCGGATATCGATGAAGACGTTGAACTCGCTCCTGAAGTGATGGATCGCCTCGATACGTACGCAGATAAAGCCGATAACATTATAGACAAGATGTTCGACATCATGCGTGCGGTAAGCTCTTTTGAACCTATGGAAAATAATGCGTCCGAAATGGAACGCGAAACTCGTGGTCAGCAAGCCCTGGCAATCAACAATAGGGCGACTTCTTTGAATCGCAAGACGATTGGTATTTTCCATCCGATGGAAGCGCGCGAAGCACATTCTGAGCTCGTTCAGGCATCAGAAACAATCCGCAGTGCATCTCATGCGTTGTACTCTTATTGCCTTTTGGAAGATCCTCAAGAGGCAATGAAAAAGTATTCGCAGGCCCGCGACTTGATTGTAATTGCCAAAAGACATATCGACAAGTTTAACAAGATTATTCAAAATTTAAAAACGAACAATCAACCTCAACAATAAGAAAAAATAAAGGTTAAATCTATGATTCGTAACGTAGCGATCATGGGCGCCACCGGCGCAGTAGGTCAGGAACTCCTCAAGATTCTTGAACAACGTAACTTTCCGCTTCAGAACTTGAAGCTCCTCGCATCCGAACGCAGCGTCGGTCGCGAATATGAATTCAAGGGTGAAAAGCTCAAAGTTGAACTCACTTGCAAGGATGCATTCAAGGGCGTTGACCTCGTGCTCTCTTCTGCCGGTGCAAGCGTTTCCAAGGAATTCGCTCCTATCGCAGTTGATGCTGGTGCAGTTGTCGTCGACAACACAAGCTTCTTCCGCATGGACCCGAACGTTCCGCTCGTTGTCCCGGAAGTAAACCCGGAAGACATCAAGCTCCACAAGGGCATCATCGCTAACCCGAACTGCACGACCATCATGATGGTTGTCGCTCTCAAGCCGATTAACGACTTGAGCAAGATCAAGACTATCCACGTTTCTTCTTACCAGAGCGCAAGCGGTGCCGGTGCAACGGGCATGGCAGAACTCAAGCAGCAGTATCAGGAAATCGTTGAAGGCAAGCCGGTTACCGTGAAGAAGTTCGCACACCAGCTCGCATACAACCTCATTCCGCACATCGACGTGTTCACCGACAACGGCTACACGAAGGAAGAAATGAAGATGTTCAACGAAACGCAGAAGATCATGCACAGCGACGTCCGCTGCGCTGCTACTTGCGTCCGCGTTTCTGCACTCCGCTGCCACTCCGAAGCTATCAGCTTCGAAACAGAACGCGCTCTTTCTGTTGAAGAAGTCCGCAATGCTATCAAAAATGGCGAAGGCCTCCAGCTCTGCGACGATCCGGCAAACAACGTCTACCCGATGCCGCTCAACCTCATGGGCACGGACGACGTTTACGTCGGTCGTATCCGCAAGGACCTCGCTTGCGATAACGGCATGAACATCTGGATTGTTGGTGACCAGATCCGCAAGGGTGCTGCCCTCAACGCCGTCCAGATTGCAGAACGCCTGTAATTGACATACCTTGGCGAAGCCAAGAAATGTCATCCTGGAGGCCGAAGGTCGATAGGATACAAACTAAAAATCCGCGCAGTTCATAACTACGCGGATTTTTTTTGCTTTCAACAAAGCAAGAACGCCTCCCAATGGGAGGCGTTCTTTATTCTCTTTTTGTGTGGAGTTTCCCGCTCTAGGGCGAGAATGACAAACACTATTAGAAACGAACCATAGCGCTGAAGTCGATGAATGTACCATCAGCCTGGAAGAAGTTGCCAATGCCCGTGAAGAGCTTTTCGCCGAGACCCAGTTCAACAGCAAGGAAATCCTTGTACTGGTAGCGGAAGCCCATAGATGCATTGACGGCATCCATCTTGTCCATCATGCGGTTAGAATCAGCATCGTTATCCTTGGCATACTGGAAAGCGACCCAGTCATAACCGACTTCACCATAGAACATGAAGTTCTTTTCTTCGCCTACGAATACTTCACCAAGCATGCTCGGCTGGAGGACGGCGGTAATTGCATAAGCGTCAAGCGGATCGTCGTAGTGTCTGTAAGAAACGATTGCTGCACCGCCGATAAGGATGCGTGCATTTTCGTTTTCAAGAACAGAGAGACCACCGCGGATGTACGGAGAGAGGTCCCAGTAAGAAGCCGGATCTTTAGCTTCCTTGACATCGCCGTCAATTTCAGTTTCGTTGAGGAAATCGACAAATCTTACACCAAGAGTCCAAGTGAAGTTCTTTGCCGTCGGTGCGTTGGTCAAGCTCAAGTTGACGGTGAGGCTGTCAAAACGGTCTTCAGTTTCCTGACCACGATCCGGATCATTGTGAGATTCGGTCTTCGTCGTGAGCCAGTCAACATCTGCAGCAACGTTCATGCCCAAGAAGCTCTTGGCGATTGCAGCAGCCCAATCATCGCCACCATAGGTCTTGCTAAAGACGCCGGCGTCATTGCTGACTCTTTCACGACCGAGACCAGCTCTGATGTAGAAGCCAAAGCCCGGAACGGCGTAACCGAGAGTGAGACGGCCAAGTTCGTTATCTTCATGAGTAGCCTTCGTAATGTCGAAAGCCGTGAAGAAAGAACCGAGAGAAACAATGCCAAGCTTGTTGGTCGGTTCGATGTAGAAGAACTTGCGGTTAGCAAACAAGTTTGGGTACTTGAGCAAAAGGTCCGTGTTGTTTGCTGCGGCCATGTTGCTGTTTCTGTTATAGGATTTGCCGTGCAGAACAGCGTTAAAAGAAGAACGCTTAGATTCCTTCGGAATATCCGGCTTAACAAAAGGAACCGGGGCGGTGAGGTCTTCAGAAGCGGCAGCTTGCTCTTCCTGCTTCTGGAGTTCCTGTTCGCTCATGGACGGAGCTGTTTCCTGAGCAAAAGCAAGGCCGAAACCAACAAGGCTTATGCCAAACATCGTTTTAAAATTCATACTTTTTCCTCATAACAAGAATTTGTGAATTGTGTAATAAAAATATAATTAAAGTTGACTCGTGGCTAGTCGATTATCCCAAATTCTCAGGATTCAAGCACTTAAGTTCATCCACCACAAAAAGTCCATCCTTACGGATGAGCTTGTCATCGAACCAAATTTCGCCCCCCCCGTATTCCGGGCGCATAATCAGGACCAAATCCCAGTGGATGGCTGACTTGTTTCCGTTCGGGGCATCTTCGTAGCACATGCCCGGCGTAAAGTGGATGCTGCCCGCAATCTTTTCATCGAATAGGATATCGCACATCGGAGCAAGTACGAAGGGGTTAAATCCAATCGCAAATTCACCGACATAGCGAGCGCCTTCGTCCGTATCGAAAATGGCGTTTAAGCTCTTGTTGTCGCCCGTTTCGCATGTGGCTTCGACAATCTTTCCCTGCTTGAATACGAGTCGAATATTGCTGAATTGCTTGCCTTCGTAAAGCGTCGGCGTGTTATAATGGATGATGCCTTCGATACTCCCCTGCACCGGCGCGGTATAAACTTCACCATCTGGAATGTTCATGTTTCCGCAGCACGGCACGGCCGGAATATCCTTGATGCTAAACGTGATGTCTGTATCTTGAGCTACGAGACGTACCTTATCCGTCTTATTCATGAGATCAACTAAATGTTTGGCCGCTGCTGCCATCTTCGGGTAATCGGCAAGGCAAGCCTTGAAGTAGAAATCTTCGAATGCTTCC
>CAMUYW010000080.1 GCA_947165045.1 uncultured Fibrobacter sp. | reverse complement strand
AATGTATCTTTGGGCTTATGAAACAGCCGATTCGAAATATTGCCATTTTGGCCCATGTTGATGCGGGCAAGACGACTCTTTCTGAGAGAATCCTTTTTGCTGCGGGTGAAATTCACCGCCCGGGGCGTGTAGAAGATGGCCTTGCCACGATGGACTACATGCCCGAAGAAAAGGAACGCGGCATTACGATTGAAAGTGGCGTAGCGCATTTCGAATGGAAAAATACGTGGTTCAATTTTATCGATACACCGGGCCATGTTGATTTTGGTGCCGAGGTCGATATGGCGCTTACGGCTGTAGAAGGCGCTGTGCTTGTGGTGAGTGCCGCAAGCGGTGTTGAAACGCAGACGGTAGCTTCGTTCCGCAAGTTGCGTGAATCGCGTGTACGTACGATCCTGTTTGTCAATAAACTTGATAATCCTGATTACTCGCTGGACGAGACGCTCATCAATATTGAAGAGACGCTTGGCGTTCGCCCGGTGCTCATGTCTGTGCCGCAATTCAAGAACGGCAAAATGTGTGGCATACTTGATGTGCTGAGCCAGAGCCGTTTGGTGCATTCGGAATCGGGTGCGGAAGTTCTTGATGATGGCTGGGAATCTGATGCGAATGCAGCTGAAGAACGCGCGCTTTTGAAAAAGTATTACGCTGAGGCTGTAGAATTTGCAAGCAATTTTGATGATGAAATTTTGTCGCTTGCGTTAGACAATAAGCCTGTGCCGCCCAAGATGCTTTTGCGCGGGCTTAAAGCGCTTGCCGCAAGCGATGAATATGTGATTTGCTATGCAGGCTCGGCGTTGGAAGGTTTTGGCGTTCGTAGCCTTGTGACTGCGCTTTCGTTCTTTTTGCCGGAAGTCCCGACGTTTGGTGAAAATGAGTTGGGGCAAGTGGTGCGCTTGAGGCATTTCCGTGGTGTGGGCGAAATTTCGCTGTTCCGCAGTCACGTGGATTTGTTGCGTAGAGATTGGCCTACGGGTTTTGAATTCTCACGACTTAAGGCTAACATGCTTTTGCCGGTCGATGAAATCCGTGCGGGCGATATTTACGCGATGCGCAGCCCGTTTGAAACGGAACTTGGGCAAGTGATTTATTTAGACGCAAATGGCTCGGCTTGCTCGCCAACAGGATGTCATCCTGAGCGAAGTGCAACGGAGTCGAAGGATCCAGTTGCAGAGCTTCAGGGCGATAAATCCCATTCCATCAGCGAAAATTATTTGCCGCTTTTGCAGACGCGTGTGGAATGTGTGCGTACGGAAGATTATGCCCATGTGGAGCGTAGCCTTTCGGTGCTGGCGCGTATGGATCCGAGTTTCCGCGTACAAAAGGACGATGGTGGCTTTTGGTACTTGCATACGGTGGGCGAGGTGCAGCTAGATGTTCTGCTGGCGCGACTCAAGCGTGAATTTGGTTGCGAAGTCCGTGCCGGTAGCCCTGAAGTGCGTTGGCAAGAACGCTTGTGCCGTGAAGTGGGACCTGCCGAAAATACATTCCAGATAGGCCCGCATAAAATGTCCATTAGCATTTCGGCATCTCCGCTAGAAGGCGATGCTCATGACATTCGCTTGTCTGCTGAATTCATGGAAAAGGCTCCGCTAGAAATTTTGGCAGGTGTGCGTTCGGCGCTCTTGGAATCGACCGAAGTCGGCGTGCTTGGCAAGGGTCCGCTTGTTGGCGTGCGTTTTGAAGTCCATCGCTTTGAATGGACCGAAGGAGCGCTTCCGCCGATGATCAAGAAGTGCTGTGCCGATGCCGTTGCAAAGCTTGTGAAGCCGGCAGATGTGCAATTGTACGAACCTGTCATGGAACTTTCGCTCGAATGCCCTGTGAATTTTGCGGGGCTTGTCACAGGCGATATCCAGGCTCGCGAAGGCAGGGTGAAAGAAATCGAAGGCGATGGAAAAACGCACTTCTTGAAAGCCGATGTGCCCTTGCGGAAGATTTTCGGCTATGCTACGGGAGTCCGCAGTATAAGCAAAGGGACGGCGCTTTACAGCATGAAGCTGCTCGGCTACCGTCCTGCTTCTGTTTAATATTTTACAGTTTTAAATTTGAATGGAACGCTCGCTTTGGCGAGACTCGTTATTTACTGATTCCAATGCGTATGGCGCGTTCACCTTGCACGTGTAATACGTAAACACCATTGCTAAGCGAACTCAAGTTTACAGATTCATTTGCGGATACTCTACCCGACATTGCTGGGCGGCCGCGAAGGTCCATCACGGTGTATTTTAGGTTGTTGCCGCGAGTAACGATGAAGCTCAAATTGCCCTTTTGCATCTGGATTCCCGATGCGCGAGATGCAATAGTGTGCTTGCCGATAGATGTTGTCGAATTTGAGGAAGCGAGTTTAAACAAAAAATCAAAAACTTTTGTTTGTACTGTTTTTTCGTATTCGAGTTCGTCGTATACTTCGTGGGTTGAAGTGTTTGCGAAAAATGTTTCGTGCTCAATATTCTTGGCTTTCAAGATGGAGTCGATGACGTAGCTTCCGTAAAGTGTAGGAGTTTCGACAACAAAGTCGATTGCCTCTACAAGGGGTGCGTATTCCTCAGGTGCCATTCTCTTTAACATTCTTGCAGCGCCATCGAGTGGATGCCCGACTTTAAAGGGAACAGTTTTGTCTTCGGTTCCATGAATAAGAAGGACGGGAACCTCGCTGCTGCCGATGATGCTGGGGTCATGTGTTGCTCCCCACAAAAAAACACCGCCATTTGCATGGAATCCAACGCCTTGTTCGCCGTAGAGATTCAGTGGGCCGAGATCCGGTGCATCGCCGTAGTTAATGTAACTTGGGAATTCACTTTCGTTGTTTGTATAAATGTTTTCGATGGAAAGAATTGCTCCAGAACTGTTACCGATAAGGTAAATTCGGTTCGTGTCGATTCCGTATTTGTCTGCGTTTTTGCGCATGTAGCGCACTGCGGCGTTGATATCTTGTACTCCGCGATACACTGATCGTCCGAAATCAGCGCTGTCAATGCTGAGAGAGTTGCCTTCGCCTCTAAGCGATACGCCTGTGCGGTATCCCATGGATGCTGTCACGAATCCACGTGCTGCAAGAGAATCGCAATAGGTGATTGAAAGCTGGCTGAAATCGTTTTTGGAACCTTTAATCATGGCTCCACCGTGAGCAACGATAACTGCTGCGCGTTTTTTTTCTGTGTCGCCCTTTGGTGTGTAGATGTCCATTTTCATGGAACTGAGTGTTACTTCGCTTTCGCTTGTATAAAAGAAGATGCTGTCTCCAAAGGAAAACGTTAATTTCGCGATATCATGTAGTGAACTTAGTTTTGGAACTTTTTCTGCATAAGTGACATCTACTTCTTTGGAAACCTCGAATAAGCGGTCCTTATAGCGAGTTTCTGCTGCGTTTGTGGTAATGGCTGAAAGTGTGACTGTTGCGAGAACGGTCCAAAAAACTTTTTGGCCGAAAATGTGCGTATTCATGCGCCCCTCCAGATTGAAATTTTAGGAAAATATAGAGAAATTTTAAAATATATTTAGAGTATGAGCGAAAAAATCCCCAATCCAAATACAATTTATCCGATTGCAGGCTACGAAAAGGAAATCTATGTCAAGCCTACGATTAAAAATCCGAACATTATCGTCGGAGATTTTACGTATATCGCGGATTCGGAATTCGAAAGTCATGTGACGCACCACTATGACTTTATTGGTGATAAACTTATTATTGGCAAATTCTGTCAGATTGCGACTGGTGTGGAATTTGTAATGAATGGCGCGAATCACCAGATGAATGCGGTTTCGACTTTCCCGTTCTACACGCTCGAAGGCTGGAATATGAAACCGCCTGCAAAAAGCGATTTGCCGTTCAAGGGCGATACCGTCATCGGGAACGATGTGTGGATTGGGCAAAATGCGGTGATTTTGCCGGGCGTGCATGTTGGCGATGGTGCGATCATTGGCGCCAACAGCGTTGTCGGTAGCAACGTGGAACCGTACACGGTCGTGGTCGGGAATCCGGCGGAGACGATTCGCTACCGCTTTGACGAAGAGTTGACTTCGCTGTTGTTGAAATTCAAGTGGTGGGACAAGCCCATCGAAGAAATCAATGCGCTGATTCCGGTGCTTACGAATAGCGATTTGGAATTCGTTAAGGGCGAACTCCGGAAGCGCGTTATCGGCTAGCAGCGCGGGCGCGGCGGCGGAAGTGCTCGATGAGCGGGGCGACGGTTTCTTTGAAGTCGTCGTGCGTCTCGATGCGGACAAAGTCAATCGACATGCGCTGGAAGAGTTCCTTGGTGGCCTTGCCTTGGCGCTTGGCTTCGCGGGCGAATGCTTCGCGGAAGGCGGCGTCACCGGTGTCGATGAGGAGCGTTTCGCCGGTTTCGGGGTCTTCGAGTTCTACGAGGCCTGCGGGCGGGAGTTCCATTTCGCGCGGGTCCACGACGGAAACAGCAAGAACATCGTGACGCTTGCGCAACACGCGGAATGCGTTTTCAAAACCTTCGTCCAAGAAGTCGCTCATCACGACGATGACGGCCTTGCGGTTCAGAATCTTGCCGGCGTATTCGAGGGCGACTTGCGTGTTGGTACCGTGGTGCTGCGGCTTGAAGTAAAGGATTTCGCGGATGAGGCGAAGCACGTGCTTACGGCCTTTTTCGGGCGGGATGAACAGTTCGACTTGGTCGGTGTAAATGAGGAGGCCGACTTTATCGTTGTTCTTGATGGCGGCAAAGGCGAGGAGAGCCGTGAGCGTTGCCATGACTTCGCCTTTCATCTGCTTGCCGGAACCGAATTCTGAACTGCTGGAAGCGTCGACCATGAGGAGCATGGTCATTTCGCGTTCTTCGATGAACTTTTTGACGTAAGGTGTGCCTGTTCGGGCGGTCACGTTCCAGTCGATTGTGCGGACGTCGTCACCCGGCATGTATTCGCGGACTTCGCTGAATTCCATACCGTTGCCCTTGAAAGAGCTGTGGTAGGCGCCTGTCATCACGGTGTCGAGCGTGCCGCGCACGGAAAGTTCAATGCGGCTTACGGTCTTTAAAACTTCTTTATCGAGCAATTCTTTATCGGCCATCGTAAAATCTTCTATTTCTAACGGTAAAGAATATACAAATATCTCAAAAAATAGACCATAAGCTTTTACTTCTGACTGACTACTTCCTACTGTCTACTAAAATTCCGCTTTGGCGAGGAGGCTCAGGTTGCGGCCTTTTTCGGGCATCACGGACTTGAGGCGAGAAAGGTGGTTGCGCATATCGGCGTCGAACAAGTTTTCGCTACGGAGGATGATGCTGTAGTGTGTGAGCGCAAGCGACCAATGAAATTCTAGTGAAGCTCCGAACGTGACGTAGCCGGGGGTGCGTTCTTCATAGCGGTCCACGCGGTTTTGCGCTAATGCGAATTCGGTGTTGATTCCTGCGCGGACGTGCGCCCAGAGGTAAGCGATTTCTCCGTGGAACTTGAACGGCGGAATTTGCGGCATGTCGCTCCAGTTCTCGTTCTGGTAAAAACCGCAGACGTAGCTTGCACCTGCTTGCGCGTAGAATCCTTGTTCTGCCGGGAGTTCGACGGAGGCGCTTCCTCCCATGAGGAGTGCGTCGTCGCCGCTGACTTGGTAAATCGGCAAAATCTGCGACCAGTTCGTGTCGCCGGTAGCGCGGGGAGCGAGGTGATTCAGGAACCAGGTGCTGTGAACGGCGGCGCGCCAGTTGACGATTTCGCCGTAGTCGCGGAATTCGAGTTCTGCACCGTAGCCGCTTTCGGCGTCGAGCTTGTGGTTGCCGCGTTCGTAAGTGTAGGCGGCAAGATGTGGGCCTTGGTTGTAGAGTTCTTCAATGGTCGGGGCGCGTGTGGTTCTGAATACGTTGAGCGTGAGGAATTTGCCGGGGGTGACGCGTTGTGAAAATTCGGCTGCGATGGCCCACAGCGCAAAGTTACGGTCTTCGATGGCGCCTTTGTCTGCAACAACGCTTTTTTGCGGTCTGAAAAATGCTCCGCCGAGTCTTGCAGATAAAGTTATTTCTAAACCGTCTCGCCATCCGTTAAGGCTTGCAACTGAAAAGAGCGAGGCGGAGTAGGAGTTCGTGGGAGGCGTAAAGACGTAGCCGCCCATTTCGATGGAGCGCATATCGAATTCTCCGCCGAAGTGGATGCCGAAAAATGGTCCGCTTTGCGCGATGAATTTTTCGATGCGGAAGTTTTCTTGATTGACCGCGAATTCGGCACCGACATATTCCTTGGTCTCGTATTCCGTGTGGTGGTACTGATTCAAGCGGAATGTAACATTCAATGTGTCGCTAGACTTTTGGGCGGGGAGGTAAAGGCCGCGTAAAGTCAAGTCACGCTTGAAAAGATCGATATCGACGCCGTTGGGATGCCCACCGATGAACCCGCCCGGGATGCCGTAGGTAGAATTGAAGTTGCGGAAGGAGGCGCCGAGCTTGAACCGTTCAAAGTTGTAGGCGGCTCCGACGGCAAAGCTCTTGTTTTCGATGTCTGTGTTTTTGAGGTCTCCGTCAGGAGTCCTCATGTCGCTCATGTTGCGGGCGGAAAGTTCGCCTTTGAGCGATAATCCGTGAATGTTGGCGTTCGCGCCTACGACGGTGGCGAATCCCGGCTGTCCGCTTTCGGTGTATCCGGTGACGTAGCCGTGAAATTGCGAGTTGCTTGAATCGCGGGTCTGCGAATTGCTAGATAAAGAATCGCGGGTCCGCAAATCGCTGGAAGAAAAAGCGCGGACGGTCTCGATTTCGAAGGGTATGTCGTTGTGATTGACGCGAATAACACCGCCTGCGGTTGCGAAAGATTCGTTCAAAATTCTGGGGCCGCGAACGATGTTCAGCTTGTGTGCGGTCAAGACTTCGGAAGCGACGGCGTGATCGGGCGAGGTGGCGCTCATGTCTCCGCAAAATGAACCGTCTTCGGTAAGCGTGACATGGCTGCCTGAAAGTCCCTTGATGACGGGGCGCGCGGCTGCAGGACCCATGGAGCGGATGGCAATATCGGGCTCGTTCTTGATGGTCTCTGCGATGGTGGTCGAAATTTTGCGATCGAGTTTTTCGGCTTGCAATTCTTCGTCTTTACGTAAACCGTCTAAAATCGTTTCGGTAGATTGCTCGGCGACGATAGTCGAATTTCCTAAATCTTGTACAAATTCTTGGGCGAAAGAAAAATGAAGGAAGCCTCCGCAAAGGAGGCTCCCCATGGCAGCCCTAAAAAGGCTAGTCTTCATCTTCGTCTTCCTGGAACGGGCACTTGTCTGCATCCAAAGCCTTGTCGACGACAACCTTGATTTCAGGCGTCTTGGCATCGGCATGGTCGTGATGCTTGACCTTGAGAATCAAAGTTGTTTCGCCTTCCTTGAGACCCTTGAGGTGGAAGCCCCAGCCGCCTTCAAAGTGGATGTCGAGAATCTTGCTATCGCCAACATCCCAGCCGAGAGAATGTTCGTCGTCGCTCGGGCCTGCGATTTCCTTGTTATTTTCGTCGAGGAACTTTACATGGATGTGAGCGCTCATGCAATTGGCGTTGACTTTGAGACCTTCGAGGTTAGCTGTTTCTTTACCACGGTAAACGCTGTAGAGCGTGTCCCATTCGGCAGAATAGAGTCTCCAGCCTTCGACTTCAAAATGTTCGTGCTGTTCGGTGGAAGTTGAATTGCTGTCGCTGCAAGCAGCGAATACGAGGGAAAGAATGGCGAGTGCCAGGAATTGGAATTTTTTCATTATAAATCCTTTTTTAGAATGCAACACTTCTAAGCGCCTAATGAGGTGTTGCTAGGCGCCTAGAAGGTTGCTGTTGTTACCAGGTTGTTGATATTGTTTACTTTATGCGTTTATGCGGAGGTCCGCGAGGATTATAATGAAGTGCGAATGCAAATGGTTTTCGCGAGGCGTACTGCACTTGTAGAATAAATAGCAGAACCCCAAATACGACCGCGACAGGCGTGAAATCGTCTAGATTGTATCCATCGTGAATTAATGCGCAAATGGGGCAATCGTCGTGCTCCTCGAAGTCATCATGATGGTGCTGCGCAATAGCCAAAAGGCATGCCGCAATCAGCACGACAATGAATTTACGCATGTGTGATAGACGAATCATTTTCTATTTGACAAAAATTGCGTTTTTTATAATCGGATAACCGATTCCGTCTTCTTCTTTTTCGTATTCAAAATTTCCTATGATGGTAATCGAAGATCCTTCGCTTGGGTAATCTTTGGGATACTTGCGTGGCTTGAATGTTTCGAAAGCTAATCCTTGAGAACAACAGGCGAGAGCGTCCTTGATAACGCATCCGAAAAATCGGCGGCCAGTTTCTTCGTCTTTATAGCTTGAAAAAGCGCCCTTCATTTTGATACGCTTGCCCACATACTTTTGAGGTTCGGTCACCATTTGGAAAACTACGGAATAGACCATTGTTGCGCTCATGCGAGAAAGATCTATGTCAATGTGGTTGGCCGAATTGGTTTCACTAGCGATACTTGATGTTGCAAAAGCGAATAAGCAAAGAACGGCGACGATGACTGTTTTTAAAATGTTTTTATATAAATTATATAATCTCATTTACGCACTCCTACCGCGAATAAAACTCGTGATGTAGCAAATCAAAAAAGCGACAATATCCATGCCGACAATCGTTGAACCTACGGGGGTTCCAGCGAGAATCGCAACGAGAATCCCTGCGAGTGAGCAAACTACGGAAATAACGGCTGCGGCAACGGTCACGGAGAAAAAGCTTTTGAAAACGCGCATGGCAGAAAGTGCCGGAAATACGACGAGTGCGGAGACCAAAAGTGCGCCGACGAGGTTCATCGCAAGGACGATGATGACTGCAATAATAATGGCAATGAGTAAGTTGAATAAATTAACGTTCACGCCTGTGGCTCGCGCAAAATTTTCGTCAAAGGTAATGGCAAAAATTTTGTGGTAGAAAAGTACGAACGTTACGAGGACAACGATTGAAAGGGCTACGCAAAGATAAACGTCTGTCGGTTTGAGCGTAAGTATGGACATCGAGCCGAAAAGCGTTGTGCAGACATCGCCTGCGACATTTGCCGAAGCGGAAAAAATGTTCATCAGCAAATAGCCAATGGCGAGCGCGCCTGCTGAAACCATCGCGATGGCGGCGTCGCCTTTGATTCGCGCGTCTTTCCCGTCGCAAAGGAGCAGAACCGCAACGATAATTGTTACAGGCAAAATGACAAACATGTTGTTTGTAACTTTAAGAATCGTAGCGATTGCTAGCGCTCCGAATGCAACATGGGAAAGTCCGTCGCCAATGTAAGAATAGCGCTTGAGAACGAGCGTTACGCCCAATAGCGAAGAACATAGCGAAATAAGCGTACCGACAATAATCGCGTAACGTACAAACGGGAAATCGAGATAGAAGAGAAGTTGATCAAGCATTTGCGATAGAAAACGAAATTTTTATGTCATTCCGGCCTTGAGCCGATAGAATCCAATGAAAAAAATGACTGGATTCTTCGAAGCTGTTCGCTTCTCAGAATGACGAGATGTGTGTGACCGTTTGAAGATTAATTATTTGACATGGTGTTGAAATCCAGAACGCGGGTGGCGTGTTTTGTGGCTGCTTCTACATCATGCGTGACCATCACGATTGTCATTTTCTTTTGTTCGTGAAGTTCCTTGATGATGTTGTACATGTTCTGTGAAGATTCTGGATCAAGGCCCGTAACGGGCTCGTCTAAAAGCAACATGCGTTCGGCAGCGCAGAGCGCCCTCGCCAAAAGCACGCGTTGCTTTTGGCCACCCGAAAGTTCGCGGAAACTCGCTTTCCGCAAATTTTCGGTTCGGGTGAGCGCCAGACATTCGCTGGCGCGCTCACGGAGGGCGCGTCCGTAAAACGGCAACAGCAAACTTTTACCTTGGAATGCCGAAAGCACAATCTCTTCGACCGAAGCGGGAAAATCTTTTTGTGCAATCGTAATCTGCGGCAAATAGCCAATCTCTTTGCGCTTGAGGTTGTCGCGAAGCTCGATTTTACCGGCCTTGGGGCGCAACACTCCTGCAAGCCCGCGCAAGAACGTCGTCTTTCCGCAACCGTTTCTGCCGATGATGCAAAGATAATCGCCAGCGTTGATTTCGTAATCAAAACCGTTGACGATATTCTTGCTTCCGTAACCGAGCGTGAGCTGGCTGCATTTTATCAAGTTTGTCGTTTGATTCATATTTTGCTGCTTTTATTTAAGCGCGTTTTTTAGCACGTCAAGATTGGATTTCATGATGGCGAGATAATCCATCCCATCTATAATTTGCTGTTCCGTTACCGATTGCATCGAGTTGAGAGTAAGAATTTGCGCTTCCTTTGACTTTTTGGTTGCGTCGAGAACGGCTCGGGCGATTTTCTGGTTCCCCTTTTCGATAGTGAAGATGGCCGGCAACGATAGAGAATCCATCTTCCCCGCAAGGAACGCAATCGTTTCGAAGCTTGCCTCGCTTTCGGCGGAACAGCCCACAAACGCAGCATAATACTTAATGCCATAATCGTCCACCAAATAACGAAAAGGAAAACGGTCGCCAAAGAGAACTGTCTTACGTGCGGCACTTTCGACGGTAGCGCTGTATTCGTTGTCGAGTGCGTTGATTTTTACGATGTAGTCTTTTGCGTTTCCGGCGTAGAACGAAGCGTGTGCGGAGTCCATCTTTGCAAGTTCTGCGGCAATCTTTTGTACCAAAATTTCAGCGTTCTTCAGCGAGAGCCAAACGTGTTCATCGTTTTCAACTTCTTCTTCATGATCGTGATGGTGATGCTCTTCGGCGTGCTCGTCGTGATGTTCATGATGTTCGTGTTCTTCTGCGTGCTCTTTGTGCTCGTCATGGTGCTCATGCTCTTCTGCATGTTCCCCGTGGTGATGTTCTTCGTGTTCGGCCTGCATGCCTTCGACAACTTCTTCGGCCTTGACGCGGTCGCCAAGAGCATCCATCAAATTGATTTCGGAACGGCCTTTTTTCGGAGTGGCTTCAAGCGCCTTCTTGATCCATTCATCGGATTCGCCGCCCACATAAACAACCATATCGGCACTTGCAATCTTTGCGATATCTTGTGCGGTTGGCTTGTAGCTATGCAAATCCACGCCATTCTTCATTAAAAGCGTGAGTTCTACGGAATCAGAGCGCGAACCGAGAATTTCCTTGGCCCATGCATATTCCGGATAAATTGTTGTGACGATGGAAAGCTTGCTTTGTTCTGGTGTTTTTTCGGAACTGTTGCAAGCGACGAGAGAGCAGAGCGTTGCTACGAAAAGGGTGAACGCCAAACCACAAAATGAAATCTTTTTCATTTTAAATCCTTTTAAAATTGAATGATGTACTATTGAAATTATGGACCCTATCGCTGCGGCATCTCGCCTTGCTCCAGGGTGACATGACAATCTAGAGAAGATTGGCTTAATTCAACAAAAGGATTTTTTGCGAAACGAGCGTAATCGGCCGCAGAACAATGACCGCGAACCGCACCAGTTTAAAAAGAAAACAACGGCAAATGAGCTCTATCGGGGCTTCGACGAGTTCAAAGCAAAATTCCGAAATAAGGTTGAGACAGTGGTGTATATGGTGACAAGTATGGCAGTGATCGCCATGGCAATGATGGTCAATACGGTGCTCCGTGTAGAGCAACGCCAAAGTGACCATTAGCTTGTCTAGAATATGAAACACGGTATCTCTCAAAAAGTAAACAGTCTGAAATTGAGAATGATTCTCAATTTAAAAGATAGTAAAAAAGATAATCTTTGGCAATCAAAAAGGGCTCCCAGCAGACGTCGGGAACCCTTTTGTTGTTCTAAGGAGGAGTTGTATGAAAAAGATCGATGTTAGGCGTTAGCCCGATTGCCGGTTAGGCAATCGTGATTTTGCGGGCTGCGGCCTGAGCTTTCTTGGCAAGATCGAATTTCAAGATACCGTTTTCCAAGGAGACCTTGATGTTGTCTGTATCAATATCGTCTGCCAAGCGGAAGCTGCGTTCGTAAGTGAACTTTTCGTCCTTGCGGGCGCGAGTGGCCTTGACTGTCAAAATATTCTTTTCAACTTGGATGTCCATATCTTCTTTCTTGACGCCCGGCAGTTCAACTTCGAGAGCAAAGCCGCCTTCGGTTTCGTAGTAGTCAGCCTTCGGCGTGTAAGTGCATTCGCCCTGTGCGTTTGCGGCGTTCAAGCTGTCAATGAAGTTCTGGATACCATAGAAAGCGTTC
>CAMUYW010000079.1 GCA_947165045.1 uncultured Fibrobacter sp. | reverse complement strand
ACCTCATCATCAACACGCCGTGGGCAAAGCGCGACGCCATCAAGGACGAAAGCGCTATCCGCAAGGCCGCTATCAAGTACAAGGTGCCTTACATCACGACCCTCGCTGGTGCCTACAACACCGTGAAGGGCATCGCCGCTGCAAGGAACGGACATGGTGCCGTGAAGTCTCTTCAGGAGTACCACGCTTCTATCGAAGAGGTGTAAAGGTCCCTGAGCCTGCCGAAGGGCCTTGGAAGGGGAACGCCTTCCCCTCGCTACAGCCCCGGCCCCGCCCTTATAATCACGCTCACTCATACGAGTGGGCGTCTTTTATATACCCCACCCAGCCGGGTCTTCCGCTACCCCTTCTAGCGGGTGCTCAGCCGCCGCGCCCGCAACGCCCGGGCTTATCCCGCCCTAAAAAAAACATTGCCTTTTCTGACAATGGTATAAAGGATATACAAGACGAAATAGTTACTTGTTGCTACTAGAAGCTTTTGTTTTCCGCTTCTGCGAATTTTCAATGAGGTATAAATCTAAAAGTTCAGAAAGGTTTATGTTCAATGCGTTCGCAATCTCAATCAGTGTGATGAGACGAGGATTTCTTGAACCGTTTATTGCTCTTGTGATTGTTGATTTGGTTAGGTTGTTCTCGTAGGCGAACTTTTCTATAGTAGCGTAACCCGCATCCCGTATTTTCTGTCGGATGTTTTCTCGAATGTGCGTGATGGTCACTTCGGGGTCTAGCATATTTAATAAAGCTAGCGATTAACCCGTGATCTCTAGTTGCCGTATGGCAACTTACTTTAAAACAGTTGCTTAAATGGATTTGATGTTACCTCGGTCTAGTGGTTGCCGTTTGGCTTTTAAAATTGTTTTGTTATCAAAAAAGTAAGGGAAAAGTTAGTTATTTGTAAAATTTATGTTGCCGTTTGGCAACCTGCTATGTATATTACTTTTAGTTGCCATTTGGCAATATCTTGATTGTGAAAAATGGAGCTTTTAATGAAATACTCAAATAAACTTGAAAAAATGAGACTTCTTGAACTCAAACTTTTCGTTATTGAGTTTAGCAGAGCCTCGCAATTAGATAGATCTATATCTAAGAACTCAAGCAAACCAAAGGCTGGGTTTCGTGATGGTCTCGTAAATACATGTCTAACATTGATAGAAAAGATGGATGATGGAACATTATCCAATAAAATAATACGAGAAAAAATAAAACTACTGTCCCAAAAATATAATGTATCCTATGGACAAGCACAGAAAGTTGTGAATGTGTGCCTGAAACAGTATATGTTCCTTACACAAAAATACGAGTTTGCAAAGGAACTGGATTGTCCTTTGGATTCTACGACTATGAGTGGATGCAAAATTTTTCACAACAGTATGAGCTCTGTAAACGAGAGAGATTATAAACAATATCAAAGCCTTTTTGAACAAAGCTATAATCCGAGAATCTTAAAGGATGAAATTTACGACAATCAAAGAATCGATAATTATATAGCGAGGAAAAAATGAAAACATTTAAAATTACCATGGTGATTATGTTGCTTTCAACCATCGCTTTTGCCCAGCCAGGCAAGGTAAAGCAGGGAAAAATCTCTTATGAAGGAAGAGATTATAAGACTGTAAAAATAGGAAAGCAAGTATGGATGGCTGAAAATCTGAATTATAAGCCAAAGAACTCTAAAGGGACGAATATATGTGCTGGTTGTGAAGATTTTGGACGTCTGTATTCTTGGAATTCTGCGATGGACATTGATGTGGAAGCGAAAGAGGAATACGATATGGAAAGTCGAGCCGAGGGAAGGCCTATTTCGAAAAAACATCAAGGTATTTGCCCAATAGGGTGGCATGTCCCAACGGTAAACGATATTAGGGAATTGCTCGTATTTATTAATGTCAATGGAATGCAAGAAGCTGGAGAGTGGCAAGATAGTTTCTTAAAATACATCCAAAGAGATATTGATGAATTCATTTTCCCAAGGAATGGTGACATAAGGCGTTCAGCTGTGCAGACCATGAATTATAACGGCGTAACTCTATGTGAACCAAATTTTTGGGAACGTAATGGGAATGGTGAAGATGTTTGCAAAAATAGTTATGGTTTAAGTATTCGGTCTTCGGGAACTGGTAAAGACAGGGAACTAGATAAATGCACTCCGATGCAGATACGTACAGACATTGATACGGGTAAACCTGTTTGTTGTTCAGAAGGATGTGCGGGGGATCATTTTGCTATGTGGCTTGCTGATGAAAATACTGCTTGTCAGGACATGGTGAAGAAGGGGCGCCATTTTTGCGAGTATAAACCCGAAGCCGCAATCTTCGTGTTTAATCAACATGCAGGAGTATTCTTTCAGGATATTCACTGGAAAAATAAAAAATCCTATGCATCCGTAAGGTGTCTGAAAGATTAAATCATTTTCGCAAAATAAAAAAAATGGCGGGACAGTCTGCCCGCCGAGTTAGGTTGAGCCTGGGTCTTTCGACCAGCTCAACATTTTTTCTACATTTATTCTACGTCATTAATTTATCGTGTACTTGCTTTGTTCGTATTTCTTGCTGCATTTGCAAATGCTGCACAAGTGCAAGTGATTGAAGGCGATAGCCGTGGCCCGCATGACCTTTCGGCGAAAAAGCTCAAGGCTATGGCGACGGTCTATTTGGCGGAATTGGGGCATGTTCCGAGTCTGCTCATTCAAAATTTAGGCGTAACTATTTCATCATCCGGGCCTGATATGCATTTTATAAGGATGCAAAAATTTTTGCCGGATGGTCAAGTTGAAAACGATTCTGCTACAGTGTCGGATGTGAATGACGTCGACGAAGCGGTGGAATATATGCTTACGAAGTCTTTCGGGTATGCTTCCAAAACTTTCAAAAGCGAAAAACTGTCCAAAGTATTTTTGGAAGATCCCGTGATTATCGATGTCGAAGACGGTAGGGCAAGTCTTGCCTCCAAAAAAGCGGAATTGGCAATTGAACAACTTGGATATAAGCTTTCCGATAATCATCATAAGGTCGGGCTTAAAATGTTCTTTGTGAAACTGAAAGATCTTTATTGGTTGGGGCCATGATAGGTCGTATGAAGGTTGGTATATGGGTGGTGATATCGGATATAACTTGATTTACAATCTCCGCGGTTACTTTAGTGACTGACTTGTGTTGAATTGATAGAATAAGTTTTGTAAATTAAGAAAAAAAGGTTTGAGAGTGATTCGGATAATCGCCATATTGCTTTTGTTGTGTGCCACGCTTTGGGCAAAGCCATGCGTGTATATTCCCGCTGTGGAGCTGGATGGCGTGCATCAGGATTATGCCGATAAACTTGTGCGCTGGACCAAGGGCTACATTGAAAACAAGAAAGATGTGAACGTGGCAGAAAGCGAATATGAAAGCCATTTTATTTTGCAAATTAAAATGCAACGTAAGGATAATGGAATTGTCGTTATTTACACGTTGAAAAATTCCGACGATAAAAAAGAAGTCTGGACTTACAAACACATGGCCTATACGCCTAACGACTTGATTCCGATTGTGAATGTGACCACCATGAAGTTTGGCCAGTGGAACGGATTTAGGTTCGGTGTCGGCCTTGGGACTTTGGGAATTGCGGTTCCGGAAATGGCGGCAAACCCTGCAGTCGATGTTATGGTTCATTTCTTGTATAGCAATTTCCTTCTTTCTCTTGATTGGAACTGGGGAATTAACGAAAATTTGGGCAACGATGATTTTTCGTATATGGGATTTTTCCTTTCTCCGTCCTTTGTGTTTGATGGTCGTACGGTTTTCCCATTTATTGGCCCTGGTGTCGGATTTTCTTTTATGGAATACGATACGGATAAGTATCAATTTGAAGGCAGCGGTGAAGGCTTAACGTTGTTCTTAAAAACGGGAATTCTTTTCAAGCCTATTGATTACAAGACTATTTTCGCGATCGATGTCCGTTACTTGTACAACTTCTATGAGATTGAAAAGGTCTCTAGTGGACGCTTGATTCCTGTTCATGGTTGGAGCGTCAGTGCTCAGGTATGGTGGTAATGATGAGGAACTTTATTGCGTTGCTGTTGGCTGTTATGCTGGTGGGGTGCTCCAGTTCCTGGGTGACTGTTTCCGATAACAAGGATTACTCTTTTTACCGTAATGGCAAGCTTGTCTGCGAATCGACCAATAGCTGCAAAATTCGGAAGTCGTCTGGCAAGGAAATGCTTTTGGAAGTCCGCAAGGATGACATCGTGTATGGCCATTTGTTGGTGGCTCGCGAAGACAGCAAACATGGCGAACGCGTTTCTAGTGTGATAGAAACGACTGGTGGCGTTTTTAATTTTTTTATGAATGCGTGCAGTGCATCTAATTCGCAGGGTGATTTGCTGCTTTGTTTGTTGGTTGGCGGGAGTGCGCTTGTTGCCGCCCCCATTGCACTTGTTGTTTCTTTGGCGATTCCCGATAATATTGGCAGATTGCCTGAAAATATGACAATCCCTGTGGGGGCTGATTCCGTTGCCGCGTTCCCCTGGGATCAGCCTGCAAAGGATTAGTTCGTTATTTCCTTATATATTCCTCGTACGAAATATCGCTGCAGTCAGCCGTGTCGAGTTGTTTGAATGCTATTTCGATTTTGGAATTTTCGGAGAGCTCGCCGCAGTATTCGATTAGATATCCTACATGCATATCGAACGGGCGCGGCTCGTAGTCGCATTTGTCGTAAATGTCCGTGATGTAGATGGTGTCTTTCGTGATCTTGGTGAGCACGTGTATTGTGGGCGAGGTGTCGTGAATGTTCAATACATAAAGCGGACAACCATCGATTTGGAAAGAGACTTTGTCATCAGTTCCGTATACTTTGCCTCCCATGACTTTGGACGTTTCTAAGAAGAGGTAGGCTAGGCCACTGACGTTCTCATTCGTGAATTTATGCAATCCGAGTGTTCTGAGGTCAGCGATATTTTGTTTATCATTGCAATTTCCTGTTGATTCGTAGCAAGATTGGAATGTCTTGTTATAGGCGAGTACATTCTTGTCGAAAGATGCTTCTGTGATGTTGTATTTTTTCAAGAGGTCGTCTAGAGTTGGAGTATCCGAACCTGATGGGCCACAAAGTGTTTTGTGTCCATAGGAAGAATAGCATCCTTCGCTATTGCCAAAACCCTCGCTCCCTCCAACGGTTCCTGCAGATGATGATGACGGAATTAGGTTTATGGGGGTGGTTTCGCTGCTTGAAGATGGAGGTATGTTTGCAGAGGCCCCATTGTTTCGTGAAGAACTTGTTCCGTAGGCGAACTGGTTGGGCTCTTCTGCTGTTCCTGCGATTTTGTCGGAGCAGGCGAATGCGCAAAATACCGCGATTACGGTTGTGCTTACTGTTGAAATTTTTTTGAACAGATTAATCATTGCCATTCTCCTTGACTTTCCGCGTGAGAGGGAATAACTGTAAATTTAATCTATAAACTTGGTTGATGTTTTTGTCGCCGGCCGCAATGCTTACGATTTTACGGCGGCATTCGTCGAGTTCTTTGACGATTTTTTCGTAAGAGTCTTTGGAAATGCCCATGGTGATTCCGCTGAAATTGCGCTCGGTGCGAGCAAGGTCGAGCGAATTTGCCGCGATTTTGGCCATTTCGCGGTGCATATCGCGGATGGCGAGTTTGGTTGCTTCGGGGGATCCTTTGATGGATGTTTCCGTTTGAACGAATGTGTTTTCGCCAGTCTTTTTGATGAATCCAGCCTTGATCAAAAAATCAAGAGTTTGCTTGATGTCTGCTGCGGTGACATCTGTGTAGCACATTTTGGCAAGCTCGCTTGGGGTTGCTCCAGGCATGAGCGGGGCGAGTTCCCTCAAGACTGGGTTTCGCCAGCTTTCGTAAAATTCAAATAAATCGCCTTCGATGACTCTGACTTTGTGAATCTTGGCAATGGAAAGCATTTCTTCGTAGGCGGCTTTCTTTTTGGTTTCGTCGGTTTCTTGCCCGAAGTTGACCATCGCTCTGAAGTAGTCCATTTCGAATCCGACAAGTCCCATGGCTTGCCCAGTGCGTTCGACGCCGATTCGACTCAAGTTGCTTTTTCCGTCGCAGACAACTTTCATGTATGAAGATGATGTAAAGCCGGCGGCTTTGGAAAATTCGCGCCATGAAAAAACGTGGCGGAGTTTACGCTCTTCGTAGAAGTCGCGCATGTACTTGCGGAAGTCGGAATATTCGATAATAGCTTTCATTTAATATAAATATAAACAGTTTTTTACGAAAAAACAATATTTTCATGCAACGCTGCTTTGAAAAATAAGCTGAAATAGTGTGTTTTTGTTGCTGCTTATGATATTTGCTGTTCTATATGCAACATTTGAAACTTACGGAATGGTGTTGTGATGTTGACTATGTTTTGTAGAATAAACAAGGAATTATGGAACACTTTTGAGGAAAAAGAGTATTTTACTTGACATGAGTGTGTTTGGATTCTATACGGAAGTAAATGTTGGGTGTGTCTTAATTTTGATGCTTTTGTTATACAGTATCAAGAAACTCCCGACTCCTTTGCTGAAATACCCTCTATTCCAGAAACTGGTATTTTGGCACATTGTCTATTTTATTAGCGATTCCTTTTGGGCGCTCGTAAACGATAGCGTAATTCCCAAAAATACGTTTAGCGTGTTGACGGTAAATTTCCTCAATGCTGCTATTATGCCGATGGTTATATATAGCTGTTTTATTTTTGCAGAAATTAGCACTCGGCCAGACATGACTCGCAAACAGATTGATTGTCTTCAGATGAAGTTGCTAATCCCGATTTTTTTGCAGACATTTGCGTTGCTCTTTTCGTTTGTTCTTGCTCCGAATTTTTGGTTAGATGAAGATTTGGAACCTCGCGATTTGTATTATTTTATCCTTTCGTTTTTGCCGTTCGTCTATTTGATTGTAGCGACGATCCGCGGACTTATCCGTGCAAGTGATTTGCAGAATCGCCCGAATTTGCACACGTACCTCATTGTGGCTAGCTACACACCGGGCGTTTTTATTGCGGGCGGTGCGCAGATTTTATTTTCGCTCACGACTCCGATATTCTGTTTCTGGTGCACGTTCATTATTTTGTTTGCCTACCTGCATTTGCAAAATCAGTTGATATCGACAGATTCTCTGACGATGCTTAACAACCGCAATCGATTGCACCATTATTTGCATCAACAACGCGATGATCAGGAATCGTTTGTGATAATGGTGGATGTGGACCACTTTAAGCAAATCAACGATACGTATGGACATGCAGAAGGCGACCGTGCGCTGATTCTTGTTTCGCGTGCGCTCAAAAAAGCTTGTGAACGTATGACGTATTCGATGTTCCTCTGCCGTTATGGTGGCGATGAATTCTTGATGATTGCCAAAACAAATGTTCCGGATGATGTGGTAAAGGAAATTAAGGTGTGTTTGCAAGAAGAAATTTCAAACCAAGAAAGATCACTCTCTTATACCATTGAGGCGAGCATGGGCTTTGCCCGCTGGGATGGAAATCCGGATAGCTTCAAGGAAAGTTTGGTTTACGCTGATAAAAAAATGTACGAAACAAAACGTGCGGGCTAATTAACCTTCCAATTTATTCTTTAAATAATGCTTTGCTGTGTACGCTATGTACATGATATCCGCAATCACGAGGGCAACTCCGCAAGCAAAGAACACCTGCTGGTGCATGCCGAAGTGATTTGCCATGGCGCCTCCAACGAGAATTCCAGCGCCAATGCCGATGTCCCAGCCACTGAGGTATGTGCTGTTTGCTGTGCCGCGTTGGTCGTGGCGAGCGAGGTTTACGCACATGGTCTGGTAACCGGGGAAGATGAGCCCGAGGCTTGTGCCGATGAGGAATGCGGACAGGAAAAATGTTATGGGTCCGTGGCTAAAGGCGAGAATAAAGTAAGCGATGACGTTTAATGTCATGCCGGTGCCAACGAGGTAAATCAGGTAACCGCGGTCAATGAGGCGGCCGGTCATGATGCGGTTCATGATGAGCCCGCTTGCGATGAGCGCGTAAAACCAGCCCGTACCGCTGATTCCGAGTTCGTTTGCGTAAATGGCGATGTAGTTTGTGACAGGGCCGTAGGCGAATCCGACGAAAATGAAGTTTGCAAATTGCGGAACGGCGCGCGTGAGGAAGAATCGGTCGAGTGAAAGCGGGGTGTGTTGTTTTTTTTCGTGGGGCTTTACTTTGAGCGTTTGGACTAGCACAAGTCCGATGATGCAAAGGGCTGTGGAAATCGCGAAGACGATTCCGTCGCCGAATGCTTCGTAAAGAAACATACCGGTCATGGGACCGGTGGCGAAGGCGAGGTTCACGCTGATTCCGAAATATCCGATGCCTTCGCCTCGGCGACTTGCGGGCAGTGCATCAATGGCTACCGTATTGCTTGCCGTGCTTGAAATCCCAAAGAAGAGTCCATGAGCAAAACGCACCACCGCAAGAATCGGCAAAATTCCTACAGTTTTATAACCTAAAAAGCATAGCGTGAATGCAAAGAATGTCCAAAAATATAGCGGCTTACGGCTAAAAGAATCTACCAAAAATCCTGCGAATGGTCTGCAAGCAAGGGCGCCGATTGTATAAAGCGAGATGATGAAACCAGCTGTTGCGTTGTCTGTTTGAAATTTGTCGATAATGTACAACGGGAGAATGGGTAAAAGCTGGTAAAAACTAAAGAATAGCAGAAAATTTGCCGCAGAGACAGTTATGAATGTGCGGGTCCAAAGTGCGTTATTTGCTGGAGCGTTGTCTAATTTCATGTAAACAAAAAATAGTATATTATAGTCTATGGTGAATTCTTTGCGTTTTTTTCTTTCCTTTTTATTTGTTGTCTCCGTAAGTTTGAATTTGATTTCCTGCTCGGATAGTGATTCCAATGCTGCTATTTCGTCGCCGGATTCGGAATTAGGTGATGACATTATTGAGGGAATGGTTTATGTTCAAGCGAAAGGGAAAAAGGCTACTTTAGGAACGAGCGATTCTTCTGCAAAAACTTTGGAACGCCCTCAAATGGGTGTCAATTTCACCTATGATTTTTACATGGGACGTCATGAAGTTCTTTGTCGCGATTTCGAAAAAGTGATGCATGAGGTTACGGGTATAACAGTTTCTTGCAAGCAGGATTCTGTGCCCATTTCTGATGTGACTTTTTACGATGCTGTTTTATATGCAAATGCGCTGAGTAAAGAAAATGGTCTTGATACTGCTTATACATATACATCGTATGAACTGAATGGAATAAAGCGTTGTGTCTCGATGAAAGGTTTTAAGTTTAATCCTGCATCGAATGGCTTTAGGTTGCCGACCGAAGCGGAATGGATTTTTGTGGCTTCGAAAAATTGGAAACCGGAGTTGAGCTGGAATGGTGAAAATTCAGGTGCGACTGCGCATAAAGTGTGCTCTTCGAATGATCCAAAGAAGGATTTCTGCGATTTGGCAGGGAATTTACTTGAATTTGTGAATGATAGATATTCGTCTTTCAAGGATACTCTTGTTTCTGATTTTGTTGGTTTTGTTGATGGCGATGGTCTTGGAACATGCGTTGTCAAGGGTGGTAGCTATTACAGTGTTCCGTCTGCCATGAAACTGTATAGTAGGGGCGATACCTATCCTGTTCTTGGTTCGTCAAGAGGGGATTATATCGGTTTCCGTCTTGCGAGAGGTCCTATTCATGAAGCGACGTGGTTTGCTGATGGTGGCCGTGCTGTTTCTACTCCGATTACGCCCTTGGTGAATGTTTTTGAAGTCAGAAGTCTTACGAATTCTTTCGGTGCTAAGTTGGTGTTCCGAAATGATGCTGATGGAAACTTGGTTTATGTGGATTTTTCTAAGAATTCAAAAGTGGTTCAAATAGAAGATTCCATAGATTCGTATCATCCGGATGTTTCTCCAGATGGCAAACGTGTCGCGTTTTGTACGTCCATAGAAGGCTCCTCGAAGGAATCTTCCGTTTATGTTCGTGATTTAAATGAAACGGGGAGCAACCTTGTTAAATTGCCAGTAGAAAATGCAGCCATTCCGAGGTGGCGTGTGAATCCCGATGGCGATACCGTCATTGTTTATGTCACTTCTGCAGGTAATAACAAGGGGGAACAGTTTTTTGAGGAAAGTACATGGCAGGTTCGTTTTGCGAATGGTCGGTTTGGTACACCGGAAAAACTTTTTGACGGCGCGTATCATGGTGGCGTGACAAATGATAATCGTTTTGCGGTTTCGTCATCGCCGTTACTTCGAGCCCATATAGCCGAGGTGCTTATGGGAACTGATGTGGTTTGGTATAATGGGGAACAGGCTTGCAATGCATCTTTGTCAAAGGATGGAACGAAGCGTACGATTTTCCTTGATTTTGGAGGAACTCAAGGCCGTGATTTCGTGGGGGTGAATTACGGTGTCCATCAAAGGTTGCTTGTTGCGGATAGCACTGGACATTTGTTGCGTACGATTGCATCTCCAGAGGGATATACTTTTGATCATAGCGAATGGGCTGTAGGAATTTTAAATGATACCGCAAGTAACTTGGTTGTGGCTACGTTGACAGATGGTAATGGAATTCATCGACAGATTGCTCTTGTAAATGTGAACAACGGTGATATTGTTCCTCTTGTCGGTGGCGAAGAACTTTGGCATCCTTGTTTGTGGGTTTGGCAAGATGGAATGAATAATCCAAAGCCTACTGTGGATGCTGATAGTGCTGGCGCCTATTACGACAGCCGAGTTCCTTCGGAATTTCCGTTTTCTCAAGTGGAAACGGGGATGAGGTTACAAGCATTTTGGAAAAATTATAAAGAGATTGAAGTTGCGACTTTTGGTAGTTCCATGCTTTTGAATGCGATTATCGAAGATTCAATTAAATCGTTTAAAGCTGTAAATATGGGCGTGAGCTTGTCTGATATTTATTTGCATGATTATCTCATACGTCATTACATCATTCCTTATGCTCCAAAGATTAAATTTGTCGTTATTGAACTTTCTCCTGGTATGCTTTATAGATCTTATGAAGAAATGACGGGCCCGATTCTTCAAAGTTCTCCGGGAATACAGTATGACGAAAAGTATTTAAATGATTTAACGAAAGATCAGGTTGCTGAACTTAGCCAGGAACAGCAATTCCCGCAAGTGCTGGTGGGACAGCAGTATATCGAAGGGACTTTCTTGTTGCCGTCGGGAGAATGGGGCGTTGCCTTTACTGAAATAGATTTGTCAACGATGACAATGGAATTGCCTGTTTTGCAGTACACCTTGAAAATGATTGAAAATTTGAAGAAGACTTTGGATTCTGAGGGAATTCAGCTGGTTGCTGCTATCACGCCGAGTAATCCGAAATATAAGGATATAGAAGCGTTTGGTTTGTTTGGTCCGTCTTGGGACATTGCACACAAAATTATTAAGAAGGTAGAAGATATGGGTGTCGTGATTTTCGATGAATATAAGGATGGGAATCATGACTATACGGACGAAATGGCGTATAACACGAATCATTTGAGCTATCTTGGCGCGGCGCAGTTCTCGACGCGGCTAGATGCCTTCTTGAAAACGTTAAAGTGATTATGAAAAAAGCCCGCGGCAGGATGCGCGGGGTAAGAAGCCCGCTGTTGCGGGCTGTCTTGGTTTGTTGCAAAATTACTTTCTTTCGAGCGCGACGAGAGTTTCGAGGTGCGGAGTACCTGGGAACAAGTCGAGCGGCAACACTTCCTTGACACGGTAGCCGAAGCGTTCCCATTCAGCAAGGGCTGCCGGGATTTCGTCGGTGCCGCAGAAAATGTGGAGTACGCGGACGGGCTTGCGCATAGCGAGAGCGCGGATGACGCCTGGCTCAGTTCCCTTGCGCGGCGGATCCAAGAGGATGCGTTCCGGTTCGCCGGGGATCGGCCGCGGAAGTCGCATTTGCACGAACGTTTCGTCAATCTTTCCAGCGATGAACTTGTAGTTTTTCTTCAAGAATCTTGCCGATGCCTTAGCGCAATCAATCGACGGACCTTCCCATTCTACACCGAGAACGGATTTTGCGGCTTCGCCGAGGGCGAAACTGAAAAGTCCGTAACCGCAGTAAAGATCCAAAAAGTGGTCGCCCTTTTCAAGGCCAAGTAAGCGGCTTGCCGACTTGATGAGGTTATGGATCTGGCTTTCGTTGATCTGGCTGAATCCCGTCACCGGGTACTTGAGCCTGAAATGGCCGAGGTCGAGCGAAAGTTCACGCGGTCCGTAAAGCTGCT
>CAMUYW010000078.1 GCA_947165045.1 uncultured Fibrobacter sp. | reverse complement strand
GTGGGCCTCCCCGACCTCAAGGGCCGTGAAGAAATTTTGAAGGTGCACTTGAAGAAACGCAAGGTGCCTCTGGCACCGGACGTTGACGTGCAGGCAGTTGCCAAGGGAACGCCAGGACTTGCCGGTGCAGACCTCGAAAACTTGGTGAACGAAGCAGCCCTCCTCGCCGCAAGGTTCAACAACAAGAAAGTGACGATGCTCGATTTTGAAGAAGCCCGCGACAAGCTCAGCATGGGTGCTGAACGCCGCACGCTCCTCATGACCGACGAAGAAAAGCGCCACACGGCTTACCACGAAGCTGGCCACGCTTTGATGACGTTGCTTTGCAAGCACTCGGACCCCCTCCACAAAATTACGATTATCCCTCGCGGACGCGCTCTCGGTGTGACCATGAGTCTCCCCGAACGCGACCAGGTCAGCTACAGCCGCGAATACGCCGAAGAACGCATCATGATCATGATGTCTGGCCGCCTTGCCGAACTCATTTTCTTCAACCACCAGAGCACGGGTGCCTCCAACGACATCCAGCGCGCTACCGAACTTGCCCGCAAGATGGTTACGGAATGGGGCTTCGACGAAGAAATCGGACCTGTCTGCTACAGCCGCGCCGATGGCGAAGTGTTCCTCGGACGCGAAATTTCGAAGCCGAAGGAAATGTCCGAAATGATGGCCGAAAAAATCGACAACGCCATCAACGGCCTTATCAAGCGCATGGACGCGGCAGCTCGCAAGCTCCTTGAAGAAAACAAGGACAAGCTTATCGACCTCGCCGAGGCTTTGTTTGAATTCGAAGTTCTCGACCGCGAAGAAATAGACAAGGTCATGGCGGGCGAAAAGCTCTCCGGCACAAAGAAGAGCCGCCAGTACAAGGCTATGGAAGAACTTGCAAAGAAGCGCGAAGAAGAAAACACTCCGCCGCCTGATCCGGGTGCACAGCCGCCAGTCGCTCCAATTACAGATGTACAGCCAGCTCCCGCTACAGGTAACGAAACAGCCACCAACTCCGTCAAAGAAACCGAACAACAGTAACCGCAATTATGCTTAGCTCTATTCTTGAATCCACTCGTGCAATCTCTTGGAAAATTGGGAATGACACCATTCCCGCTTCGAGAATGCCGCTAGTCATGGGTATCGTGAATGTTACCCCGGACAGTTTTTTTGATGGAGGAAAGCATAACACCCCCGAAGCGGCTTACGAACACGCCATTTCGCTTGTTGAACAAGGTGCGGTGATTCTCGATATCGGCGGTGAAAGCAGCCGCCCAGGAAGCGAACACGTAAGCGAGCAAGAAGAACTGGACCGCGTGTGTCCGGTTGTCGAAGCGCTTGCGCAGACAGCAACGATTTCGGAAGACTTGGACAATCCTGACTTTAAAAAGTTCTACATCTCGGTCGATACAGTCAAGGCGAAAGTCGCCGAAGAAAGCATGCGCCTTGGAGCGCACATCATCAACGACATCAGCGCCTGCACAATGGACCCGAACATGATTGACACGGTCGCCCGCACCAAGGCAAGCGTTGTGCTGAACCACATGCGCGGAAGTTTCGGCAAGATGCAGCAAGACTTTAAGCCGTACACAAATGTTGTGAGCGAAGTTCAAGAAGAACTCTTGGCGCAAGTGCAAAAGCTCTTGGATGCTGGTGTCGAGCGTGAACGCATCTGCATTGACCCTGGTATCGGTTTCGGCAAAACTGTTCAAGACAACATCGATTTGATGAAGTCAATCGATGTGATGCTAAAGGACGGCTACCCCGTGCTTATCGGCACTTCGAGAAAGTCCTACATCGGCAAGATGCCTGGCCTCGAAAAAAGCGACAGACTTATCCCGACGGTAACGGCAGGCGTTGTAGCCGCCCTTGGCGGCGCAAGCGTAATTCGCGTTCACGACGTTCGCGAAGCAAAAGAATCTCTTTTATATTTGGAGGCTCTAAAGTCCCATGACCCTGTTTAAGTTATTCAACATCATCGATGTTCGAATGGCCGACATTCTGGACGTACTCCTCATATCGGTCATCCTTTACTATATCTTCTTGTTGTTCCGCGGGACACGCGCAGCACAGATGATTTTCGGTGCGTTCTTGCTCATTCTCGCATGGCTTATCGCGCAATGGTGGGAACTCCATACGCTCGTGTGGATGCTCAGTAACCTCGCTACGCTCGGTATTATCGCTATCGTGATTTTGTTCCAACCCGAAATTCGAAGCGCTCTTACTCGAATCGGTCAAAGCGTGAGTAAAGTGGACTTGCGTAACATCCTCTTCCACGCCAGCGGCCTCGATGACATTTCCCAAAAAATTTGCGCCGCCGTTCAAGACCTCGCCAAGACCAAAACCGGTGCACTTATCGTACTCGAAAAACGCGTCGGTCTAAAGAACTACGCCGACACAGGCGAACTCCTCAACGCACGCATCAGCTCAAGACTCTTACGCGCACTTTTCTTCCCGAACTCCGCTTTACATGACGGCGCCGTGATTCTCAACTGCAAAGAAATTGTAGCCGCCGGTTGTATTTTGCCAATGCCCACCGGTAACGCCGAAGGGGATGCTGGCTACGGCATGCGCCATCGCGCTGCAAAAGCACTCGCCGCCGAAAGTGATGCGCTCATTATCATCGTCTCCGAAGAAACGGGTAAAATTTCGACCGCCTACAGAAACAACCTTAGACGCGGCCTCACTCCGAAGGAACTCAAAGCAGAAATTTTCCGCCACTGGCACGATCTCTTCAATGAAGTCATTGATGAAGAACCGAGCGAAAGTGAAAACGAAACTGTAGAAAATAAGGCTTAAAGATTATGAAAAAAGAAAACAAGACTAATAAATCCGCAGAGCAGAATAAAAACAAGAAGAATGGGAAACGCAATCTCATCATTTTGATTTTAATGTTCCTTTTGCTCGTATGCCTATTCATTGTACAGTGTCAACTCAACAAGGTTAAAGAAGCGGCACTTGCAGAACAGAAACTACAGGAACTTGCCCTCCGTCAACAGCAAATTCTCGACAGCTTACGCGCTGAACAAGCAAAAGCAGACAGTTTAAAAGCACTCGAAGAAGCACGAATCGCAGACAGTTTGCGCCTTGCCGACAGCCTCCGCCTCGCCGATTCACTCGCCAACTTGCCGAAGGTCAACACGGATAGCCTCAAGAATGTGCGCGACAGCCTCCGCGCTGTAAGAAAAGCACGTAGAGACAGCCTCGATTCCCTTGCAAGAATTGAAAAAGCAAAATTGGATTCGTTGAACAAATTGCGCTTTGCCGATAGCCTCCGCAATTCGGACAAAGTTCCGCCCACCGCTGAAATTACACCGCCAGCCGGGCGCTACTACTCTCCCATCAAGCTCAAAGTCAAGTGCGATGAAATCAAGTGCAAGACATTTGTTTCTATCGGCGATACGTTAAATCCGCAGGATGCCAGCAAGGGTATCGAATACAATAAGACTGGTTCCGTTTTCTTCTTAGCCGAAGACTCCGTTGGAAACCGCAGCGCCTGGGAAGAAGCCAAATATGATATGGCAAGCGATAACGTTTGTGGCAAGAACGCATTCCCAGTCCCTGTCGGCGGAAAAACAGTTTGCGTTGACGCCTACGAATACCCGAACCAGCCGGATGCAACGCCGAAGGACATGGTGAGCCAAGAAGAAGCAGCGCGCATTTGCAAGAACGAAGGCAAACACCTCTGCTCAATCGAAGAATGGCAAGCAGCATGCCGAGGCAAGGACGGATTCAAGTATTCCTATGGCAATGGCTACAAGCAAAGCAAGTGCAATACCAACACGAAATCCGCCAAGAGAAGCGGCCGCAAAACGCAGTGCCGTAGCTGGTGGGGCATGTACGACATGAACGGGAACCTCTGGGAATGGACCAGTTCGACTAGCAAACAGCACCCGGACAAGTTCCTCGTTGCCGGTGGCGCATGGAACACCAACAACGAAAGTAGCTGTTCCGAAAGCAAATTCAGTTTTTACCCGCAAAATCAATACCCGAGCGTCGGTTTCAGGTGTTGTAAATAACGCAGCGTTAAAACAACATTACATAGAATCATTAACCCAAATTCAAAAAAATATCTAATTTAAAGACATGAAAACGAAACTTTTACTTTCCGCACTTATTCTTTCTTCGTTTACGTTCTTCGGCTGCGACAATGCTAAGCCCAACTTTACGGGTTATTGGAAAGGCGAAGCCGACATGATTTTCGAAGTTCTCACAGAAAACAATATCGATTACACAATCAGGAACGTGAACGGCGATCTCACGGCCAAATACGAAAACGATGCTCTCCGTGGCAAGAACTCCCTCAACATGGATATCTTGATGCGCGTTAAGGGAGACTCCGCCTATTATGAATTTGGCGAAGACGAATCTGGAAAGATCGTCACTGGTTATATGAGAATTTCTAAGGACGAATACGACAAGATTTTCAAGGCACAGTCTGACGCCAAGAATAGCTATAACTAGTTGTTTTTAACAGTTTTTTGCGTGAATGCCGGCCAAAGTGCCGGCATATTTTTTTTGGTGATCCCGGAACAAGTCCAGGATGACATGCAGGGGTGACAAAATCACTTCTTCAAAGCAGAAAGGAATTCCTTGAGGCGGGTATCTTTAGGATTGTCGAAGATTTCTTCGGGCGTCCCGTCTTCCTTGACGTAGCCATCAGCAAAGAACAGCACGCGGTTCGCAACTTCGCGGGCAAAACTCATTTCGTGCGTCACGACAACCATCGTCATACCTGACTTTGCAAGATCCTTCATGATTTTGAGCACCTCGCCCACCATTTCAGGGTCTAGCGCGCTCGTCGGTTCATCAAAGAGAATCGCCTCGGGCTGCATTGCCATCGCACGGGCAATCGCGATACGCTGTTGCTGACCGCCAGAAAGTTGCGCCGGGTAATGGTCGGCACGTTCCAAAAGGCCAACACGCTTCAAGAGGTCCTTCGCACGAGCTTCAGCATCCGCTTTCGAAAGAAGGCCGAGCTTCATCGGAGCAAACATAATGTTCTTGAGCGCCGTCATGTTCTTGAACAGGTTGAACTGCTGGAACACCATGCCCACACGCTCGCGGATTTCGGGCTTCGAGACGCCCTTCGCCAAAATGCTCTTGCCATCCAAAAGAATGTCACCACTCGTTGGATGTTCCAGCAAATTCAGTTGGCGCAAGAATGTCGACTTACCACAACCCGAAGGGCCAATAATTGCTATCACGTCACCGCGGTGGATATCGAGCGAGATTCCCTTGAGGATTTGCTTGTCACCATAAGATTTGCAAAGGTTCTTGACCTGGATTAAAGTTTCAGCATTAGCGTTCATTTTTCTTCAACCTCTTTTCAAGTTTTGCAACACAAGCCGATAGCCCGGCGACAAGAATAAAGTAAATTGCAGCCACAGCAAGGAGCGGGAGCATCGCCTCGTATGTCATACTGCGGATAATGTCACCACCGCGAGTCAAATCGGTAAGGCCGATGTAACCGCAAATGGACGTTTCCTTGATGAGCGAAATAAATTCGTTGGTGAGCGCAGGGAGAGAATTCTTAAAAGCCTGCGGGTAAACGATGTAATAAAGAACCGTGCGGAATTTGAGACCGAGACTGCGCCCCGCTTCGATTTGCCCAGGGTCAACGCCCTTGATACCGCTGCGGATAATCTCGGAAACGTACGCGCCGGAGTTCACGCCGAATGCCACAATCGCGACGAGAATCTTGTTCACGTTCACCGACGAGAAGACGATGTAATAAATGATGAGCAACTGAATCATCATCGGCGTTCCGCGAATCACGGCGAGGTAAGCCTTCGCAAACCAGTTCAGCACTTTCCAGCGTCCGTTAAATTCGTTATTCGTGCGAATCTGCGCAATCACAAAGCCAATCATAATGCCAAGCAGCGCCGCAAAGAACGAAATAATCAACGTGTTACGGAGACCTTCAACGATGAACTTCCAGCGGGAATCCTTCACAAAGTTCTTGTAAAGGTGATCACTGAAACTTTCTTTGCTCTGGACAGCTTCATCGCCACGGACAATCACGACAACTTTAGAGAGCGTGTAAGGAGTCGTAAAGTTGATGGACTTTTTGCGTTCTTCGGTAACGGTAAAGCCAGAGAATCCAACGTCAGCCTTGCCCGACGCGACCGCGTTAATAATCGCATCGAATTCAATGTCCTGAATTTCAACCGTGCGTTTCAAATAATCCGCGATGTAATTTACGATTTCAATGTCAAAACCCACCACCTTTGCATTTTCGTAGTATTCATACGGCGGGAACTGCGCATTGGTCGAAACCACAAGTTTCGGGCCTTCGGTCACTTTTTTAGTGTAATGATAATTGCCAGCGCGGTTGATGTACGTGTTAAAAAGCGAATCGTACACGCCATCCTTTTTCATCTGCGCCAGCGCGAGATTCACAGAATCGAGAAGCGCTTCGTTACCCTTCGCGACGACGCCCGCATACATTTCTTCGACGAAAACTTCTTCGAGAATGCGGAGCGACGGATTCTGAAGCACGAACGCTTTCGCGGGTTGGTCGTCACTCATGACCGCGTCAATCTTCCCTTGCATGAGCGCCTGCACTGCATCGGCAAGCTTGGTGTAGCGCTCCACATCGATTTTCGCCGTATCGCCACCGAAATCAGACGCGTAAATATCGGCCGTGTTGCCAATCTGCACGCCCACCTTTTTGTGGCCGAGATCGCTAATGGAATGGACCCTGTTGGGGATGACGGTCTGTTTATCGCTTTGGCATGATGTGAGCGCGAGCGATAAAAGCGCAATGAGGAGAAGGAGATATAACTTTCGAATCATTTTCTAACCTTAATAGAAAAGTTAGTTAAAAGCCGAAAGTTTGGGAACCCTTGTGAGTTTTATTTAATATATCAACCTCATTTCGTCAACGATAAGGGTCGCACCTTTGACACCCTTGTAATGATTTCCATCGGCACTGGAGGCAAAAACCACGCGGATATGCGTTACCGGTTCCTCGCCCGTCCCTTGCTCAAGCGCATTATTGATGGCGGCCTTATTCGAGGAGGCAAGCTTGGTCTTGAACGTCGACGAATTTTCAATCGGGGAACCCGCCAGCGGTTCGCCATACTTGAGCTTGAGGCGGAGTGTTCGCATTCCATTTTCGTCCGGTTCTGAAACACTCACGACATCCGGATTTTCGCGACCAGAATTATCAGCCTTTGTGGAGCGGAACCATGCCGAAGCCACGAGCTTGTTCACGTCACTGGACTTGCGGTTTACATTTTTATCGCCCGTACGATTTTCTAGCAGAATGTAAATGTCGCAGCTGTCGCCCTTGCCCTCGTAGCTGAACTTGACTTCCATAAATTCCGGGCGTGCCGCAAACGGTTTGCCAAAGTCCAAAAGTTCATTGCCATCGGGCCATGTTGAAGAGTTCGCCATCGAGAGCGTTCCGACACCATTCGGATTGAAATCAGCAGTGTAGAGGCTTCCGCTTGCCGTTTTGGTGATGGCAGAACCTGTTTGAATTTTTGCGCCAATCATCGACCCCGAAGTTGTCTTTTCAGTAGTCGTCAAAATCGTATTGGCGTTTCCCCAAACAGAATCAGGAGTTACGTCATCGCCCTTCCAGGAATTGAAATTGGAGCCCGGCAACTGATAGCCCGCCTTGATAGAATACGTTTCGCTTTCGCCATTTTCGTTCGTCACCTTCACCGAGATGCCCGTGCCAAAGTCGTAAGACTCGCCCACTTTGATATTCGCCGAAGCACCTTCGGAAAGTTCCAATTTCGAAAGTTCAAGCGATGTCAAATCTGTGCGGAAATCTAGGTCATCCACATGAATTGCTTTGCGGTCTGCGTCAACAACTGCATTTTTCCCTGCGATAGAAAGCGCAAGGATTTTAGGGGGTTGAGAAGCCTTCGCTGCAGAACTAGATGAAGCCGAGGCCACGGAACTGCTGGATTCGCCGGACTTTGAGGAAGATGATGATTCACGAGAATCGCCGCCTTTTGATTCACTAGATTTTGCAGAACTACTTGAATATGCCGCTGAACAGCTTGAAGATGCCAAGGAAATCGATGCAGAGGACTTTGCGGAACTAGATGCAGCAGCCTTCGCTGAACTGCTGGACTTCGGTTTCACTTCAGGGATATTAAAATTCAATAGCCAAACAGCTTTTTTACCACTTTCCGAAATTACAACAACATAAACAATATGACTAGAGGGAATTGCTATTTTTTCACCAACCTTGAGAACATCATCGGACACAGAAATTTTTTCAGCAAGCGAATCTAACTCGATCGAATCCGTCGGAAATTTTTCAATATTACCTTTGACCAAATGAAGCGATGCAAAATGGCTCATATCAATCGCTTCGAACGTCACGGAATCCCAAGATTCAAGCGATTCCGGCGGAGCCACCAAATCAAATTCCATGCGATGATTATCCGGATAAACCGCAGGTGAAGATTCTTGTTCCGCAAGCGTAATTTCGCTTAACACGCGATAATCTGATTTGCCAAAAGTATCGTAATCCGCAGAACAGCCATTCAAAGAAAAGAGCGTATAAACGGCACAAGAACACATCGCGATAAATTGCCAAAATAATTTATTCTTATACGACATAACAAATTCCTAGAAGAAATAAACCAACGAAAAATCTAGCGCTAGCAAGTTTATCTTAAAATTCACAATGTTGTAAGAAACTTCACTTCGACGTACACCATTTTCTTCAACAACAAGCCAAGACGAACTCAAGCCCAACAGCCCCACAGACGTTTCAAACGCCAAACGGTCAAGCACCATAATGCAAAGGCCCGGATTGATGCCGAATTTAAAAGTCCACCCGTGATTTCGCGTTTTTGAGACATCCTCGCCATCATCCGATTGAGAAATTCCGTAAGAATATTCCACCGAAATGGAGGTCTCGTTAAAGAAATAAAGCGTTCTCGAATCAAAAACCTTCAAGTAATTCTTGAGGAACGGTTGCGCAAAAAATCCGTTGCTCACATATTTGCGATGTTCCTTGATATCGGCCAAATCTTCGAGAATCGAATAATCAACATCGACATAAGTGCGACTATAGCCCGCGCGCAAGCCAATCGCCATTGCATCACGAATAAAATATCCGCCAAAAGCCTCCGCCGTAAACGTGTAGCCCTCGGCCTTGTAAATATCGCCAAAGAGAATGTTTAAAGCATCTTCGTCAGAATTTCCTTGAAGCAAAAAAAGCGTTGCGCCCGTGAAAAAATAGCCACGATGAATAGCCTCGTCTTTTTCCACAGGGAAAAGGCTACCAAGAAGCCCACCTTTTTTCGCGGGCGATTTCGTAAAATCCGAAACAGGAACTTTTGACTGAAGCGTATCTAGATAATCCGTTTTTTCCGGCATCGTCGCAAAAGCATGCACGGCAATGAGAGAAATAACAAAAAAAAGAAGCCTTAAATTCATAAGGCCAAAGATAAAAAAATGATTTTGAAATCCAAATACTACAAAAAGTGTAATTTTTTAGGGAAAAATACGCTCAATTTCTAAAGAAGTTCACGTTGAACCAGCCTTTTTTGCCATCTTCGGTAAGGGCGATTCCGCAGGCGACAGTTTTGTAGTTGCCTTTCATGTTGAGGTAATGACCAATGTAGGAGTAATCCTCATCCTTATTCGGGTCGCGTTCGCCGCTTGTGACAAGGGCTTTTTCGTCTTCCCACATCATCTTGAGATAGGCATCAGAGACTTCGACTGCTGTTTTGCGCCAAGTGGTGTTGAAGTTCGGGCCGGAATTCTGAGCGCCTTCGCCACAATCGCCAAAGTGACCGTGAGCTTTGTTAGATTCCATGTCGGCAGCGGCTTGATTGTCGGTGCATGTTTGCTTTTCTTCGGGCGCAAGGGTCAACGGATCAAGGTTTTCGGTAGCGCGATATTCGTTGATTTTGTCGAGGCATTTTTGACGCCAGTTTTCGCTGAAGAAAGTACTTTGCGCAGCAGAAGACGCAGGGGCTTTTATTGATGAACTCGATAAAGTTTTTACAGATGATGATGAGTTACTGTTAGAGGATTCCGGGTCGGAGCCCGGAATGACGGAAGAAGAAGAACTGGTTGTTTTTGCCGAGGATGATTGTGCGGCAGACGAAGAACTCGATTGTATTTTTTCACTTGAAGACGATGTTAGACTTTCAGATGGAGTGGGCAAATTTTCAACTTCGTGGGATTCATATTTCACGACAGTTTCGCCATCGGCGCAAGCCGAAAACACAACGGCTAAAGATGCAACTGCAGCGATTTTCACGAACGCACTTTTTCCAAATAAATTAAGACCCATAATAAACCCCTTACATATTTTGTTGCAATATAATAAACTTACTAAATTTTTAGACTTATACTCAAGCTATAGAACAAAAAAAGAATCTTTTAAAGAATAAAAGCGTCGGCCAAGGATGGGGTGGGTGCAGGGAGGGGCCCGTGCGGCCTTCGCAACTCCGAGCTGGGGCCCCGCCCGCATGAGCAGCTCTCTTAAGCTATAATCAAAAAAGGAAGCTTGGCTTCAAGCCTAAATTTTACTATCTTTGGCGCCATGCTTAATGTTTCTAATGTCAGTCTTCAATATGGTAGCCGCGTTCTCTTCAAAGAAGTGAACCTTTCTTTCAAGCGCGGCAATTGCTATGGTGTTATCGGCGCAAACGGTGCCGGCAAATCCACATTTCTCAAGATTCTTTCGGGCGAACTCGAACCGAACACGGGTGAAGTGACAAAGGACCCGGGCGAACGTATCGCCGTCCTCAAGCAGGATCACTTTGCCTACGAAAACAACACTGTTCTCGAAACCGTGATGATGGGTTTCCCGGAACTTTATGAACTTGGCAAAAAGCGCGACGAACTTTACGCGCTCCCGGAAATGACCGACGAACAGGGCATGCAGGCCATGGAAATAGAAACGCGCTTTGGCGAAATCGGCGGTTACGAAGCCGACTCCAACGCGGCAGTGCTTCTCAAGGGTCTCGGCATTCCCGAAGAATTCCACTACAACTTGATGTCTGAATTGGACGGCGGTCAAAAGATTCGCGTGCTCCTCGCCCAGGCTTTGTTCGGCAACCCGGACATTTTGCTGCTTGACGAACCGACGAACCACCTTGATTTGGAAACCGTCAGCTGGCTCGAAGATTATCTCGAACGTTTTGAAAACATCGTGATTGTAGTGAGCCATGACCGTCACTTCTTGAACGCTGTCTGCACGCACACTTGCGATATCGACTACGGCAAAATCAACATTTACGGTGGTAACTACGAATTCTGGTATGCAGCAAGCCAGCTCGCCCAGAAACAGCGCAAGGACCAGAACCGCCGCGCCGAAGAAAAGATTGAAGAATTGAAGGCGTTCATCCGCCGCTTCGCTTCGAATGCCGCCAAGGCAAAGCAGGCCACGTCCCGTAAGAAACTCCTCGACAAGATGACTGTCGAAGAAATGCCGGCCTCCAGCCGCAAGTTCCCGTGGGTGAACTTCAAGATGGACCGCGAACCGGGCAAGATTGTGCTCGAAGTCAAGGACGCCACGATTGATGGCGGCGATGGTATCATCTGCAAGGGACTGAATTTCTCGCTTGGCAACCAGGACAAGGTCGCTCTCGTCGGTGAATTCGACACGCTCAAGACCGCATTCTTCCAGCTCATTGCCGAAGAAATCAAGTCTCCGGAAGGCGTGCTCAAGTGGGGCAACACCATCAGCTACAACTACTTCCCGAAGAACAACGACGCTTACTTCAAGACGGACCTTTCCCTCGTGGATTGGCTGCGCCAGTACAGCAAGGAACAGGATGAAACGTTCATCCGCGGCTTCCTCGGCCGTATGCTCTTTACCGGTGAAGAAGCTTTGAAGAGCGCAAACGTGCTCTCCGGTGGTGAAAAGGTACGCTGCATGCTTTCGAAGATGATGCTTTCGAATGCGAACTGCTTGCTCCTCGACGAACCGACGGCTCACCTCGACTTGGAAGCAATCACGGCTTTGAACAATGGCCTCAAGGCATTCCAAGGTCCAGTGATTTTCTGCTCGCAGGACCATGAATTTGTTCAAACTGTCGCAAACCGCGTCTTGGAACTCACGCCGAACGGTGTTGTTGACCGCAGCATTACCTTCGACGAATGGCTCGAAACCAAGAAGACGAAGAAGAAGTAACTAGCCGCCTCGCGGCAGTTAGCAGTCGGCAGACCAATGCACCCGATTAGGCATTTCATCACGATTACCAAGCACAAGAACGAGGTCATGAGACTTTGTTTTAAAGCAGGTATCGGGTTGCAGGGGTTGCTACACGATTTATCGAAGTACAGCCCCACCGAATTTATTCCGGGCGCAAAATACTACACGGGTAAGGAATCGCCGAACAACGGGGAACGCCGCGACACGGGTATGAGCCTCGCATGGATGCACCACAAAGGGCGCAACAAGCACCACTTTGAATTTTGGTACGATTACGATATGAAGACCAAGA
>CAMUYW010000077.1 GCA_947165045.1 uncultured Fibrobacter sp. | reverse complement strand
TTGCGAAAGCAACAGCAACCATCAAGGAGGTCACGCCACCGAGCGGAGCGAGGTTTTCCTTGCAGCTCACAGCCACAACGATGAAAATCGGGACGAGCAAGCTTGCGGTAGAAGTGTGGCTCATGAAGTTTGCCATGAAGAGGCAGATGAAGCCGCAGCCGACCATGAGGACAACCGGAGACCATGTGTTGAACGGAATGGCGTTGATGAGGTCCTTAGCAAGACCCGTCTGCTGCAAACCGAGACCGAGAGCAAAACCACCAGCCACGAGCCAGAGAACATCCCAGCTCATTTCGTTGAGGTCCTTCTTGGTAATCACGCCTGTCAAAGCAAACACAGCCATCGGGATCATAGCAATCACGTTGTCGTTAAGACCGTGAACCTTGCTACCCGTCACCCACAAAATCACGCAAACGGCAAAGGTAATGTAAACGATAATAGCACGCGGGCTCTTATCAAAGCCATCGGCACCTTCGATATCGAGGTTCATTTCCTTCATCTTGATCGGATAGAGCTTGAGGAGCAAGAACCATGCAAGAACCATCAAAATAATCACATACGGAACACCGAATTCCATCCACTGGCCAAAGGAGATGTTGAAGCCGCTGGACTGGAGAGCGCCAAGAGCGATAGCGTTAGGAGGCGTACCGATCGGAGTACCCATACCACCGATGTTAGCACCGAGCGGGATGGCGAGAGCAAAAGCTGTTTTACCGCGGTCGTTGGCATCAAAGAGCTTGAGCACCGGGCCAAGGATAGCGAGCATCATAGCAGCAGTAGCGGTGTTGCTCATGAACATGGAGAACACAGCCGTAATAATCATAAGGCCAAGGAGCACCCACTTCGGATCCTTGCCAAACGGCTTCAAGAGCACGCGGGCAAGGTTCTTGTCCATGTTGTACTTGCAAGCGGCAGAAGCAAGGAAGAAGCCACCCAAGAAGAGCATGATGATCGGGTTGGCAAATGTTGCCATGATGTCCTTGAACTTGAGCGGATCAACGCCTTCCACGCGGAACGGGATAAGAGCCGAGTTCGAAAGCGTAAGAATCATCAACACAATCACGAACATGGAAGTAGACCAGATCGGGAACGGTTGGAGAATCCAGAAAAGGGCAGCCATCACAAAGATTGCGATGACGCGAATTTCGAGAGGGTTCAAGGCGTGGTCACCAACGAAGCCGAGGGCTTCGTACGGGACGAAGAGGGCAGCGATGGCGAGCACCGATGCAATAATGAGTTTGATGAGTTTTGCTTTTGTCATAACGAGCGCAAATTTAGTAATTATTGTTCCGTTCGGCTATCCCCAAAATTAGGGTTATCCAGCCCTCTTTATTATAAAACTCTTTACAAAAATTAAATTGTCTCTTATAAAATCTATTACTAAATTGAAGATAGCCATTCAAGGTGTTTCATAGGAGCTATAATGATTAAAAAGATTATTCTCTTGGCAGCTGTGATTTCAACATACAGCTTTGCAACATGGGATTATTTCGGCCTACTTCAAAACAACCAAGGTTCTGTCAAAGCAGGTCTTTATTACGATACGGACGATGACTGGTCCCAAATGGGTCTCCGAGTCGGTGCGCGAGTGAATGCATCCCCAAAATTGGAACTTTCCGTACAGGGATTCGGCTACCAGTTCTGGGGCGAAACAGATTGTGACGCCTGCTCCGACGGCGGAAATGGCCTCCGTGACCTAGTCATCGGTGCACGTTTCGCCTTGGACCCGGAACTCTACTTCTTCCTCGACTTTAACCTCCCTATTGGCAAAGACAAGGCAAAAGGGGTCGGGACAACCGCTCCGAGCTCAGGTGAAATGTACATCTACGCCGGTGCCCAGCACCATAACGAAATCAACGCCATCAAGGGTGCCGCTTATGGTACAGAAGCAGGCCTTTTCTGGGGATTTAGACATCACAATAAAGAAAGAGGGCTCGAAGCTCGTTTGGGCGGTGAATTCGACTACAAACTTCCCGCTGCTCCGGTAACACTTTTGGTCGGCGGTCAATTCTGGCTCCGCCTGTTCAGATCTGAATACGATAACGGAGTCAAGAGCGATGCCAAGTTGCATGATGACTGGTCCACTCAGTTCAAGTTCTGGTTCGGTGCAAACTTTGCTGTCAGCGACCAGGTTTCTCTTAACGGTCAAATTATCGCCCGTAGCCAAAACTTGAAGAAAAAAGCCGTTGACGGCAATGCTATCGGAATGGAAGGCGACGCCCTCGGCTTTAGCTTGGATGTCGAATTCAAGTTCTAATAGCGATTCGCCACAAAAGCCAACAAAAATGATTCTGTGAGCCAGCCCACAATGTGGCTGGCTTTTTTCATCAAAAAATTTTCTTCAGAATCTAAGTAATTTTTACGTAGTATTTTTGTTATATTAAAAGAAAACTTTACAAGGAGATAACATTATGTTAAAAAAAATCATGCTGGGCGCAGCCATCCTCGCCACATCCAGTTTCGCAACCTACAGCCAGTTTCCGGTTCCGGAAGCTAACAAGGGTGACGTCAAGCTAGTCTCTGACTTCACGATGCAGGACAAAGGCAAAGCTTGGCAACTCGCACTCAAGGGTCGTTTCGTTCCTGTTCAGAATTTGGAAATTTGGTTCGGGCTCCCGTACATGCTCATGACCAGCTGGGATGGCGAAGACACTAATGGCGACGGCATGAAGAACCTGACATTCGGTGGTCGTTACCAGATTACTCCAAACGTAGCCGGCTTCCTCGACCTTACGTTCCCGACCGGCAAGAAAGCCATCAACAGTGACGGTTTGACGTTCAACCTTGGTGCACAATTCTCTAAAAACTTCGGCTCGATTGACTTCGGCTCTGAATTGGGATTCATCTTCCAAACCGAAGGCTCTGACAAGGCCAAGGCTGGTCCGGAATTACATCTCAACGCTGAAATAGACCCGATCGTATCCCAGACCATTTCTCCGTACTTCGGTTTAGACCTCTATATTGTCGTAGGCGACCCGAAGTATGATGGTCACAAGACTGGCGACACTAGCGGTAACGTTGGTATTTTCCCGTACCTCGGTGCAAACTTCAAGATCACCGATATGTTCTCTGCAGACCTTTGCGCAATTTTCGGCTTCGGCGAGGATTACGTAGGTCCGAAGACGCCGATTACGTTGGAAGCCTCCTTCAACGTAAGCTTCTAATTTCTGTTAGAAACGTTTAAAGTAAAGGTCCCAGCCAAAGGCAGGGACCTTTCTTTATTTTAGATCCCTCGACTTCTACTCAAAGAGCATAACTAAACTACAGAACTAAAGTTCTAAGTTTCGTATAGCTCAGTATGACACAAATCATGGATCCTATCGCCACTTCGTGGCTCCAGGATGACGAAATGTATTCGCTGTCGGTCCTTGATTTGCTCGTCATTCTCGCGGAGGCAAGAATCTAGCGAATATCATACTCGGGAATCGGGAGGGATTCGCCGGATTTCATGGCATTGTCGAGGGCGGCGGACTTGACCGGATCGACCCACCAGTAAACTGGGATTGCATCTTCGCGGTTGAACTGGTCGAGCACCTTTTCGGGCGTACCGTAACGGTTCCAGTAGAGGATGCGGTGGTGGTCGCACTGCCACATGAGCACATAAGGGACGATTTCGGCAAGGCGGTTATCGAGAGCCTTCAGGATTTCGTTGCGCTTGGCGAGGTCAAATTCCGTCTTCTGCAAATTGATGAGGCTATCGACCACAGGGTCCTGAACGCCAGCAAGATTGTTCGTTCCCTTTTGCAATGCAGTTGTAGAAATCCAGCTTGCTTCCGGGTCACGGAGGCGACCTGCGCCCCAGTTCACCCAATAAAGGTCAAAGTCAGCATCGTCCAAGCGCTTGCGAAGCGTGCTCTGCGACATCTGTTCGATGGTCGCCACAACACCAACCTTCTTGAGGTCTTCCTGGAACAGCGTGAGGTGGCGCAAGTCTTCTTGACTTGTGATGAAGTTGATGCTAAACGGCTTACCATCTTTTTCGAGCACGCCCTGAGCGTTCACCTTGTAGCCCGCTTCAGCAAAGAGCGCACGAGCCTTTTCGGGATTGTAACTGTAGACAGGCGCCGTCGGGTTCTGGTTGTTTGCCCACAAGTCGGGGTAATAGCTATTGAGGAGGAAGTACTGGCCGTACATGTACTTCTCGTTCATGGCTTCGCGGTTCAAGAGGTACGAGAGCGCCTTGCGGACGCGGACATCCTGGAACTGCGGCTTGCGGAGGTTGATAGCCATGCCCTGGAAACCAATCGGTTCCTTGTTGAAGATGCGCTGCTTGATAGCCCAGCCCTTCTTGACGGCATCAAAGTCGGTCTGTTTCATCCAGATGCTGCTCGTGTAAATCGCATAGGCATTGAAGTCTTGCTTCTTGAACGCTTCGAGCGCCTTGGTCTGGTCGTTCATGAAGCGGTAACGGATTTTCTGGAAGTTGTACTTGCCATGGTTCCAGTTCTTTTTGAAGCCCCACCAATCGGCGCGGCGAGCAAGTTCCACGTAGCGGTCTTCGCGGAAAGTCTTGATGATGTACGGGCCAGAGACCACCGGGAATTCATATCGGATTTTGTTGAAGTCCTTGCCAGCCCACACGTGTTTCGGGAACGCTAGCATGCCGGCCGCTTCCCAGAAGTTGCCCCAGTGTGGTTCCTTCGCGGTCATCTTGACGGTCAAGCTATCAACAATTTCCGGGCGTTCAAAGCGGCTGAGGCCCACCTTGAAAATCGGCGTGAGATTTTTCTCGTCCATGATGACATCGTAATAGAATTGCACGTCTTCGGCAGTGATGGATTTGCCATCGCTCCACTTCGCGCGCGGGTCCACATGGAACGTGAACGTCTTGCCGTCTTCGGAGACTTCCCACTTGTCGGCAAGGATGCCCACTTCGCGGTCTTCGGTAGTATGCAGACTCACGAGCGGTTCGAACATCATGTTCATGAGTTCGGCAGAAAAGCTATTGTAGTCTTCCCACATGTTAAAGGACTTCGGCATGGCGGAGCCCCATAGCGTAATGGAGCCGCAGGCGCGAGCGTTCTTGGAAGCAATCGGGTCAAACTCACCGGTGGCCGTGGAGTCAATCGGGAGAATCGGGCAATCAGCTTCGGAGACGGGAGCACCTTTTTTCGAAGAGCTGTTCGCGCCTTTGGAATCGCCGGATTCGTTACAAGCGGAAAGGGCAAACGCGAGAGCCGCAACCATAGGCACGGCCAACAAAGTACGGAAGTTCAATTTTTTCATGTAGAATAAGATAGATAATATTAGGCGACCCCGGCACAGTGGCCGGGGTGACATGCATTCGCTCAACAAACTTAAGGTAACCCGACGTGGCGGGCGGGTTGTTTGACTTTCGGAGCTGCGACCTTTTCGGCATCAGCCTTTTCAGCTTCGGCAACCAGCATTCCAAGCGAAACTCGGGATGCTTCTTGCTCGGCCTTTTTCTTGTTCGGGCCTTGACCGCGAGCATACGCCTTGCCGTTCACGACGACTTCGACCGTAAACACCTTCTGATGTTCCGGTCCTTCTTCACTGACAATCACGTACTCCGGAGAGCAGCGCAACTTGCCTTGGCAAAATTCCAAAAGTTCACTCTTGTAGTTCACAAAATCGGTAGCGCTGATGATTTCTTGCACGCGCGGGAAATGGAACTTATTCAAAATAGCACGAACTTCATCAAGACCACCATCGAGATAAACGGCGCCAAGTACAGCTTCGTAAGCGTCAGCAAGAATGCTTTCTTTGCCGCGACCGCCCATCTTGGCCTCGGACTTTCCGATTTTCACATATTCGCCGAGATCCCATTCCTTGGACGATTGAGCACAGGCATGGCCAGATACAATGGCGCTCTTGCGTTTGGAAAGTTCGCCCTCCGGGTCGAGTGGATACGTCTTGTACAAGTATTCCGTCGTGAGCATGTTGAGGACGGAATCACCGAGGAATTCCAAGCGTTCGTTGTTGCTTGCGTACGGCACATCCTTGCCAACAAGGAACGAGCGGTGCACAAGTGCATGAGCCAGCAGTTCTGGATCGCGGAACCTATACCCAAGCTTAGCCTCAAGCCCGTCTCCGGACTTCTGGCGAAACCAGAGTTTTAGGATTTTATGGAGCAAATTTTGATCTTCCAACAGATTCTCCTTTTTTAATTCTTGATGCATAATTTAAAAAAATTGCCGACCCCGTCCCCATTCGCGGACCATGACCACATAAGTGCTAAAGCACTAAGTGGTCAAAGTGCACAGTGGCCGGGATGACATGCAAAAAAAGAATCCCCGGCAGAACCGGGGACCCAAAGCTCAATCTTCGCCCAACAGTTGCGGGCTAAAGTAAAACTAGATTACTTCTTGTGTGCTTCGAGGAAAGCAACAACGTCAGAAACCTTCTGGAACTTTTCAGCGTCGGAATCGAGGATTTCGACATCGAATTCGTCTTCGAGAGCCATCACGAGTTCAACACGGTCCAGGGAGTCTGCACCGAGGTCATTACCGAATTCAGATTCGGGCTTGACATCTTCAGCCTTGACTTCCAACTTAGCAACGATCACGTCCGTGACCTTCTTGAAAATTTCTTCGTTCATTTTTTTCTCCATGGGAAAAAGTTTTGTCCAAATTTAATAAAATGTTGTTAAGCGTTCAAGCCCCCATCGACACCAATTACCTGTCCGGTAATGTATTTAGCGTCGTCGGAGGCTAAAAATGCGACTGCCTTGGCAACATCTTCCGGCTGACCGAGGCGGCCAAGAGGAATCTGAGCGGCATATTTTGCACGAGTTTCTTCGCTCATGGCGGCGGTCATGTCCGTATCGATGAATCCCGGAGCGACAGCATTAACTGTAATGCCGCGAGAACCGAATTCCATGGAGTTAGACTTGGTCATACCGATAACGCCAGCCTTAGCAGCTGCGTAGTTGGCCTGACCTGCCTGAGTTCTGATACCGTTCAAGCTTGCGATGTTCACGATGCTGCCTTTGCGGGCGCCCATCATGGTTCTGAGGACGGCTCTGGTGCAGAGGAACGTCGAGCGGAGGTCCGTTGCGATAACGTTGTCGAAATCTTCGTCCTTCATGCGAAGTACGAGACCGTCACGGGTGATGCCAGCGTTGTTCACGAGGCAGTCCACGCCACCCAGTGCGTCGATAGCTTGTTTGAAAGCGTCCTTCACAGATTCGGAGTTGCTCACGTCGCATGCGAACGTGAACGTCTTGACGCCGAATTCCTTGGCAATAGCTTCGGCCTGTTCCGGGCAGCCACCACGGGAAATAAGAACAACGTCAGAGCCGCGAGCAGCAAGTTCTCTTGCAATAGCAAGACCGATACCGCGAGATGCGCCAGTCACAATAGACTTCGTAGGCATTATAAATTGACCTCCTGTATGACATTAACTGTCATTGGTGAATATAAATGATTTAAGCTTAGAAAAGCCGTCACACCACCGGTGCCAGACGGTTCGTCCAAAGCATATTTATTTAATAAGCAAGATAATAAAAAAATCAGTTACTAGTTAATCGTTACTAGTCACTAGAACTTAGAGCTTAGGACTTGGTCATTCTCCGCTAGGAGAATCCATTATTTTACACTTGTATGGATCCTCCGAAGGAGGATGACTAAAGCAGGGATGACAGTAAAGCAAAAAACGGACCCAGCGTTTTGCTAGATCCGTCTAAATGCAACTAAAGTCTTAAAGACAAAAGTTATGCTTTCGGAGCTTCCTCGGACTTGATTGCGGCGAGGCGAGCGTTCACCTTGTTAGCAACATCAGCTTCGGCGTACTTGGCAGCCACTTCGACAGCCTTCTCGATAGCGAGAGCGTCGGAACGGCCATGAGCGATAATGCCGATACCATTGAGGCCGAGCAAGAGTGCACCACCCGTTGCGCGGTAATCCCACATTTCAGCAAAACGCTTGCCCGCCGGAGTGTCGATTGTGCCAAACATTTCCTGGTGCATTTCGAAGAAACCTTCCAGGAGCTTGAGCACAACGTTACCCGTATAGCCAGAAGTAGCAACGACGTCGGCCTTACCTGCGATGAGGTCACGGCCTTCGATGTTACCCATAAAGTTAACCGGAGCAGACTTGAGAAGCTGGTGAGCTTCCTGAAGAACTGCCGGACCCTTGTGTTCCTCTTCGCCCATATTCAAAAGGCCGACCTTCGGATTTTCGATTCCGAGGTAAGCTTCGGCGAAAGCAGAACCAGCAATAGCGAAGTCAACGAGAGTAGAAGCGCGTTCATCAACGTTTGCACCGCCATCAACCAACACAATGCGGCGTTCCTTTGTCGGAAGAGCAACCCCGATAGGCGGACGAGAGAACTCATCACAAGACTTACCGAGAATCATGAGGCAGCTTGCCATCATAGCGCCAGAGTTACCGGCACTGACAGAAGCATCCACAAGACCCTTCTTCTGCAAGGCAACACAAGTCACCAAGCCAGAATGCTGCTTCTTCTTGACCACCATGACAGGATGTTCATCCATCGCCACGGGATCCGGAGCATCGACTACGGAAATCTGATTGCCCGTATAGCCAAGCTTTTCAAGAGAAGCTTTGACCTCGGCCTCAGGTCCGCAGAGAACCACATGAATATTGGAGTTTTTCTTGACGGCGTTAACAGCGCCTTCAATACAAACACTCGGGGCGTAATCGCCACCCATGGCATCCAGTGCAACTTTGATCACGGATTCCTCCTAGATTAAGCTTCGGCACCCTTCATGTCAACAACTTCCACACCGTTGTAGAAGCCGCAAACCGGGCACACGCGATGCGGACGCTTCACGGAACCGCAATGATCGCAGGTAGCCATAGCCGGCACTTCCATCTTCCAGTGGGTGCGGCGCTTGTCACGACGGGCGGTCGAGGTTTTTCTTTTAGGTACTGCCATTTTTAACTCCTGTTTTCCATTTTGCTCTTAAGAGCTTTGAGTTTTTCCCAGCGGGGGTCGAGCGGCTTTTCAGCTTCGGCACCGTCGCCAGCTTGATTGTTTGTTTCAAAGATAAAATCTTCGTCAGGATTTTTCACGGGCGCAATGGGTTCCTGTAGGGTCACCAGCTGTCGGACGCACTCGGAAACATCTACGAAGTCCTGTGTCTGCGGAATCGTGTAGGCGAAAACATCATCGTCGTCGTCATGAAGTTCCTGTGCAGCGCATGCTCCGCGTTCCACCTCGACAACAATCTCGGTTTCGAACGGACGGTCAAAAAGATCCAGGCTGCGGACACAAGTGAGTGTTTGCACTCCAGAGATAGTACCGGTCACAAGGCACTTGCCGTTGCCTTCGGGGCTAACCAGCACCTCGGCTACCAGATCGCCCTTGAGGTGCAGTTCGTCGAAGATTTCAGGAGCGTCGGCATGGGACCAGACCACTCGTTGATCTTCGGATTCAGTAAGTTTTTGTGCGATATCTATTCTCAAAGTGGCACAAATGTAGTAAAACGCTAAAAATGGGTCAAGGTTTGTTCGGGTTTAGGGTTTCGGTTTTAGGGGGTATTTTCGAACAACACATGCACAAAATTTCACCAATCTTTTATAGTATATAGAGCGATGATTTATGATTCTTACTATTATCATATATACAGGAAAATCACACATCAATCGGTTTTGCCAAATTTGACGTTCAAAAAAACGTTATTACATTTTGCCGAAGAAAAATGATCCTTACGGTTTTGACATATGTGGTCATCGGGCTTTTGGCCGCCCTCGCCATCTTCTATCTCGGGTTAGAAGTGCGGTTTTACCGTGCGCTCGGGCGCGTGCGCGAAGGCTATGCCGACCCGGAACCGCTACCGAAGGTAAGCGTGTTGATTGCGGCCCGCAACGAATCCGAAGGCATCCGCGAAACGCTCGACTCCGTTTTGGCACAAGACTACGCAGGCGATTGGGAAGTCTGGATTGCAGACGACCGCTCGACGGACGACACCCCGAAGATTCTCGCCGAATACGCCGCCAAGTTCGACAAGTTGCACGTCCTTACAATTGATTCCATCCCCGAAGGCGTGAGTCCGAAAAAGCAGGCGCTTTCCAAGCTCATCGATGCCTGTGACGGAGAAATTCTCTGCCTCACGGACGCGGACTGCGTTGTGCAGCCTTCCTGGATTAAAGGACTTGTCAAGGAATTCGAACCGGGGATTGAACTTGTCGCGGGGCACTCGTACATCCCGACCGACAGCAAATCGCCGTTCATCATTTGCATGCAGGCGGTCGAAACACTCATTTATCGCATCGCGGGCACGGCAGGACTTGCCATGCACCTCCCGCTCACGAGCACAGGCAACAACCTCGCCTACCGCAAGAGTTTCTTCAAGAGCGTGAACGGATTCACGGGCGTCATCAAGATCCAAAGCGGAGACGATGACCTATTGATGCAAAAACTCGCCGCTGACCGCCCCTGGGCCATGCGCTACTGCATCACGCCCTCAACATTCGTGACCACGAGCGGCAAGGAAACGCTGAAGGCCCTCTGGGAACAACGCAAGCGCTGGGCATCCAAGACAATCTACTACACTCCGAAAATCGTATTTGTGCTTTCGATGGTATTTATGTTCCTCGTGATGCTCTGCGTGACCGCAGCACTCTCGATTTTCAGCTTTAAAATATTCGTCGCCACATTAATTGCGTTACTTTTCAAGTGCATCGGCGACATGGTACTCATTATTCGCGGGCTCAAAATATTCAAGCAAGAGCACCTCCTCAAGTGGTGCATCCCGGTTGAATTCATACACGCCCCCTTTACCGTACTGGCCGTATTATTCGGACTGTTCGGACGATTCAAGTGGAAATAAAAATGGCAACGACTAAAACTACAACTAAGGCGACAACAAAAACCACTGCAAAGAAGACCGCCACCAAAACAACGAAGGCCGCAAAACCGGCTATAGAAGGCAAAACGCTCATTATCGCAGAAAAACCGAGCGTCGCTGCCGACCTCGTTAAAGTTCTTGGAGCCAAATCGTTCAAGAAAGAAACCGCCTATTACGAAAGCGACACGACCATCGTAAGTCACGCCATCGGCCACCTCGTCGGAATTGCCGACCCGAAAGATATTGACGAAAAGTACAAGGCATGGGACATGAAGACGCTCCCCATGCTCCCCGAAAAATTCCCGCTCGTTGCTTTACCCACCACTAGAGGTCACCTTTCTGCACTCGGAAAGCTCATCAAGCGCAAAGACGTAACGACTATTATAAATGCGTGCGATGCGGGCCGCGAAGGTGAACTGATTTTCTACTACATCGTAGATTACATCCTCAAGGGTAACTTCAAGGGCAAGACCTTTAAGAGACTTTGGATGCAGAGCATGACGCCAGCCGCCATCAAGGACGCGTTCGAGCACCTCCGCACCGAAGAAGATATGGTGAATTTGAGGAATGCGGCCCTCTGCCGAAGTGAAGCCGACTGGCTTGTAGGCATGAACGGAAGTCGCGGCCTCACCGCGTACAACAGCTCGATGGGCGGATTCCAAATTACGCCGTGCGGCCGCGTGCAGACCCCGACGCTTGCCATTATCGTGAAGCGCGAAGAAGAACGCAACCGCTTTGTGCCGCAAAAGTTCTGGACCATCGAAGCCTCGTTCGACAACGACGGCGCCGGTTACCAAGGCAAGTGGTTCACCGTCGATAAAGAAACCGGCAAGGACCGCGTCAAGCAAATCTTTGACGAAAAACGCGCTCAAGAAATTCTCGCAAAGTGCAAGGGCAAGACCGGTTCTATCGAAGAAACGACTGCCCCGAGCCAGCAAAAATGCGGCCAGCTTTACGACTTGACCACGCTCCAACGCGAAGCGAACAACCGCTTTGGATTCAGCGCCAAGACGACGCTCTCCATTGCACAGTCGCTCTACGAACATTACAAGGCAACCACCTACCCGCGTACCGACAGCCGTTGCTTGCCCGAAGACTACGTTGCACCGGTCAAGGCGACCCTCGGCAAAATTGAAGGCCCGCTCGCCAAGTTCGCACAAGAAGCACTCGACAAGAATTACGTGAAACGCACGCCGAAGGTTTTCGACAACTCGAAGATTTCGGACCACTTCGCCATCATCCCGACCGGCGTTGTGCCGAAGGGCTTAAGCGAAGCCGAAGAAAAAATCTACACGATGATTTGCCAGCGCTTTATCGCTGTATTCTTTCCGCCCGCACAGTACCTAAACACAACCCGCATCACGACGGTTGAAAACGAAACGTTCATTACCGAAGGCAAAATTCTCGTGGATCCGGGATTCAAGGCGATTTACGGCAAGGAATCCGACGAAGAATCGAACATTCCGAAACTGAACGGCAACACCGCCAAGACGCTCGAAATTGACGCCAAGGAAGACTTCACCAAGCCGCCTGCGCACTACACCGAAAGCACGCTCCTCTCGATGATGGAAAGTGCGGGTAAACTCGTCGAAGATGACGAACTGCGCGACGCCATGAAGGAGCGCGGGCTTGGGACGCCAGCAACACGAGCCGCCATTATCGAAAAGCTCGTGAGCGACAAGTACGTTATTCGCGACGGCAAAGAAATGATTCCGACCGCAAAGGCATTCGACCTCATCAAGGTCCTTTCTGCCATGAACTGCGAAGCCCTCACCAGCCCGGAACTCACCGGCGAATGGGAATACAAGATGGACCT
>CAMUYW010000076.1 GCA_947165045.1 uncultured Fibrobacter sp. | reverse complement strand
GCAGTTGCTCCGGCAGCTATGGACTTGAACAAGACCAACAGCGCCCAGTGCACAAAGGCTCGTCCGATTTCTGTCATCAACTTCCGCGGTACAGCTGACAACGTCTGCCGTTACGGTGGTGGCGATAGTGGTTTCAACGACGGTTTGAACTTCCTCGGCGCCGAAGGCACCTTCAAGTACTGGGCAGACGCAGACGGTTGCACCGGCTCTCCGACAACGAACAAAGATGGTTGCCAGGAATACTCCAACTGTAAGGACGGCGTGAAGGTTGTGCTCTGCACCAAGCAGGGTGGCGGACACGAACAGGGCAATGGCAGCATCGGCTGGCCGTTCCTCAAGCAGTTCACGCTTCCGGCAGAATTCGTGAAGTAATGAATCAAGTTTGATTTCATAATTCATCCTATAAAACACAAAGAATCGCTCCGACAAAAGCCGGGGCGATTCTTTTTTGCATTGTGAATGCAGCGAAAGTGCGAAGTTCACTTTATGGATCCTATCGGGCCCAAGGACACTCCAAGATGACAGAAGGAAGCGCGTACTATGCACGAATGGCGGCGCATTTTCGCGTCAGCATACAAAAAGAACCCTGGCAAAGCCAGAGTTCCGTTGAGTCTCTCATTTATTTTTATTGCCGGAGTTCTCGATTTTCACTAACCGTACATGAAACCAAGAGCAACCGCAACGACCAAGAAGAAAGCTATTTGCTTTACTACAACCAACTCGCTTTTATTCATGTATCACCACCTTTTTGGTTAGAGGTTTATCTCCGTTCTTACGAATGAAGAACACGCCCTTTCCCTGCCTACGAAGCTTTGCGTTTCCTTTTACAAGGTTCACGGCATCATCCATGCCCTTTGCAATAAACGAACCCAACTTAATGCCTTGCATATCAAACACGCTAAAGTTGCTTTCGGCTTCAGTCATGTCAAAGCGGACATTCGAAATTCCAATAGACTCAGCCTTTTTGAATTCGATATAGTCAATATCAATCCAGTCGTTCGTAATTTCAAGTTTCAATTCATGTTCGCCCTTGGTAAGCGTAGCCTTGCCACCGCTCACTTCGGTGAAATTGTCAAAGCCCTTGCCTTCGTTTGCGATTTCAGTACCAATCTGCTTATCGTCCATGTAAAGCACAAAGCTTCCGGTTCCGTTTTCGCCAGCCACAAGTGCAGAGATTTCGTAATCGCCATCGGCTTCTACGTTCACGGTGTACTTGAGCCATTCGCCCTTCTGGTTGTGACCCACGGTAATGCCCATGTTCGGCTGGTAAATATCGACGTCATCCTTGCGGAGCTTGCCACCTTCATTACCCTTGCTTTCGTCATGGTAAGCGACTTCGGCACCGCCCTTGTTGTAGTTTTCGGCCTGAACCTTACCCGGAATAGCGATAGCTTCGGTGTACGGGCCATATTCCTCAGGCGGTTCATCCGGGACCGTAGACTTGCTCGGGTCCACCAAGTTCACTGCCGGAGCATCGGGGTCGATGGTCTTGTCGATCAACTTGAGCATTTCGGAGCAATAACGGCGGCCAAGTTCAATCACACCGGCGCGGCCAAAGTGATACGGGTCCTTGCCATTGCCCTGCAAGCCCTTGGAAGATGCGAGGCCAAACTTCTTGAAATTGTTCTTGAGCTGAGCAATGCCGCCATTCTTGCTACCGCAGCAGTTGTTGCCTTCCTGAAGGAGTTCGCCCGCCACGAACGGCACTTCGTTTTCGTCCAATTCAAGAGCGTCGATCACGTCCTTGTATGTCTTGTAAACAGTCTTGCGCCAATTATCGTCGGTACCGTCACTTTCTCCCTGATGGAAAATGAAGCCCTTGATAACACCCACCTCCTTGGCCTTCTTGGCGAGTTCCAAGATGCGTCCCGGAGGGTTGCCGTCATAATCGTTGATCCAGCCCCAACTCTTGATGTCCTTACCATCACCGTTGAAGTATGCCTGATACTGGTCCTTGTCAAATGCGCGGATGCTTACAGCGCCGATTGCCACCGGAATAATGCCCACAGTCACGCCCGGGAGCGAGTCCACCATCGCGCGGCCAAAGTAGTCTGCCGGGGAAAGGTTTTCAAACGCATGGAACATCGGAGGGATTGCGGCCGCCCATTCGCCCGCCTTGATAGACTGAGTCGTCTTACCACTACGGCTACTTGCATTTGCCGTGTGCGAAGCGAGCATGATAAAATTCTTAGGTTCGGTCGCCTGGTCCTCAGACGGAACAATGTCGCCGTTACCCGCCATGTTAGACTGCCCGTAAGCAATGTAAATGTGGAAATTCGGGTTCGGAGCAGCGACGGCGCCCGAAACAGCAAGCAGAGAAAGACCAGCTGCAGCACCTGCGACAGCCATTATTTTTTTCAAAAAACGTTCAACACCCATAATTTTTCCTTAATCCAATTGATTACCAATCAAAAACTATCCTAAAACAGTCCAAAAACACCCTTGTCTGCTCCATATAAAATGGACATTTTATCAACGCTAAAGGTTTCCTCCCCCAAAAAGCCTCAAAATACGCAAAAAGAGCCCCGATTTTCACCGGAGCTCTATGGAGTCACTAATAAAAGTTTACAGAACTAGCCGTACATGAGGCCGAGGGCCACAGCAACGACAAAGAAGAAAGCAATTTGTTTTACTACAACCAACTCGTTTTTATTCATGTATTACCACCTTTTTGGTTAGAGGTTTATCTCCGTTCTTACGAACGAAGAACACGCCCTTTCCCTGCCTACGAAGCTTTGCATTTTCCTTCACAAGGTTCATAGCATCATCCATGCTCTTGGCTGTAAACGAACCAAGCCTGATACCTTGCATATCGAACACCGTATAATTGCCTTCGGTTGCAGCCGATTCAAAGCGAACATTCGAAATTCCAATAGACTCGACCTTTTTAAACGTGACGTTGTCAATATCAACCCAGTCATTGGTGATTTCGAGCTTGAGCTCATGATCGCCCTTGGTAAGCGTAGCCTTGCCGCCGCTCACTTCGGTGAACGTGCTAAAGCCCTTGCCTTCGTTTGCGATTTCTGTACCAATCTGCTTGTCGTCCATGTAAAGCACAAAGCTACCAGTACCATTGTCACCAGCAACAAGTGCAGAGATTTCGTAATCGCCATCGGCTTCGACATTCACGGTGTACTTGAGCCATTCACCCTTTTGGCAGTGGCCAACGGTAATGCCCATGTTCGGCTGGTAAATGTCCACGTCGTTCTTGCGGAACTTGCCGCCTTCGTTGCCCTTGCTTTCGTCATGGTAAGCAACTTCTGCACCGCCCTTATTGTAATTTTCGGCTTCGATAGTGCCAGGAATTTTTGCAGGAGCATCACCATACGGGCCATATTCCTCGGGCGGTTCATCGGGAACGGTAGACTGAGTCGGGTCCACCAGGTTCACTTCCGGAGCATCGGGGTCAATCGTCTTGTCAATCAGCTTGAGCATTTCGGAGCAGTAACGCTTGCCAAGTTCAATCACACCTTCACGGCCAAAGTGGTAGGGATCCCTGCCGTTCCCCTTTAACCCCTTGGAAGAAGCTAAACCAAACTTTTTGAACTTGCTTTTAAGCTGAGCAATACCGGCGTTCTTGCTAGAGCAGCAGTTGTTACCTTCTTGGAGCATTTCGCCAGCCACAAAAGGCACTTCGTTTTCGTCCAAATCAAGAGCGGTTATAAAGTCCTTGTAGGTCTTGTACACAGCGTTCTGCCAATCCGAGCCAGATCCATCGGTTTCGCCCTGATGGAAAATAAAGCCCTTGATGACACCCACTTCCTTAGCCTTTTTGCCCAAGTCTACAATTCTCTGATAGGGATTGGAATCGTAGTCCCTAGCCCAGTTCTGAATGTAACTTTCAGCAGAACTGAAGTAAGCCTTATATTGGTCCTTGTCAAAAGCCTTGATGGCAACAGCGCCGATAGCGACCGGGATAATACCCACAGTCACACCCGGCAACGAATCTACCATCGCACGACCGAAATAGTCAGCCGGGGAAAGGTTTTCGGTAGCATGGAACATCGGAGGAATCGCCGGATACCACTCGCCCACCTTGATAGACTGAGTCGTCTTACCGCTACGCTGGCTCGCATTAGCCGTGTAAGACGCGAGCATCAGGAAGTTCTTGGGGTCTGTAGCCTGGTCCACGGAAGGGTTGATATCTCCGTTACCCGCCATGTTCGACTGGCCATAAGCAATGTAAATGTGGAAGTTCGGGTTCGGTGCCGCAATGGCGCCCGAAACAGCAAACAATGAGAGGCCTGCCGCAGCACCTGTGACCGCCATCATTTTTTTCAAAGAATATTCAACACCCATGTTTTTTCCTTAATCCAATTTGATACCTATCCTAAAATTACCCTCATAACACCAAATTGGTACTATTGTAAGTTCCTTGTAATATAGACGTTTTGTCAATGGGTCACAACCACCTTTCGGGTCATGCGATTTGCGCCTTCCTTGCGGATGAAGAACACGCCCTGAGCCTGCTTGCGGAGTTTTGCGTCCGTTTTGACGAGATTCATGGCATCTGCCATGCCTTTAGCGGTAAATGAGCCAAGTTTAATGCCTTGCATATCGAACACGCTGAAGCTACCCTCGGTATCGATCATGTCAAAACGAGCTTTCGCGATACTTGCGGGGATGGAATCCTTCGGTTCACTGAACGAAATCCAGTCGATATTCGCGTAATTTGCAGTAATTTCGAGCTTGAGCACATGCTTGCCGGCCTTCAAGGCGACCTTTTCCTTCACAGGAATCGTCTCATAGGTATCCCACTTGTTATCGGCGGTCTGCGGCACAGAAACATCATCCGTAATGGCCTTTTCGTCAATGTACAGCTTGAAAGCAGAGGTGGAATTACCGGCAGCGACACTTGCATCAATGTTGTATTCGCCATCAGCCTTCACTTCGACGGTATATTCGAGCCATTCGCCGGCCTGCGTGTAACCAACGGCAATGCCATCAGCAGTCTTGTAAAGGTCTACGCCCGTATCCTTGCGGTAATCGGTATCGCCGTGATTTTCGGAATCGTTATCGCTGTAAGAAGCATTACTCGTGCCATCTTCGTTAGAGCCAATGCCCGGCTTGTCAAAATTTTCGACTTCGACCTTACCCGGAATTGCAATCGGAGAGCCTTTGAACGGTTCCTGCGGAACGGGTTCCACCGGCTCGACATTAATCAATTTGAGCATTTCTTGAGCGTAACGCTGACCCATGCCGCGGTAGCCTTCCACGGTAAAGTGCAGACCATCGCCCTTAGAGCCGTAACCCTTGGAACTTGCATAGCTAAAGTTTACGATGTACTTGGAAAGATTGTGCACGCGCGTGTTAAAGCCTTTGCAAGAACCGCCATCGACCATTTCACCCGCAACAAACGGAGTCTCTTCGGCTTTCAGGCCCAACTGGTCGAGCATATACTCGTAAGTCTTCTTGACAATCTGTTCCCAGTTGCTCATACCGCCATCAGTTTCTCCCTGGTGGAAGATGATGCCCTTGATGACGCCCTTTTCCTGTGCTTTTTTGGCCACTTCAATGATTCGGCCCATGGCGTTACCGTCATTGCCGTAAGCCTTGGCACCGCTCTGCAACCAACTTTCGGCCGATCTTAAATAATTCGCATAGTCATCCGGGTCGAACAAGCGGATACTCGTACCGCCCTGCGCCACCGGAATAATACCAATCGTCACATCGGGCAGGGAATCAGCCATATTGCGGCCAAACCAGTCGGCCGGAGAAAGACCCGCATTGCACTTGAACATCGGAGGCACAGCCGGATACATTTCACCCACCGTCGGGCGCCCGAGATTCGAGCAAGACGTGGTCGCGAACATCTTCACGCGCGGGTGTTCCTTGCCATCGACGTTCTTGTCGAAGTTCGTTGCGTTACCTTCCATGTTGGATTGCCCGTAAGCAATGTAAATATGGAAGTTCGGATCCGGGGCTGCATTGACACCAGAAAAAGCAAAGAGAGAGAAGCCTGCCGCAACACCTGCGACCGCAATCATTTTTTTAAGATTTTCCACACTCATTTTAACCATCCTTTTTTACCAAACTTTCGAAAAAAAACGAGAGCCAATTGCTCGGCCCTCGCTTTAGGAATATGAAATTATTTAGTCACCGAGATGCGGTAAGACTTGGCAGACTTGAGCGACTTCACGAAGTAAACACCGCTCTGGCGAGCCATTTTCTTGGTCATGCTCTGGACATCGGCCTTGGTCATGGCTTCGAACATGCCCACGTACATGCCATTCACGTCGAACACGCGGTAGTTTTCAGCTTCGGTCGGCATGCGGAAATCAGCACCGCGCAAACCAATCGTCTGATCGTCCGGATCTGCGGCATCCTTGCCCTTTGCAAAGTTGAAATAGTCAATATCGAACCAGGAGCCCGTCACCGTCATGCGGAGAATGTGTTCGCCCGCCGGGAGCGTTACGTTGGTCTTGACTTTGGTAAAGTCATCGAAGCTCGTGCCCGAAAGAGCCACCTTTTCAGCAATTACATCGCCATCCAAGGAGAGCGAGAAACCAGACGTTGAATTAGACGTAGCGACAGAAGCAAATACGGTGTAATCGCCGGCTTCCTTCACGTTCACGGAGTATTCAAGCCATTCGCCTTCTTCGTTATAACCCACGACATAGCCAGTAGCCTTCTTGTAGATATCGACACCGGTACCTTCGCGGTAGTTCGTTTCGCCACGGTCTTCGGAATCGTTTTCGTAGTAAGATTTGTTAGCCTTGCCCGTACCCGGAATATCAAAGTTTTCAACCTCAATCTTGCCCGGAATTTCGGCAACCTTGCCACCGAACGGTTGACGCGGAGTCGGTTCAGACGGAGTGCCAACACCCACGAGCGTCACGATGCAATCCTTGAAGTTGCTGCCACCCGATTCCATCTTAATCGTCACTTCGCCGTTCTTGACTTCGACTTCACCTTCATCCTTGGCATTCTTAGCTTCGCTAGTCGTGTAAACGTGGAAGGACTGAACATCGGCGCCCTGCACTTTGACTGTTACAGACTTGTCGTTTTTGTAATCGCGGTTCACAAGCACAACAATCACGGAGTCGCCATCGGCACTCTTGTAAGCACTGGCAAAGAGGTTTGCCTCGGGCTTTGCGGTTGCACCCACGCGGACCGCACCCGGACGGATGAAACGAGCAAACTGGCTCATCACATAACCGCGCTTGGAAACCTTGCCAATTTCGTTCTGCGGAACCTGAAGCTTGTTACCAAAGTCCTTTTCCATGATGAGGCCATAGCAGCGGCGGATATACCACCAAGTGTATTGGTTGAAATTACCGATAACCATGGCGCGATGAATTTCGTAAGCCACGTCCATAGCGTTCACGGTATCGCGCTTGTTCTGGTTCGCCTGGTCACCCGTATTCGTAATCGTACGCCAATAGTTACCGCTACCCTGACTTTCGGTGTAATGTTCTGTCATCCAGCGTTCCACGCCCTTCTGGTCAGCAAGGCTGTACTGGAAGAAGTTATCTTGAGTGTTTCTGTCGCTTGCGTAGAAGTGCGCTCCGAGAATATCCCAGTTCTTGAGGGCCGCGGCATCGTTCAAAACTTTGTTATAAAGGTTCTTGTCGTAGCGGAAAGATTCCGTCGAAATCACCTTCGTACCGTTCTTGCGCATCTGATCGGCGTAGCCCTTGGTGAAGTTGTAGATTTCGTCGGCACTCCAGCAGGCCCATTCACCGCACCAGTCCGGTTCGTTACTGATGGAAATTGCATACAGAGGAACACCCTGTTCCTTCATGTAAGCGGTAAAGCTATTCAGGTGATCTACATACTTCTGGTAGTTCGAAGAACTCATGTGCTGGTTGGCGCCAGCATACGGAGACGTCCACGGAGTTGCGTAAAGAATAAAGTCATCACCAGCGTATTTTTTCGCGGACTTCGCAGCAGCCACTTCTTTATTGAAACTGCCGGAATTGGCGTAAACAGGAATACGGAGAGTGTTCAAGCCAATCTGGCCATCACCCGTACCAAAAGCAAGCTTAGCATCGGCATCGGAAAGGCCACCACCGCCCTGCCATTCGTTATGCACCATGCCACCGAAACCGCGGATGACCTGATGTTCTTCGGTCACATCCACGTTCACTGTAGCAGCCACAGACGGAATCGCAAAAGCAAGTCCAAAAGCGGCAAATTTCAAAACATCACCCATACTCTTCATTTTATATCTCCCAATTTGGTTCGTGCCACTCGTTGTAAGCCCAATGCACGAAGGTTCAATTTAAATCTATACCTCCCCCGCCGAGTTCTCGCAACAAAAGAAAAATTTTCCATTGACACTTTGGTAATGAAACGGCAAGGCCGTTTCATTAAAAACACCTCGGGGCATTCGTCCCGAGGTGCAACAACGCCATTCAGCGTCATTAGGGTGTGTGGTTTAGGAGGCTCTTTTTGGCCTTATCTTGCAGACGAGACCATAAACTTTTTGCGACCGTCAAAACTCTTGAGGATGTAGGCGCCTTGCGTGAATCCAGCTTCAGCCAAAGCCACAGCAGGCGTCTTACCTCTCAAATTGACCGTTCCAACCTGCTTACCAGCGAGATTGAACACGCGGTAAGACGTAACCGTTGTCGCATTGAACTTCAAACCTTGAGCAATGGCAACTTTGTCATCGACCTTGCCAAAGGAGAACCAGTCAATGTTCACATTGTTGCCCGTGATGGTCAAGCGAATTTCATGAGTTCCCTTGGTGAGTTTTGCCGTGCCAGCAGAGACTTCTTCATAAACGCTCCAGTCATCGCCGGTCTTTTTCATCTTCACCGTATCGCCCACAGCCTTGCCATCAACAGAGAAGCAGAAGCTTGAATTTTCGGCACCCGACGAGGCGTAAGCGACAATCGGATAATCGCCATCTTCCGGCACTTCGACAGTGTATTCCATCCATTCGCCAGCATTCGTGTAGCCAATTGCCATGCCCGTACCACCAAGAACAATGTCAACGCCATCTTCCGTGCGGAATTCTGCATCGCCCTGGTTTGCGGCATCGTCATCGCTATAAGCCCTGCGGCCGCCAAGGTCAAACTTTTCTGCTTCGATCTTTGCCGGGAGCTTGACTGCAACACTGTCATACGGAACCTGCGTTACCGTAGCCATGCCACTTCCGAGGAATCCCCATTCGAGAATGCCCATCGTGGAGTCCTTACTGCCCTTGAACACGAGGAACAGCTGATCGACAACACCCGTCAAGTCGCTCACGTCGCATTCCGTTTCTTCGTAAGCGTTCCAGCCGCTCGTTTTCGGAAGTTCGCAAGTACCCGCGAGCTTACCAGTCACAGAACCACTATGAATTTCAATCTTGTTGCCCGCATCGACGCTCGCCGCATTCACAACAAATTTTTCTGCGCCCTTGCCGAAGTTCACGCCACTCACGCGAATCCAGGATTCCTTGGAAGCAAGCGGAGTAAGCACATGCTTAACAGCCTGGCCCCTAGTGTAATCCGTACGGCTGCGCACATTGCGCTGCTTGGAGCTCGTCAAGGCCTTGTAAGTCTGGTATGGGTCGAAATCTTCAATCTGTGCCGGGCCCGATTCCGTGAACTTCACGACGTTCATCTTGTCGCCGTTCCACGTAAGTTCATCGATAGAAACGCTTCTGTGGTTACCCGTCGTTGTTGGCAACTGGCCATTGGTGAGTTTCGGCTTTTCAGAAGCCATCACCAAGCGACGGTCATGATAAACAGCGTACCACTTGTCCTTGAACTTTGCAAAACCGTGGTGGTTGTTGCCACCCTTGCCGTTAATCTTGGAGGGGTTTTCAATCACCGTGCCCACATAGGAATACGGGCCCTTGATATTCTTGGAAGTCGCATAGCTAATATTCTGGCTCTGGTCGTTATAGCTCAGGTAATAAGTACCGTTACGCTTGTGCAAGTAAGAAGCCTCGAAAGAGCGATTTGCGCCCTGGAGTGCAGTTTTGGAACTCACATTGAGATCGACCTTGTCGTACGAAAGCTTGCTGAATTCGAACAAGTCGAAGTTATTGCCGTAACCACGGCTACCGCCACTGCCTCCACCGAACGTCATGTAAGACTTGCCATCTTCATCGATAAAGATTGCCGGGTCAAAGCACCAAGAAATGCCATCGCAACCCGTCACGCCACCATTACCGACAAGAAGTTTACCCACCGGGTCATGATACGGGCCAGCGACATCCTTTGAAGACACAATGCCCACGCCGCTCGCGCCGTTCGGATAAATTAAGTAGAAAACGCCATCAACAACTGCGATGCCGGGCGCCCAAATGTTTTTAATGTAAGAAACTTCGCGATCATGGCTAAGCACCATACCATGGTCGGTCCAGTTTTTCATGTCCTTGGAACTGAGGATGTAAAGGGAACGAATCGTGTAATCGTTTTCGCCGGTGTTGGGGCTTTCATCGTCAGTATCTGTAAGAATGTAGAAGGTAGAATCCGTGCCAAAAGCAGCCGGATCTGCAAGATAATGATAACTAGAAATAGGATTATCTGCCAATACAGGGGCAGCAAGGCCAAAGCCCAAAACGGCAGCCATAGCAGCGTGCTTCAAAATCATAACATCCCTTTTCTCTCATCTTGCAGGATTGCAAGAATCTCCATGCTATAATTTAGTCTCGCATAGGCGCAAAACCACATTTTGCCGAATTTTTATCATTGACATTTTGGTAACGAACGTCCTTACGATGATCAAAGTTATTTGACAATTTCCATCGAACAAAAACACCCCAAAGGCTTTGCCTTGGGGTGTTTCTCGTTATTTGGCTTCGGAATTATATGAATTTTATCTTGCGACGGAGGTCATGAAAGACTTGCGGCCGTCAACGCTCTTGAGCATGTAAACGCCCTTGGTAAAGCCAGCATCCATCAAAGCGGCGCCAGCCTTCTTGCCCGTGAGATCCACAGTGCCTATAAGCTTTCCGCTCACGCCATACACGCGGTAAACCTTAGAGCCGGAAGTAGCAAGCCTTACACCATTTTTGATGCCGACTTCGCTTACATCGCCAAGAGAGAACCAGTCCACATTGACGTTGTCACCGGTAATCACGAGACGAATCACGTGAGTGCCCTTAGTGAGCTTGGCCTTGCCGCCGTCAAATTCCTTATAAACGCTCCAGTCATCGCCTGTCTGCGGAACCTTGATGGTATCGCCAATTGCCTTGCCGTCTGCCAAGAAGCAGAAGCTCGTAGATTCAGCGCCTGTCGATGCAGAAGCCTTGATTGCATATTCGCCATCTTCCGGAACTTCGACAGTGTATTCAAGCCATTCGCCAGCAGAGGTGTAGCCAATAGCCATGCCGGTGCCGCCAAGCACAATGTCTACGCCTTCGTCCGTGCGGAATTCAGCATCGCCCTGGTTTGCCTTTTCGGTATCGCTATAAGAATCAACGTCGCCACCGCGGCCCGTGCCCGGGATATCAAACTTTTCAGCTTCAATCTTTGCCGGGAGCTTCACAGCAACGCTATCGTACGGAACTTGCGGAGTCGGCGGAGTGGAACCGCTACCTTCGAAGCCCCAAGCCTTGATAGCCATGGTCGAATCCTGAGAGCCCTTGAACACAAGGAACAATTCATCGACAATGCCCTTGAGACCTTCGACATCGCACTTGGTTTCAGCAAAAGTACTCTTGTTGCCGGTATTCTTGAGCGTGCAAGTTCCCGCGAGCGTACCCGTTGCAGAACCCGTGTGGATTTCAATCTTGTTGCCATCGGCAGTGCTTGCAGCCTGAACGGTAAAGCCTGTTGCCGCAGTGCCAAAGTCTACGCCACTCACGCGAATCCAGGATTCCTTGGTCGAGAGCGGGAGCAAGAGATGTTCAGCAACCTTGCCCAAGCTCCAGTTAGAACGGCTGCGAATGCCCTTCTGCTTGGAGCTCGTAAGAGCCGGATACCAGTCATACGGATCGAAGTTTTCAATCTGCTTCGGGCCTTCCTTCGTGAAGGTCAATTCCTTCATCGTGCCGTCGGAATTGTAATAGAATTCGTCCACGCTCACGCTACGGTGGTAAGCCGGATTCGGATTTGCCTTACCGTCTTCAGCCGGGATTTTTTCGAGGCCGTCATAACCGTTTGCAATGCGGCGGTCATGATAAGCAACGTACCAATGGCCCTTGAATTCAGCAATGCCATGATGGTTGTTATTGTTAGCGTTGATGTTCTGGCCGCCAATGTTCGGGTTTCCCATGAAGATTCCCTTATAAGTGTAAGGGCCCATCGGGTTTTTAGACATACCATAGGCAATACGCAAATCCGCCGTACTGTAAGAGAGGTAGTAATTGTCTTTGTACTTGTGGATATAGGAGGCTTCCATCGCCTTCGGGCCACCAATCTTCAATTGAGTCTTGGAGCTTACATCAAAGCCCTTCATATCCTTATTAAACTTGTAGATATTGAAGATGTTATTGTTGTTGTCGTTAGCCGGGCGAGAGTCACTGCTACCGCCACCGAACGTGAAGTAACCTGTTCCGTCTTCATCGAAGAAGATTGCCGGGTCAAAGCACCAACCGATACCATCGCAGTCCGAAATACCGCCACCCCAGTTGTTGATGAGCTTCTTGTTGCCCGAAACAGGGTTTGTCCACGGGCCAGCAATGCTATCGGCGCCAATGAGGCCGATACCGCCACCACCGCCATCCGGGAA
>CAMUYW010000075.1 GCA_947165045.1 uncultured Fibrobacter sp. | reverse complement strand
AAAAAGAACGCTGGAGGATCGAAATTCCTATCCAGTACAAACTTAATGCAGGGAGGTCGTAATGAATTTTATTCTTGAATTTATTAAGCAGGGCGGTTTCATCGGCTATATCTTGGTGGCTATGAACTTTGTGGGTTATGCCATTATCATCTGGAAGGTGATTTCGCTTATTATTTTCAATAAGACGGTGCAGCCGCGTTTAACAGACAAAGTTATTCATCGTGTGGTTACGTGCAATACGGACCATCACATCATTACAGAAAGTATCCGCACCGAAATCGGTCTTGCGTTTTCTCCGCTCACAAAGGGCCTTACGACAGTCGAAAACATCGCATCCATATCTCCTATGCTTGGCCTCCTCGGTACGGTGGTGGGCATTTTCAACGCATTCACGGTGATAGCGGCCTCTGGCCTTGATGATCCATCCGCTTTTGCGACGGGCATTAAGTTTGCTCTCGTGACAACGGTCCTTGGGCTTGTGGTCGCTATCCCGCACGTGATTGCGTTCAACTACTTGAACGCCCGCATGGAGCAGGAACAGGACGAAGTCGAAAACCAGGTGCTTTTGCACTTGGGCAAGACCTTGCAAGAACGCGACGCTCGTCATTTTGGCGACTCTCGCAGAAGTGAAAGGGCTTAAAATGGCTAAAAGACGTCATCGAATCTCCTTGGACATGACACCGCTTATTGACTGTGTCTTTTTGTTGCTTGTTTTCTTCCTGGTGACATCAGTCTTTAAGCAGGACAAGTCTGTCCTTAAACTTCTCTTGCCCGAAACTTCAAGCGAAGTCAAGCAAGAAGTTTCCGAAGGTTTCTTTATCGAACTTTCCGAAACGGAAATTGCCATCAATGGCGAAATCGCAACGGTTGAACTCTTGAAAAGCAAAAGTGCCGCGGTGCAAAACAAGAGGGCTCCGGTCGCTTTGAAAATCGACAAGAAAACGCCTTACGAAAAAGTTGCCGAAGTGTTGGACGTTCTCCAGATGGAAAAGATTTACAATATACAGTTCGTCAATGAATTGAAAAAGGAGTGAGAAAAATGTCACGGATTCGAATCAATATCGAAAAAGTGAATGAAAAATTCGAAAACTTTGCGAAGTTCCTGATTTCGCATCGTGCGTTGCTGCTGGTAGGCTTTATTGCGCTACTGGCAATTTCTATTGTCGGCATGAAGAAGATTTATGTCGAAGCTTCGTGGGATAGTTACTTTATCGAAGGCGATCCGATGCTTGTTGAAACGGACAAGTTTAAGGAAACTTTCGGTAACGACTATTTCGTGGGTGTGCTCGTCGAAAGCGACCATTCCATCATCAGCCCGGACAATCTGAAGCTTTTGCGCGAACTTTCAAACGAGTTGCGCGATAGCCTCTCGTATTCCGAAAACAAGGCGACATCTATCGTCGATTTGGAATACATGATGGGTACAGAAGAAGGCATGGAAATCATCCAGATTGTGCCTGAAGAAATCCCGACAGATGAAGCGGGCCTCGCCGAAATCGAAAAGCGACTTGCTGCAAAGCCGGAACTTGCCAAGAAGCTGATTTCTTCTGATCGCAAGCAAGCCTTCATCAACATCAAACTCCGCCCGTTCCCGGAAGATTCCGTGTGGAAGGCCGAAGGTGAAGCGAAAGGCGTCAAGGCGGAAGCTCCCGACATGCGGACGGGTCGCGAAACTGCCGAAATCATCGCGAAGGAAAAGTATGCTCCGCTACACCCCCGTGCAACGGGTATGCCTTACTTGAGCCATGAAAAGCTGAAGTACATTGGCGAAGAAATGAAGCGCATTTTCATGATCACGATTCTTTGCTCGATTATCGTGATGTTCCTCGTGACGCGTTCTCTCCGCGGAATTGTCTCCCCGCTGATTACTACATTTGCGGGTGTCTTTATGACTTTTGGCTTGGTCGGTTACCTTGGCCTTTACATGGATGCTACCAACATCATGGTGCCGGTCATCTTGGCGTTTGCCGTTTCTATTGCGTATAACATTCACATCAATTCGTTCTTCCGCAAGAACATGATGCTCACGGGTAAGCGCAAAGAATCCGTGCTATTTGCTATGAAGGAAACGGGTTGGTCAGTGCTCTTCTCTGGCCTCACGACGATTGTGGCGCTCCTCTCGTTCCTCTCCGTGATGCTCAAGCCGATCCGTTCCGTGGGTATCCTCTCGTCGATTGCTGTCGGGTTCATTCTCCTTGTCGCACTTACGATTTCGCCAATTCTCTTGAGCTTCGGCAAGGACAAAGCTCCGAACGCCAAGGTTCTTGAAAGGGGCGATACGCGCATGGGCCTTATCCTCAATTCTATCGGTCAGTTCGTTCTCTGCCACGGAAAGCCGATTGCGATTGTGTTTGCTGTCGTAACTGCAATTTCGATTTATGGTGTCACCAAGATGGAGCCTGCATTTGATGTAGAACGCACGATGGGCCGCAAGGTGGAATATGTGAACAAGATGCTTTATGTTGCCGAATCCGAAATCGGTAGCTTCTACTCTTACGACTTGGTGATTGACTTTGGCGAAAACGACAAGGCAAAGGAAGTCGATAATCTCAAGAAGTTGGAACAGCTGCAGGATCACGCCCAAAAGTATCCGCTGACAAAGCGCTCCACTTCCATTCTCGACATCTTGAAGGATTTGGACCGCACCTTGAATGAAAACCGCCAGGATATGTATGCTATCCCGGAAACGGAAGAACAGGTGGCCCAGCTCTTGCTCCTGTACGAAAATGCCGGTGGTTCCGAAGCCAGCTACTGGATGGATTACGATTACAAGAAGCTCCGCTTGATGGTCGAAATCTCTAGCTACAACTCCAACGAACTCCAGAAGGAAATCGAGGACTTGCAGAATTTCGCACGCGAACTTTATCCGAATGCAAAGGTGACGGCTGTGGGAAACTTGCCGCAGTTTACCGCGATGCAGCAGTATTTGGAAGTGGGCCAGATGACATCGTTCCTCATTTCTGTCGTGATTGTGGCGGTGCTTTTGATGATCGTGTTCGGTAGCGTTCGCACAGGGCTTATCGGCATGATTCCGAACATTGCTCCGGGCATTTTCGTGGGCGGTTATCTCGGCTTTAGCAACATCCCGCTCGATATGATGACGGCAACGCTTATCCCGATGATTATCGGCCTTTCTGTTGACGATACGATTCACTTTATCAATCACGGTCATGTGGAATTCGATCGCAATAAGAATTACACCGATGCCATTCTCAAGGTGTTCCGCGCAGCAGGCCCAGCACTCGTGATGACGACCATCATCATGGTGGCGACCTTCGCTGGCTTTACCACGTCGAAGGCAACGCAGATGTTCAACTTTGGCTTTGTGGTGTTTGTGGGCCTAGTCTCGGCATTGCTCGCTGACTTGTTCGTGACACCGCTTTTAATCAAGAAATTCAAGATTTTTGGAAAATAGGAGGATAATATGAAATTTGCAAAAATCGCTGCGACGCTCGTTGTCGCTCTCAGTGCAATGTCTATGGCTCAGACGAATGCCCGTGACATCATGATCAAGGTCAAGGACCGCCCGGATGGCGACACGCGTTCTTCTTCGATGGAAATGAAACTCGTGAATAAGAGTGGAAACACTCGCGTCCGTAAGATTACTTCGTATGCGATGGATGTTGGTGCAGACACCAAGACCATCATGTTTTTCCAGTACCCCAATGACGTGAAGGGCACGGGATTCTTGACCGTGAATTACGATGATGTCAACAAGGAAGATGACAAGTGGCTTTACTTGCCTGCTCTGAAGAAGACGCGCCGCATCAGCGGAAAGAGCTCCAAGACGGATTACTTCATGGGCTCCGACTTCACGTACGACGATATCGGCAAGCGTAATGTCGATGAAGATACGCACAAGCTTTTGCGTGAAGAATCCGCTAACGGTTTCAACTACTACGTTGTTGAATCGACTCCCAAGAAGGATGGCGAAATCTTCTCCAAGAAGCTCATTTGGATCCGCAAGGATTGCGATGTGGTCGAAAAAGTCGAATTCTACGACAAGCTCGGCAAGCTTCACCGCCAAATGATTTCTTCGGACATCAAGAAGGTGGATGGCTTCTGGACTGTCGGCAAGATGGAAATGAAGAATGTTCAGACGGGACATTCGACGGAACTCCTCTTCCTCGATCCGAAATACAATATCCAGCTTGATTCCAAAATCTTTACGGTGAACAAACTCGAACGAGGCCTCTAATGAAGTTCGTTGCTTCGGCGGCGTTGTTGTCCGCAGCATTCGCATTATCCGCGCATGCGCAGGATGAACTGTCGTTGCAGTTGAACGGCTTTGTGGATTCTTACCATGCTCTACAGCTGCAATCTCCGCACCAAATCATGTCTTCTCGCACTCGTGCGCGTCTTGAATTGCATGCCAATTACGGCGAGGCTTCGCTCTTCTCGAGTGTGAATCTTGCGTACAACAGCATTATAAAAGACCAAACGGGTGCGTTCCTCCGCGAAGCATACTTTGACTATGCCGGTAGATTCCTCGAAGTCAAGGCGGGTCGCCAAATCATTACGTGGGGCGTTGCCGATGGCCTTCGCATTACGGACCTCATTTCGCCTATGGATTACACCGAATTCATGGCGAACGATTATGATGATATCCGCGTGCCTGTGAATGCGATCAACCTCAAGTATCCAGGCGAAAGCTTCTCTGCTGAAGTCGTCTTTGTGCCGGTTCCCGAGTATTTCGTGCTTCCGACAAGCGATGATAATCCATGGCAAATGACAGCGCTGAATGGCATGCAATTGGACTTGAGCGGAACTCCTGCGAAGCGTATCAAGAACAGTGAAGTCGGTGGACGCTTGCGTTTCTTCCTCGAAAATCTCGACTTCTCGTTGACGGCGCTCCATACGTACAACAAATCGCCTGTAACAATTGCGAGCTATAATCCGCAACAGCAAACGGCCGTAATAAAAGGCTTTTACGAGCCGATGAATGTCATCGGTGGCGATGTCTCGATTCCTGCGGGCGAAATCGTTATTCGCAGTGAAGTGGCAGCGTATTTCGGTGAACCGATTGCCTTGAAAAATTCAATGGATTACTGGCGTAGAAGTTCCTTCAATGCCTTGCTCGGTATCGACTGGTATGCTGGTGATAACTGGACCGTTATGGCTCAGTACATGCACAAGGTCATTATGGATTATCGCGAAGTGCTGGGAACGGAGCAGAATACGTCCATGATCACGGCACGAATTTCCAAGGAAGTCCTGAACAATACGCTCAAACTTTCCGTTTACGGGATGTTCGATGTCGATAATGTCGGTTTTTACGTCCGCCCGGCCGCCGATTACCTGCTGAGTGACCAAATTACGCTCTCGCTGGGTGCGGATTGGCTCGGAGGCCGTCGAGGAACGTTTAAAACTTACAAGAAAAACACGCAGATATGGGCAAAAGGAAAATATTTTTTCTAAATTTAGTCTAGTCTAATTTAATTAAATGAAACTAATTAAATTTGATAAGACTAAAATACTTGGTTAAGCCTAATTTTACGTGAGAGTGAAAATATGATAAAGCCTGTCCCAGATAGAAATCTGATTCAAATCCAGAATACAGATTTTTTTTCGCATTATATGCTTCAAAATAAAACGGGGTCTGGGCATCTGCTAGTGTATAATATATTGCCGGGTCTTCAAGTTTTTTACAGCAATTTTCATCTGAAAGAATTTACTTTCAATTTTGAAAATCAAGGGAAAAGCCTGATTGTCTTGCATTGCCACAATGGCGGTTCCGAATGGGTGGATTCGAATTCTTCACCGCGATCCATGGAAGAGAACGGCTTGTTGCTTCTGGACCAAATGCCTTCCGTCAGGACGTATCAGTTCCCGGTGCATTGTTATCACGGTATTGCTGTTGTCTTTTCGATGGAACGTTGCCAGTGCGAACTCATGGATATGTTCAAGGCGGTGGGGGTGGACTTTGCGGCATTAATTCAGAAAATCCAACCGTTGACGCTCCCGCTGAAGTTGCCGTCAAGCGAACACGTGAGCCACATTTTCTCGGAACTCTACAGGCTCCCTAAAAACATTCGCTTGCCGTATTTCAAGATTAAAGTGCTCGAGCTAATTCTCTTCTTGAGCCGCCTCGATTCCGAAGCCAAGTACGAAACCGCTGCCAAAATCCCGAGCCAGTACAAAAGCAAAATGGAACTCTTGCGCGAAATCCTCCGCGAAAACGTCGAAGATCATTTGACGCTCGAACAGCTCTCCAAGCAAATCGAGATGAGCCCGACGCAAATGAAAAAGTATTTCAAACTTGCGTACGGCGATTCCATTTATGCGTACCTCAAAACGTACCGCATGAAAAAAGCCACCCAGCTTTTGCTAGATGGCAAATTCAACATTGCCGAAGTTGCAGGCCGTGTGGGCTATACAAATTCCAGCAAGTTCGCGCAGGCGTTCAAGGAATTTACGGGATGCACTCCCAAGGAATATCGCAACAAGGGATAGTTTTTATTCCTGTGAGCAGGCTTTCTGATAAATGTCTTGCATCACGAGGCCGGCGATAGTGAAGCCGAAAATAGCGGTGGCGTGGGCCATTGTTCCGTTGATTTGCGCCTTGGTGCTGCACCACTCGTGATTCACGAGGTCGGCGTTTTGAAGTTCTGCTTCGCTGCGTTCGTGTTTGATTTTCGGACACATGCAGGCGTCTGTTCCGCAAGAGGTACTTTTTCCACGGTTTTTCAGAAGCTCGTCGCTGTAAACGCACATGATTTTTTTCTTCGGGAAAAGCTTTTTGCGTTTGCATTTGTCGCGGAGGGCGCGTCCGAGCGGGCAACCCGAAACTTTCCAAAATTCTGCCACCTTAATTCGCGTGGGGTCCATTTTGAGTGCTGCACCCATTGAAGAAAATACGGTTGCTTTAGTCTTGGACGCGTGATACAACAATTGCATCTTGTTTTCTAGGCTGTCAATGGCATCGATGATGTAGTCGAATGTGTCTAGCTGAAACTTGTCTGTATTTGCGGCTTCGTAAATGTCTTGCAGCGCGATGATTTTTGCGTGCGGATTGATTTCGAGCAGGCGATTCTTGAGAACTTCGACTTTAACTTGTCCCACGGTTTTTGTGGTCGCCATCAGTTGGCGGTTTACATTGGTGATGCAAACGCGGTCGGAATCGACCAAAACGAGTTCCTGGATTCCAGAACGGATAAGGCTTTCGGCACACCAGCTGCCAACTCCGCCGAGTCCAAAAATGATAACGCGTTTTTTGTAGATGCTTTCCATAACATCGTCGCCAAGCAGGAGCGATGTACGGTTGAAAATGCTAGAACTGAGGGACATGATGCAAAAATAGAAAATCCCGAGCAAGCTCGGGACAGTCTTAAATATTCGGATTGTGCTCTGCTGTGTAAGCCTTTAGATATTCTTCCATCTCGCGGATGTAAATGCGGCAGATGGTGCTTAACATAAAGTTCTTTTTGGTGATGTAGCCGATTTCCATGGAGCGGTCGTCTTCACCGTTTGCATCCTTGAAAGGCACTGCGACATAATCGGAACCGTTGATTTCTTCGCTGATGATGCCGGAGCAGAGCGTGTAACCGTTGAGGCCCACCATCAAGTTCAGCATGGTGGCGCGGTCGTTCGCTTTGATGGTCTTGTGATATTCGTTTGTACTCAAGATTTCTTCGGCGAAGTAGTAGTTGCCGCTTTCGCCCTGTTCAAAAGAAAGGCACGGGTATTCGGACAAGTCTTCGAGATTAACGTAAGGCTTTTTGGCGAGCGGGTTGTTTTTCCACATGTAGGCGTAGGCCTTGCAGTCAATCAACTTCTGGAAAACAAGGTCGTGTTCCTTGAGCAAGTAGGTAATGTACTTGCGGTTGAAATCGCTCAAGTAGATGATGCCGATTTCGCTGCGGAGGCTAGTCACATCGTCGATGACTTCTTTTGTCTTTGTTTCGCGAATGGCGAATTCGTAGTCATCGATGTTGAATTTTTTAGCCATGTTCACGAACGACTTGACGGCAAAAGAATAGTGCTGCGTCGAAACGGCGAAGCGTTTTTTCTTCTGTTCTTCTTTGCTGTAGCGTTCCAGAACGGATTCGTAGTGGTTGTAAAGTTCGTTTGCGCGGGCGATAAATTCTTCGCCTTCGGGCGTGAGCGTTACGCCGCGACTCGTGCGGTTGAAAATCGTGATGCCAATCTCGTCTTCGAGATCGTGAATGGCGGTCGTTAGGGAAGGCTGGGATATGAACAAGGTTTCGGCAGCTTTGTTGAAGGAGCCGACTTTCGAAATCCCGATGGCGTAGCGTAGTTGTTGTAGTGTCATGTGTTTTGGTTCCCTAAATTAGTGTTCCCGTTTTGATAATATAGAAAAAAACTATTAAAAATCCTATATGTGTGGTAGGAATGTTCTAAAAAGAAGAAACCCTTAGGTGGATTCTAAGCTTCCTAAGGGTTTCTCGTTGCGCGAGGTTACCCTAGTGCGACTTTTAATCTGTTAAGCGCTTCGGCAAGAATACTTCGGGGACACGCCAAGTTCAACCGCTGGAACCCTTCTCCATTTTTCCCGAAAAGGATTCCGTTGTTGAGCCATAGGCGCGCCCTGTTGCGGACGCGGTCCTCAATTTCTTTAGGCGAAAGCCCTGTTCCGTTAAAGTCTAGCCATGCGAGGTAGGTCGCTTCCATTGGCACGAGCTTGACGCCTTTTAAATTTTCACGGACGAAATTTTCGATGAATGCAATGTTTCCTTTTAAGTACTTGAGGAGTGCATCAAGCCATACTTCGCCTTTAGAATACGCTGCTTGAGCGGATGCAAGTCCTTGAATGCTAACTTCGCTGTTGCCGGTTGCAAGGATTTGCTTGCGGAAGGCGCGACGAAGCGTTGGATTCTTGATGAATGCGTGTGCAACTTGAACGCCTGCCAAGTTGAATGTCTTGGTCGGTGATGTGACAATAATGGAGTTGTTTGCAAATTCTTCGCTTATCGAACCGAATACGGTGTGCGTTCCTTCAAAGACGAAATCGCTATGGATTTCATCGCTTACGACAATCACGTTATGCTTGAGGCAAATGTTGCCGATGCGTTCCAATTCTTCGCGGGTCCAAACACGGCAAACGGGATTGTGCGGGCTGCAAAGAAGGAATAGCTTTATGTTGTTTCTGACGATTCTCTTTTCGAAATCTTCAAAGTCAATATGGTAGCGTCCATCTTCGCCATAGACGAGGTTGTTGCTTTCTACTTTGCGGTCATTGTTGATGATGACATCGGCAAAGTGCATGTAGACTGGCTGCTGGATAAGCACGTAGTCGCCAACATCGGTGAACGCTTTTATCGCCATGCTGAGCGCGAACATGACGCTCGGTATTCTAATAATCCATTTGCTGTCTTCGATGATGTATTTATGGCGGCGACGATAAAAATTTTGAATAGTTTCGTAGTAGTCGTCTTTGGGGGCCGTGTAGCCAAAAATTCCATATTCAGCAATGCGAACTAATTCGTCTTGGATAAATGAAGAAGTCTTGAAATCCATGTCGGCAACCCAAAGCGGAAGGAGACCGTAGGGGTCTTCTCCGGCCTTTACCGCCCTGAACTCTGCGGCAAAATCGTATTTGATAGAGTTAGTGTGCCTACGCTCTATAACTGTATCAAAATCGAGGTTTCGTTCTATGGTTTCTGACATTTTCACGCCCCCAATATAGAAGAAATGTATATCCTTGTCCAATACTATATTTTTAGGACGATTTATAGATTCTGGCTATAACAGCTGCGGGAAAATATTCAAATTATTGTTTTTGTATATAGCTGTTTTATGGGGAAAAAATAAAATTAGTTTATGTGAAAAAATCTTTTTTTAGCCATTCAATAGAAATGAGATGAATTGAGCGATAAAGTGAACCTATAGCTCTAATATAAAAAAGAACTTTTAAAACTAAATGGGCTGAAAAAGTATTGGAAGGGGTTGACTTTTATTCTAAAATTCCGCGAAAACCCTAGTACTTTTATAGGTAAGGTGGTAAAAAATTTATGGCATCAACTAACATTAATTTAAATATGACCTCGGTCGAGAACCGCGAATATCGACTGGGTACAATTATCGGTTGGGATGGTAAGGCTAGTGACTTGATTAAGGAATCTGCCTACGACGAACGCAGTGCAAAAAAACATGGTGGCTGCGGCAAGAGTGGTGGCTGTAAGCTTTGCGAGTTGCATTCTCCGCTTAACCAAGAAACGATGTGCTCCAATGCTATTGTCCAGTGCCAGGTGGGTAACCTCACGGACTGTGCCTTGATTGACCATTCTCCTATCGGATGTAGCGGCGAAAACTCCAAGTTCAACCTTTCTATGCATGTGGGCCTTAAGCGTCGCGGCAAACCTCTGCAGAATACTTTGAACATCAGCACCAACCTTAAAGAACAGGACATGGTGTTCGGTGCTTCTGAAAAACTTCGTCAAACGATTCGTGATGCGAAGGAACGTTTCAATCCCAAGGCTATTTTCATTGGCATGGCTTGCGCTACCGCTATTATCGGTGAAGATATTGACTCTATCGCCGAAGAAATGGAGCCGGAAGTTGGCGTACCTATAATTCCGCTGCACTGCGAAGGTTTCCGTTCCAAGCATTGGTCCACTGGTTTTGACATTGCTTTCCACGGTGTTCTCCGTCAAATTGTGAACCGTCATCCGACAAAAAAGCAAAACGACTTGCTCAACATTGTCGCGCTTTGGGGAACGGACTATTTCTCTGAAATGCTCGCTCCGCTTGGCCTCCGCGTAAACTACCTCTTGGATACCGCATCTTTCGATGAAATCCGCCAAGCTTCTGAAGCTGTTGCTACAGCAACATTCTGCGATACTTTGGGCGGCTACATGGCTACCGCACTTGAAGAATCTTTCGGCGTTCCGCAAATTGACGCTCCGCAGCCTTACGGCATCAAGGGTACCGACGAATGGCTCCGCGCTATTGCAAAAGTTGTCGGCAAAGAAAAAGAAGCCGAAGAATATATTGAAAGCGAACACAAACGTATTGCTCCGAAGCTCGCTGAACTTCGCGAATTTTTCAAGGGCAAAAATGGCATCGTGATGACGGGTTCTGCTTATGCACACGGCCTTATCAGTGTTCTTTCGGAACTTGGAATTGGCCACGATGCAGCTCTCGTGTTCCACCATGACCCGATTTACGATGGCGCTGGAAAGCATCAGGATACTTTGAAAGAACTTGTGGAAACGTACGGCGACATTCCTCACTATACTGTAAGTAAGACTCGCGCATTCCAGCTTCCGCAACTTTTGAAGCGTGCCAAGACGGACTTCTTGCTTATCCGTCATCCGGGCCTTGCATCTGTTGCTGGACATCTTGGCTACCCGACCCTCACCATGGGCGACGAACATATTCCGGTGGGCTATCAGGGAATTCTTCGCATTGGCGAAATGCTCAAGGGCGTTCTTTCACGTACAAAGTTTAACCAAGTTCTCAAGCGTAATGTGAAACTCCCGTATTCTGATTGGTGGCTCTCTCAGGATGATCCGTTCTACTTGACGAACCATCCAGAATCTCTCAACGATTTGCCGGAACCGAGAAATCTCAAGTTCAGCAAAAACAACGACAACGAATCTAAATCGGAAAAAGCATAATAAGGGAGTTTAAAAATGTCAGAAGTTCTTAATACAGTTAAAAAGAAAAAGAGCAATTCTATTTCGGACCCCCGCTTTTCTTGTGCAGTTGGTGCGTCCAATACGGTTGTCGGCATCAAGGGTGCTGTTCCTATAGCAAACTGCTCTCCGGGTTGCCAGCTTAAGCAAACCGCATTCCTCACTTTTGAAAACGGTTTCCAGGGCAGTATTTTTGCGGGTGCCGGTAACATGCCGAGTGCAAACTCTACCGAAAACGACATTGTGTTCGGTGGTATCAAGACTTTGGATCAGTTGATTAAATCGACACTCAAAGTTTTTAATGGCGACCTCTATGTTGTTCTTACTGGTTGCGTGGGCGGCCTCATTGGTGATGACGTCCCGAGCTTGGTGAACGAATATCGTGATTTGGGTTACCCGATTGTTGCTGTGGATACCGCAGGCTTCAAGGGCAATAACCTTTTCGGTCACGAAGAAGTTGTGAATGCCATTGTCGATCAGTTCGTCGGCGATTATAAGGGCGAACGCAAGAAGGGCCTTATCAACCTTTGGTTCGAAGTTCCGTATTACAACCAGAATTGGCGCGGTGATTATCAGGAACTTGCACGCATTCTCCGTGGCGCAGGTTTTGAAGTCAATGTTCTCTTTGGACCTGAAAATAATGGCGTCAAGGATTGGTTGCGCATTCCGGAAGCTCAGTTCAACTTGGTTGTTTCTCCGTGGGTTGGCGTCCGAAACGCTGAACACCTTGAGAAAAAATATGGTCAGCCGTTCCTCCACATTCCTGAAATTCCTATCGGTGCCGAAGCAACTGCTGCATTTATCCGCAAAGTTGTTGATTTTGCCGGAATTGATAAGGAACAGAGCGAAAAGTTCATTGAACAAGAAAATGGTGTCTATTACTATTATCTTGAACACTTCTCTGAATTCTTTGCTGAATACTGGTATGGTATGCCGAGTGAATTTGCGATTACCGCTGATTCTGCTTACACACTTGCTTACACCAAGTTCCTTGCTGACCAAATCGGCCTTATTCCGCGTAAGGCGATTATCACGGACGATCCTCCGCAGAAATTCCGCAAGGGAATTGAAGATG
>CAMUYW010000074.1 GCA_947165045.1 uncultured Fibrobacter sp. | reverse complement strand
GAAATTTGCTCAAAAAAGCCATTCCCGAAATCCCGAAAATGGGGTGAGCTGATTTCCTCTATGTACCTTTGTAACCTTCGTTCCAACATGTGTAATCGTTCGTTCCAACCAGGTTTGCACCCTTCGTTTGCAACTTTGTTTTCAACGTCATCCCGAACCATCGTTGCCAGCTCGTTGCAAAAAGAAGGCCCCTTTGGTTCTAACAATCGCTTCAAACCCTTTTGTAACCTGGGTTTGAACGGGGTTTCAACCCTTGGTTCAACCCTGGTTGCAAACCCCGTCGCAAACAAAAAAACACCGAGATTAACTCTCGGTGTTTGCAATCTTGGGTTGGAACCGTGGTTCACACAAAGTGGAACGGGCGGTGCAAAGTTACAGCTCCGCGCTACTCCCACTCAATGGTTCCTGGAGGCTTGTGTGTGACGTCGTACCACAGGCTGCCAGCGCCTTCGGCTTCGAACTTGCGCCAGAGTCCAGCGAGCATTCCTTGGTCGATTTCGGCGAAGTTTGCGGTCATGGCTTCGGTGGAGTTCACCGGGCGCATCACGATGCAGGGCTTGTTAGCCGTGCGGAGCGGAACGAGAACGACCGGCATCTGCCAAATCTTTTCGTACAAGTCGTTAGCCTGCAAGAATTCAGTACAAATGTTGTCGAATTTGCGGAGCGTATCGAAGTTTTCGCGGGTGGCGAACTGTTCGACGAGCTTCGGATCTTCGTCAGCGATGCTACCGATCTGATAGATGACGCGGTTGATGGCCTTGAAGCGGTTGGCAAGTTCGGTAGAGAACTTTTCGCAGTCCTTCCAGCTTAAGCCCGGAGTCGTGATGAGGAACGGCTGTGCGTAAGTACGGCCGTCGCCCTGCACGCCCACGCTCTTGATCGGGAGCAAACGACCTGCAATGTTGTTTGCCTTCAGGTAGTCGGCGAGGGACTGGCCCGAAGTGTCCTTCACGTCTTCGAACTTCACCATGTCATTGGTGAGAACGCCGTCGCTGCAGAGCAAGCGAACGCCGAGACCCGGACCCGGGAACGGGTGACGCCACACGAGGTTGTGCGGAATGCCGAGTTCTTCGCCGAGGGCGCGGACTTCGTCCTTGTACAGGTCGGCGAGAGGTTCCAGCACGAGGCCCTTTTCCATGAGGTCCAAGACTTCTTGCACGCGGTTGTGGTGCGTCTTGATCTTGTCGGCGTTCTTGGTGCCACCGCTTTCGATGGTGTCGGGGTAGATGGTGCCCTGGGCCATCATCCACTGGTTCGGATCGAGGTTGAGCTTTGCCATTTCCTCGTCCTTGACCGTCAAGAATTCCTTACCGATGATACCGCGCTTGGTTTCCGGCGCTGTCACGCCCTTGAGCTTCGCGAGGAAGTGTTCGCTAGCGTCGCGGACCTTGAGGTTGTTCATTCCTTCCTTCGTGAGGAAGTCCATAATCTTCTGGGATTCGCCGAGGCGCATCATGCCGTTGTCCACATGCAAACCGAGAACCTTTTCCGGTCTGAGCACGCGGTTCAAAAGCACGAACGCCACGGTGGAGTCCACGCCGCCAGACACGAGCAAGAACACCTTGCGGTCCTTGACCTGGTCCTTGATGCGCTGCGTAATGAGGGGCAGGTAGCTCTTCATGTTCCAAGTCTTCTTGGCTCCGGTGAAGTCGATGAAGTTTTCGAGCAACTTCATGCCGAACTTGCTATGGGTGACTTCCGGGTGGAACTGGATGCCAAAAATCTGGCGTTCGGGACGATCGCTATCGAATGCAACTGCGGCGATTTCGCAGTCCTTGGTGCTGGCCACAATCTTGTAGCCTTCCGGGAGCTTGGTGACCTGGTCGCCATGGCTCATCCACATCGGGGATGCCTTCGGGAGTCCCTTCAAAAGCGGGCACTTTTCGTCACCGACGATAAGGTCGGCAATGCCGTATTCCTTGACCTTGCCCGGTTCCACATGACCGCCCAACTGCTGGGCGATAAGCTGGTGACCGTAGCAGATGCCGAGCTTCGGCACCGGCAGGTCCAAAATTTCAGGATTGTATTCCGGTGCGTCTGCAGCATAAACGCTAGACGGACCGCCACTATAAATAATACCCTTCACGCCTTCGAGTTCAGAAACCGGGGCGGCAGGAGAGTGGATTTCGGTAAACACGCCCAAGCGGCGCACGCGGTTAGCAATCAGGTGGGCGTACTGCCCGCCAAAGTCCAAAACAGCAATAGTATCAACGTTCTTCATACAACTCAAAGATAGAAAATCCTTAGCCATGTTGGGCTGTGACAAGGCCTTTTTTTTGAGGATATAAGATGTCGAGAATTCTTTGATGAGCGTGTCAAATCTTGTTGAAATTGATTTGTAATGACCTCGTAAGATTTTAATTTAAATCTTTTTATTGTGATTTTTGGAAATTTTTCACGGGCTAATTTACGTTGTTTTTTTGTGTATTTATTCATTTGTTAAACAATTGTGAACAACATGTTGTAAAACTTCATTTGAAATACGATTGTATTTTATTTTAATTAAAAAATTCTGTTGTTTTTAATTTGAGTACAAGCGCTCATGTCATGTAGTTAAAATAAAATAAGAATTGTATTATATTATTCTTATTTTTGTTGTTTGTATTCTTTTATTTATTCAAATAAATTTATATTACGCCTCACCTTTAACAAAGGAAAGGATAATGAATAAAGAAATACTATCAATCGCATTGGCATTCGGTTGCGTTGCAGCGAATGCAGCTAACGTAAACTATGACCTTCTCGGCCGCAAGGGTAGTAAAATGAACTCCCCGATGGTCTACAAAAATGTTGATTATTCTAAAATGAAAAAGAATGATCAGCAGAATATTGGTTCTTCATTGAACAACCACGCTTTGCTCAAAACAGGAATGCCTGACAATATCAAAGCAATTAAGGGTTCTTATTTGACAAATCAAAGTACTGCTATTTATGAAGGATCTCATAAGCTTTACGAAGACGCACACTACACTCTAAAGCGTTACTATGCAAACAATTCGGAAAATTGCAGCAATTCACATTTTTGCACTTATGATTGGAATGATTATAGAAATGCAGTAAATAAAAACTTTATCGAAGTTAATATTGATCGTAATACATCTCCTAGTTATGAATCTGCTGTTACTAGTAATTCCGCTAGTTTGGGATATAGCTATTCCGATAAGAAAACTGTGAATGATAATCATTTACAAGAATCTCCGTATGCTGTTCAAGCTGGACAAATTATTCAATACAAAAACTTAAACAATGTTGTAGATGAAAATTCACAAGCGACTTATTATAGTTGGTTTAATAGAGCGAAGTCTGATGTAGGTATCTATATGGATGCTGCAGCTCTTCCTACGGACATTGGTTCATTAAAAAATGTTAAATATGTAAAAAATGGTAGCAGCTCGTTTAGTCCTATGCCAGGAAATGAAATGGACGCCACGAGAACTTATAAAATATTGAAAAAAACTGCCGAACGTACCAATTCTGTCATTTATGTAGGTAGTGGAAATCCTAGTAATATTACTTCTGCAACGCCTCAAATCTACATTGGTGTTCGTAATAAGCATGTGTCTGCGGCTGTAGGTTATGGTACCGTTGCTAAAAACCTTGACAATTTCATTTATGCAAATCGCACAATCGAAATCGCCGCAGCAGGTGATAATGGAGCTCATGTTGCAAATGCTAAACCGAAGTTGAATAGCTACGCTTATGCAACTAATGCCATCACCGTGGGCGCATTTGATCCGATAAACGAGAGTGTCCTTTCGTACACGTCTACCGCAAATAACAAAGGCTCTGCATATTCCGCATATACGGGTTCAAAGAAGCCGGAAATTTACAACTATTCTAATGTCTATACTGACGATTATACAAGAACGTACACTAAGAATGGTAGTTCGTTAAAGTATCGTCCATTATACGATGGTACTCGTATCGCTGCTGCTTATACTGCGGGTATGGTAGCAAACCTTTTGGCTGTTAATCCGTTCTATCGTTGGCATCCAGAAGTTGTAAAAGCCCTTCTTCTTACGCAAGAAAAAACAGTTCCTTCTTATCGATATGTTGCTTTTAATGAAGAAAATCATGATATGTATGATTATGATTCTCGCTATTGGAATGGTGATATTAATAGTCTCAAAACACGCACAAACGCTGATGGTCTACACGAAATATGGTTTGTTGCACAAAATTTAGGATCAGTAAATTACCCAGCAGCGGCCGCTATTTCTTGGCTGAGCAGTGGTAATGATATTTCCAAAATTGGCCATATCCCTCAGAATTTTGATTTGTACGTTTATGGTAGTAATGACAATGATTATTCATGTTATGAAGACCCTTATATTGAGTTGAATGTACAACAGAATTGCGGTAACCGTAAAATCAATTTTGATTTCGCCCATCCTGGTGTCATGATTGCCTCTTCTCATGATGTGTATAATTCATATGAACGAGTAAAAATTGCATCAAATTATAAACATTTGGTATTTAAAATTGTCTTGAAGGATGAAGATAGCCGTAGTGAAAATAAGGGCCAAATAGTTTTGGGCTTTAACATGTCTTCTCCTTACTATGGACGTTAATAAGACATCGGCATTCACTCGTTAGTTAATTTCTATAGATTAAAAAAATTAGGCGCTCTAGTACAGAGCGCCTTTCGTGTTTTCTTTTTAACTCAAAGCGTTCTTAGCACACTTTGTATTCGTCATCGCAAATAACGATGTCACCTTCAATAACTTCGCTTTCGTCGTCAGCTTTAGACATGCGCCTTGCAAGTTCAATCAGCGTCTGCACGCCAAAGCCTGTTGCACCGTATTCGGTGTACTTCCAAGCTTTATTCACGAATGCAGTGCCTGCGATATCCCAGTGCGCCCATGCGGTGTCTTCAGGAACGAACTCTTGCAAGAAGAGTGCGGCAGCAATTGCGCCGGCATCACTTCCTGTATTCTTGAGGTCTGCAAACTTGTCCTTTAGCGCATCGGCGTATTCTTCTTCGAGCGGCATGCTCCAGAACTTTTCGCAGCATGCTTCGCCGCAGTTGATAACTTGCAATGCAAGGTCATCATTATTGCTGAAGAATCCTGCCACAGCGTAGCCGAGAGCGCGGACCATGGCGCCCGTGAGTGTGGCGAGATCCACAATATGCGTTGCTCCGATGAGGCCTGCTTCGGCAAGTCCATCCGAGAGCACGAGGCGACCTTCAGCATCCGTATTATCAACCATAACGGTCTTTCCGTTCTTAGCGGTAAAGATATCGCCTGGCAGTACAGACTTGTTGCCAATGGCGTTTTCTGCAAGGCAGCACACGGCACTCACCTTAATCGGGAGTTCAAGCGTTGCAATAGCCTGGATGGCGGCAAGAGCTGTCGCGGCACCACTCATGTCGCTAATCATCTCGGGCATGGATTTAGGCGGCTTAAGGCAGAGACCACCTGTATCGAACGTGAGGCCCTTTCCTACAATGACCAAATGGTCTGCGGACGTGCGGGCATTTTTACCAGCATTTTTCTTTGCTTTTTTCCCAGCACTCTTCGTTCCATCGTAGCTGAGCGTAATCATGTACGGTTCATGTGAGCTGCCCTTACCGACAGTCACATGTCCCATGAAGCCTTCTTTTTCGAGTTGCTTCATGTTGCGAACTTTGATCGAAAGCCCCGGCGTGTACTTTGCAATTGTATTTGCGTTTTCCACAAATTCAGCAGGGTAGAGGTCCGAAGAACATGTGTTAATCAAGTTCTTTGCAAGCACAATAGCCTTGTTTTCGACTGCAACTTGTTCGGCGATCTTCTTGAATTCTGCAGTGCGTTCGCCAGCAACGATTTCAAACGTGACTTGGAAAGCATCCTTTTGTTTGCTCTTGTAGGCGTCGAACTTGTAGTCGGCGTAATAGAGACCATGCAAGATGCTCTTAAACTGTTCTGGAGCCGCATCGGCAAGCATGATGGATACCATCGGAATCTGGCGTTTGCTTGCGCGCTTGGCGAGGCGGTAAGCGGCCATGCGGAGGTGGTCAAGCGATGACAGTCCGCGTTCCTTGGCGGCGTTCACAAAAATAGTCGGCTGGTTATCGATTTCCAAAAATTCCAAATCTTCAAACGGACCCTCATCCATGCCATTCAGTACGGATTCAACTTGTTTCTCTGCATTTTCCGAAAGTACGTTAGAAAATTGGACTGATTTTTTTACGAAAAATAGGGCATACGCATTGGCTTTGCCCGAAGCTGTATTTACAATAATTGTTTTCATATCGCCTAATCTAGTATTTTATGAACAGAGGGCGTGTATTTTGTATGGTTTTTTGTTTACAAAAATACTATAATATTACATGATTACTATTGGAGGATCATTATGAATCTCAAATATACTGGATTTTTGACTGCTTTGGCAGTATCTGCCGCCATGGCACAGACCGCAGCACCGGCTGCAGAAACCGTTGCGCCGGCCCCGGCTCCAGTCGCCGAAGTGGCACCTGAGCAAGCTGCTCCTGTTGCAGAACAAGCTCCTGCCGCCCCTGAAGATAAGTTCACCGCAGTCGAAAAAGAACTTGCTCCAGAAAATCTTTTTTCTGAACCAACAGCAGTTCGTGGAGCCAATGCCGCACAGCCTGTCCAGCAGAAACAGACCACCAAGAAATTTGTCTACCGCCCAGTTTATTCTACTGCTGAAATTGAAAATAACGGCGGTGCTGTAAAGACCGTTTATGTTTCAAGAGTTGAACAAGCCGATACGATTGACATGGATGAACTCCGCGGTCTTATCCCTCTAAAGTTCACCTTTGGTCTCCAAGGCTTTATCGGCAACATGTTCCTTTCGGGTGATAATGGTCGTTATGAGTATGATCGCTATTCCGGCTTGCTTTGGACGGTCGGCGCTTTTGCCTTGTTCCCGTTGGACGAATACAACATGGCTTTCAAGACAGGCGTCATGTTTGAGCATGATAAGGTAAGCAACAGCTATAACGAAACCTATAAAGAAACTTATGGAGAATACCGCGTTTCGTTTAGCCAGTACCGAATTTCTGTTCCGTTGCTCCTTTCTTTGAAGAGTGCAAAATCGATTCTTTATTTTGATGTCGGTGTCCAACCGTCTTTCGCAGTCGCTGATAAAATCAGAATTAAATCTTCGGACAAGAAAGTTAATGTGAAGGAAGATATGTTGGATAACGATTCCCGCTCGGCTATTGACTGGTCCATTATATTTGGTTTTGGAATCCGAGCAAATCGTTACATCGGCTTCGATGCTCGTTTCAGCTGGGGACTCAGCAACCAGTATGACGATTACAACACCTGGCCGGTTAACAATCTGTCTTCTAAGGCAATCATGGTCGGTGCAACATTCTACGCATTTTAGTTAAAAGATGATTCTTTCTATTGCGGCCATTGTCGGTGGTCTTATTCTTCTGGTCTGGAGTGCAGACCGATTTGTGGATGGGGCCGTCGGCGTGGCCCAATTTTTTGGCATGAGCACATTCCTTATTGGGATGTTGGTTGTGGGGTTTGGAACTTCTGCGCCAGAAATGGTCGTTTCTGTTTTATCGGCATTGAACGACACTCCTCAACTGGCTCTCGGAAACGCTTACGGTTCTAACATTGCAAACATTGCGCTCATTCTTGGCGTAACCGCTTTGATAATCCCTGTGGTTGTCAAAAAAGAGGCCATGAAACGGGATATTCCCATTCTCATTGCGATGACCGCATTGACGGTGTTGCTGTTGCTAGACGGAAATGTTTCGTTTGTCGACGGTGCAATTTTATTGCTTGTTTTTGTCGGAATTACGGCATTCAATATTTTTACAGAATTGCATGCAAAGCATAAACAAAAGAACGAAGAATCTGACGAAGCTCCTGCAGAAAAAGTTTCAATCGTCAAATCATCTTTGTTGTTGCTTGTTGGGCTTGGTCTTTTGATTGCCAGTTCTAGAATGCTTGTGTGGGGCGCAATCAATGTCGCACAGGCTCTTGGCGTGAGTGACTTGCTGATTGGGCTTACGATTGTGGCTGTAGGAACATCCCTTCCGGAATTAGCAAGTTCAATTGCTGCTGCCCGCAGAGGCGAAAATGATTTAGCAGTCGGTAATATTATTGGGTCAAACAGTTTCAATACGCTTGTGGTAGTTGGTATAGCTGCGGTTATCACTCCTATTCGCGCTGTGGAACCGGAAGTTTTGAGCCGTGATTTGCCTATTATGTCGGCGTTGACACTTTTGCTTTTCTTTATTTGCTTTCCTTTTTTCAAAAGCAAAAAATTCAAAGCAAGACGCAATAAACATGAACAATTTGGCTTTGGCCGTATCGGTGGAGCGTTGTTCTTGAGCCTGTATGTCGCTTATCTTGTGTTGCTTGGTGTAATGACGGTTTAGTTCCCGAAAGTCCAGACGATGCCGTAAGCAAAACGAAGGCCTTCGGGAGTGTAACCTGATTCCGGCGCGTAAATGCTGTGGTTGAAATTCTCGATGCGGCTGTAAAGTTCAAATGTGAGAATCTGCATGCGCGCTTCGAAATCCATGGCCAAGTATTTATTGAGATGGACGAGCTCCGGCTCGCCTTTTTCGTTGATTGTGCAATCAAAGCGATTGTTAAACCATTGGAAATCGACACGGACACTCACACCAAGTCTATCTTTGACAAATCGGTTCTGCCAATGGATGCTGCCTTTGTAATAAAGCGAAGGCGTGTCGATAAGCTTTGTGCGTGTAATCTTTTGACCACGTTCAAAATAAAACTTCCAGTTGCCAAGGCGGAATCCAATTTGCATAAGCCAATCAAGCGTATGCGCATGGTCAAGATTCTCGTAACGGAATGCGGATTCCAAGGAATCGGCGACTTCAGCGTACGTCGTGTCTCTCGTTTCGTTGGTCAGGTAATTTGCGATATATGTCGATTTCGTGTATGTGGTGTCTATGCCACTTACGGCCCATTTGGGCTTTATCAAATTGTTGGCGTGTTCATAGCGGAGTCCAAGTCCGTAAAAAACATCGCGTTTTTGCCATACGAGATTGGCGGTAGCACGGTCGCGAACTTCGTGTTTTAAGTTTTCGTTCGGGAAAGCTACGCGGCCAGTTTCAATGAGCTTGAGCTGGTTTACATCTGGGAACTTGTTGTCATGGCGATAAGAGGCGCTTGCCATCAAATGATAGGGGAGGAGGTATGTTCCGTCAATAGAGAATGCGGGTGCAAATTCAACGGAATCCAAAAGTGAACTATTGCGCTGCATGCCGGCCTGAGCGCGGAACAGGACATGCCCCCAAAGCGTATCCGAAACTTCGGCATAACCCATTTCGCGGTCCTGATAATACGTCTGCTTTATCTTGTCATGGCCGGTTTCATCGGTATTCAGGAATTCATATTCAAAGTGGATTTTCGGGTTCAAGAAAATGTTGTAGCGGGCTTCAAAGTTCCCCAATATCGTTTCATAATTGCGGATTTTAGTTGTGTCATAGTAATTATAGCGGATGCTACGTAATCCGGTTTCGCTATACATCGTATCCGTACTCTTTGTAATTTTCGGCAGATTTCGCAAGTCCATTTCGTGGTTGCCATAATGTATTTCTGTGCCGATCGTAAAATTTTTCACGGGATAAAATTCAACACCGCCACCATACGTACGCGATTCGATAATAATCCTGTATGGATCAGTCTGGAATTCACGAGATGTGGGGTCTAGGGTGTCAAGCAAAACTTTATGCGTTGAATTATCCGCATTATCAAGATTCAAATAATTTATTTTGAAAAATGCTTTACCGATTCCAAAACGCCATGTAACGATCGGTTGAATATGCATGCTGTTCATGGCGATGTTGCGGCCGCCAAAAGGAATTTGCGTGGAGTCGCGGCCCAAAGCAAAAAATGGCGAGTGCGTCACCGGCTGGTATTCGTAGGGTTTGGACAGCAAATTGGAATGGCTAGCAAGCCCAAGATCGAGCGTCACAGAATCCGTAATCAAGCGGCGGAATTCAAGGCGCAAAGCGTTACCTTCAAATGCGCTACGTTCCCAATTCACATCGGTAATCGGCGTGTCAACCGGGATGCCATGGCGTTCTTCAAAGAGAATTCCGTTTTCGCCATTGAGCGCAAGAGTCGAAGCGTCGTAGCTTAAACGAGTCGTGTAAATCCCGGCAAGCTTGCTCGGATAGCGCTTGCTCAGCGTTCCGATTCCAAGAGCCTTGGCAGGAAGTTCTGGACTACCAAGGATGGATGTTCCCAACACCCACTCGGATTTCTGCCCCGAAACGTCATACGTGCGTTGCATGATTTCGCGAAGAGGAATAACCCAACGACCTGCATCCGTTTCTCTCGGAGCTGGATCTGGAGCATTTACCGTTTCAAAAATGGAATCTTGCGGTGTCGGGAGTTTGCTAGGCTTAGCATGAATGACATCGGCAAAAACGCTTGAAACAAGCGATAATAAAACAGTTATTAAAAGAACTACACGATTCATCAGAACCATTCTGCACGAGATTTTTCGCGCCTTTCTCGGAGTGCCTGAACTACGGTGTATGGCATTTTCATGCAACCTGGGGGGTAGGTTCCGTTTTCGGTATGGAAGTCTGATCCACCGGTTCCCACAAGTCCAAACTTTTGAGCCATCTCTTTATACTTACGGCCAACAGCACCCTTCTGCGCCGGGCTGTAAACTTCCATGCCCTGGATGCCCCATTCCACCATGTTTTCGATGAATTGGTCGCTGAGTCCAGACTTGTAAGGGTGAGCGAGGACCGCAATACCACCAGCATTTTCAATCAGTCGAATTGTTTCTTGCGGGTTAAGACCCTTCTTTTCGACGAACGCAATGCAACCATCGCCAAGGTATTTCGTGAACGCTTCGGAGAAGTTCGAAATGTATTCTTCATCAACAAGCGACATGGCAATGTGCGGGCGACCAATGATTTTCCCCTTGCAGTACGAGTGAACTTTTTCGAATGTAATGCCAATTCCAAGTGCGTTCAACTTTTTGATAATCGCTTTCACACGGGCAATGCGCTGCTTTGCAAAATCCTCGAGTTCCATGTTCAAAGCGAGGTTTGTCGGGTCGCAGAAGTAGCCCAAAATGTGAATGTCCTTGCCTTGCCACACTGCAGAAATTTCGATTCCCGGAATGATTTCGAGGCCGATTTCCTTGGCTGGTTCTTCAGCAAGCTTGTAACTATCGAGATTGTCGTGATCCGTGATGGAAATGCAGCGAAGTCCCTTGCGTTTGCAAAGCATGAGCAATTCGTCGACCGAAAGTGTGCCGTCCGAGAGCTTGGTGTGCATATGCAAATCTGCATATCCGCCATTTTCTGTGATGATTGTCGAAAACATCTTTTGCATGGCTATTCGTTATCCTTTGAAAAATAGCGAGCCATCATTCTAGCAGGCGAGATTGTCTTGAGCGTATGCAGGCTGATGTTTAAGAATGGATATTCTCGAACGCAGTCAAAACCAACGCGAAGAGCGGCGCCACTCACTAAAGCGAGGTACAGAAATTGCGGTTTGTATGGACCAAGATAGACGCAAGCGACGGGGGCATAAGTTTTTACTTGATATTCAAGTTTTTCGAAAATGGATTCCCCATAGCGGCAACCTTTATCGGTATAGTAAGAGGCTATTGCCTTTTTTTTCGCTAAAAAAATCTCTAGGTCACCGTGGGCAATAAATAAAATGGACTTGAATGATTCTTCGGGGAGTTCGTCTATGATGATTTTTGCAATCTTTTTGTCCTCAGGCATAAAGAACACAGTTTTCTCGTGATCTTGTAGCGACTTCGGAAACGAAAATGTCTTTGAATCCTTGATTTTACCCGCCTTATTTGCAAACCAACGATATAGCAAAGGCTTGCAAAGCAAGCGCATTGCAAAATATCTTTTGCCATCGGCAAAGTACTGCGAAGAAAACAAAGAGACTCCTATTTTTATTTCGATGAAAATATATAAATTTGCGGCATGCCTAAACAAAAGTTCTATGCTGTTAAAAGCGAAAATGAAAAGAAAATCGTAACAACGTGGGCCGAATGCGAAAAGCTGACCCACGGGGTTAAAGGTGTTTTGTTCAAATCCTTTGGTTCTCGCGAGGAAGCTGAGTCTTGGCTCGACGGTATGGAAGCGCCCGCTCCTGATGGAATCCGTGTATTTGTTGATGGATCATTTTCTCCTGGATTTGGTCCTGCGGGATGGGCTTTTGTTGTAACTGAAGACGATAAAGAACTTGCACGAGGATCTGGAATAACGGCATTTGATGCAGAAAGCCGCAATATTGATGGTGAAGTCATGGCATCGTTCCAAGCAATGAGATGGCTCGATGCACACGATATGAACGGTGTAATTTGCCATGACTACGAAGGGATTGCTCGTTGGGCTAAAGGCGAATGGCAAGCAAAAAGCAATATCGCTCAAATGTACGTAAAAGCGGCCAAGCCGTACTTGCACCGCGTTCAGTTTGAAAAAGTTGCCGCCCATACAGGCGTCAAATGGAATGAACTTGTAGATAAACTAGCAAAAGAAGCTATCGCGAAAGCAAAGAAAGCCTAATCGCTCTCGTGCTTGCTCATGCAGTGGAGGCTTCCGCCTTCTTCGATGACCGTGCGGCAGTCGATACCGATGACCTTGCGGTCTGGGTAAACGCTCTCGAAATATTTCTTGGCCTTTGCATCATTCGAGCTCTTGTACTTCGGGAAGATGAGTCCACCGTTCACGTAGATGTAGTTCATGTACGATGCCGGGAGAAT
>CAMUYW010000073.1 GCA_947165045.1 uncultured Fibrobacter sp. | reverse complement strand
AAGAATGAAAAAACTGTATCTGTTGGTCCTGTTGACCGTTTCTATGTGTTTTGCTCTAACGATAGAGGGGAGTAATTTTTCTTATGCAAAATGTGGCTTCAGTTCGTATTGCGATTATTCCCCTTATATTAGATTGTCGAATAAAGGCGGTGCTGAAATTCGGGGATTTAGAATGTATGTGTATTTTGCAAATTATGGCCGAGATGCTATGCCTCGAATTAACAGAGGAGACCGTGGCTTTACGTATTGGTTAGAAAAACGTTCTGCGTATGTGTATAGAATTGTACTTGATTTTGGTAAAACGACTACGATTCCTGCGAACGGAAAGTTCCCTGAGGATGGAGTTTTCCCTGGAGATGCTCCTTCCTATAACCATATGTTCTTCTCTTTGGATATGGACATTAGGTGGTTTGATAGTCATGACAAAAGTGAACAGTACGGTTGGTACCCGTTCCCTACGGGAAAATCGTTTGACAATATAGTTGTGGAATCTTTGGATGGTAAGATTTTATATGGTAAACATCCTGAAGTGTTGAGAATTGGTGTGCTGAAAAAGAATTCAGGGGATAAATGCAATGAAGAAGTTTCGATTCGGCTTGATACGGAAGATTCGAGTAATAGAAATGACATTGACGGTGATTCAAATCCTCCTGGAATTAAGGTTGATAAGCATGGTGTAAAATTTACATACTGTGTTCTTTATAGAAATGAATTGCCTAGAGCGCCTTTTGATTATGCGGTGCTTCAACTGGACCAAAGGTGCCCCGATACTTCAAATCATGTTGTTCGTCGTCATGATACGGAGGATTCAGATAACAATAATGGTTCGTCAGGCTTTATTTGGCCTAATGAAGTTGGGAGTAACGCTTCTTTGAGGTATTGCTTTGTGCAGGCTGGCAAAAATGCACCGAAGAAATATCCGTTTGATTCGAAGTATGGTATATTCGCTGTAGCGGAAGGTTTTAAAAATTTGACTCGCAGTGAAATCTATGTGGATGATGAAGACAGTAATAATAACAATAAATGGAATTATTATGGTGCTGAAGATGCCGTGAAAAAACGTATAAATAAAATCATGAGTGGGTCTGATAACACGACTTATCATGTTGTCAAATGGAATGGTGGCTCTTTAACAAAGTCTACAGAAGTTGCAGACAATTCTGTAAGTAGCGCTTATGTTGCTGCAGCTCCGCTTGCTCCGGCAATCAAGGGCCTTAACCGCTCTGTAGTTTCTGTTGAACTCAGGTCTGCTGGCGATGCCAAGATTTCTGTTGTGAACGTCAATGGCGCCCAGATTGCTAACGTTGTTGAAAAGAACCTCCAGCCGGGTGTTCATCAGGTTAAATGGAACTCCGGAATGGTTCCGAGCGGTCGCTATATCGTGAAGATTGAACAGAACGGTATGGTGAACGCTAAGAACGTGATCTTGAAGTAATTCAAGTTGTTTCCTGATTTGTGAAAAAAGTCCCACTCTTATGAGTGGGACTTTCTGTGTAATGCGTAAGAGGCGTTCTGCGGACTCTCTTAGATTTATCGTTAATCGTTAATCATGTGTTCGTAGAACTTGCGGTACATGTCCTTTTCTTCGGTCTTACGAACGGCGATTGCATCTTGCGGGTGGCGGTTGAGCATACCCGTAATCATCTGCGGGATGATGTAACCCCATTCGTACTTGCTCTGGAGCGGCAAGAAGAGTTCCTGGATGGCGTCGAGAACCGGGCGGAGATCGTACTTCGGATTCTTGAGGAAGCCGAGGAGAAGTTCGGTAGTGCAGTTGCCAGCGCCGCGGCCCATGCCGGATACAGAACCGTCGAGGTAATCGACGTGGTTGATAATGGCCTGAATCGTGTTGGAGAAGGCAAGTTGCTGGTTGTTGTGACCGTGGAAGCCGAACTTCTTATTTTTCACGATGCCTTTGTAGCGGGCGAGTTCCTTATCGATGTCTTCTTGGTAGAATGCGCCGAAGCTGTCGACGAGGTAAAGCACGTCGGCGTGGCATTCTTCGTTCACTTGGTGGAGTGCTTCGTCGAGTTCTGGACCGCGGTCGCGGCTAACGGCCATGATGTTGAGCGTTGTTTCGTAGCCCATGTCGTGGAATGCGTTCACCATGCTGATGCCCTTGTCGATGTTCTTGACATAGCTTGCCACGCGGAACATCTGGTACGGGCTTTCCTTTGCGGGCTTCACGGCGTCCATGTTGACGCGGCCCACGTCGGCCATCACGGCCATCTTGATCTTGGAATCGATGCCGTCCTTGACCTTCCAAAGCAAATCATCATCGCAGAACTTCCACGGGCCGTATTCCTTCGGATCGAAGAGTTCCGGAGAATTCTTATAACCCATTTCCATATAGTCGACGCCGGCTGCGGTAAGGAGTGTATAGAGACGACGGACGAATTCCAGAGAGAAGTCGTGCTTGTTGACAAGGCCACCGTCGCGGATGGTGCAGTCGAGAACTTTAATTGTTTCGTAGTACATGGTGATATTTATGGTTGAGGGTTAAAGTTTTTTAAGTGCTTTCAAATGTAACTCTTTGATTTTTAAAGTGCAATAGGAATTGATGATGAAAAACGAAAAACTAATATAATTAACGCAAAAATAGCGTTAAATTATGAATGATTGGCGAAATTTGAAAAAATAAGGGCGTGTTGGTGTTTGTAAAATGACTGTTCCTGCATGCTGCCTAAACCTAATTCTCCAAATATAGCCGTAGTTGTTGTTCTTTTGCGGTGAAAATCGTATCCTCTACGGAGTGCCCTCAAACCCTCATAAATCTTGATTTTAATAATTAACGTAAAATCTGCGTAGAATAAAATGGTTGTAAAACTCTTTTTTCTCTCTTTTATCTTACTTTTCTAGTGAAAAATAACGCTGTTTATATATTTAGGTTATGGTGTTTTTTGAGAGTAATTCCCCGATTTTCCCTGCGGCGTTTGCAGTGCTTCTCGGAGCCACAGCCGCATCTGCTGATACTAAATTCTATTACAATCAGGTGGGCTACGATGTTGATCAGCCGATTTCCGTGATTGTCAAGAGCGATAACCTCGCGGATGGCGCGGAATTTAGCGTGATGTCGAATGGTTCTCCTGTGTTGGCTGGCAAACTTTCGGCAGGCATGAATCCCGATAACTGGCTCAATAACGGTAAGTTCTATATCGCTGATTTGAAAGGCCTCGCCGCTGGTAAGTACACATTGCAAGTGTCTGAAAATGGGCAAGTACAAAATTCCGGTGAATTTACGGTTGCCGAAAACGCCCTTGCAAAGAATACGCTTGCGACGGTGCTTGATTACTTCTATAAAGACCGTGCGAATAATCCGACTGTCGAAGGTTGGGATAAGAGTTTGCCAGTTTACAAGTCTGATAAAAAGCTCGATGTTCATGGCGGTTGGTACGATGCTAGTGGCGATGTCAGTAAATACTTGAGCCATCTTTCTTATGCAAATTATTTGAATCCGCAGCAGATCCCGCTCACGGTTTGGTCGCTGGCGTTTGCTTCAGAACGCATCCCGAAGTTGCTTGCCTCGACTTCGACCAAGGCGAAAACGGCGGATGAAGCCGCTTACGGTGCGGACTTTTTGGTGCGCATGCTCGATGAACAGGGCTTTTTCTACATGACCGTATTCGATAACTGGGGCAGCCCGTATTCAAGTCGCGAACTTTGTGCGTTCTCGGGTTCCGATGGAAAAAAATCGACGGATTACCAGACGGCCTTCCGCGAAGGCGGTGGCATGGCTATTGCCGCTTTGGCTACTGCCGCAAGACTTGGCTTGAAAGGTGACTTTACCTCGGTACAATACCTCGCTGCTGCTGAAAAAGCTTTTGCTCACTTGTCTGAAAAACAGAGCATTGGTGGCAATTGCGCTTATTGTGATGATGGCAAGGAAAATATCATCGATGATTACACGGCGCTTTTGGCTGCGACCGAACTTTATGCGGCCACGAAAAAATTTGATTATTTGCAGATTGCTCGTAAACGTTCAAAACACCTTGAAAGCCGTTTGAGCGAAAGTGGTTATTTCTGGAGTGACGATGAAATGAAGCGCCCGTTCTGGCATGCAAGTGATGCCGGGCTTCCGCTTGTAGCGCTTGTTCGCTATGCGGAAATTGAAGCTTCGCGCAGTTTTGAAGATGACCGTGATGATGGAAATACGGATGTTTGGGCGGGGTTGACCTGCATTGGTTGCGAAAACTACAACCAACGCTTAGGCGATGTTCGTCAATCAATTCAAAAACATTATGATTGGTTAATTTCTATTACAAATAAAGTTGATAATCCGTTTGGATATGCTCGCCAGACATACAAGACTCAAGATAAAATAAAAGATGGCTTCTTTATTCCGCATGATAACGAAAGCGGCTATTGGTGGCAGGGCGAAGATGCTCGTATTGCAAGCCTTGCTGCAGCAACGAAATTTGCGGCTCGTGCATTGGATGTTGCAGAGTTGGATTCTACAAATAAATACGCAGCCGATCAGCTTGACTGGATTTTGGGCAAGAATCCGTATGGCACTTGCATGATGTATGGCAAGGGAATCAAGAATCCTGAAAAGTACGATGGCCAGTCTGATTACGATGCTACTCTCGAAGGCGGTATTGCAAATGGCATTACAGGCAAGAATCAAGATGGTTCGGGAATCGCTTGGGATGACGATGGCGTTCAAGCTGTTGGCTTTGACCCGCAAAAAGAAGCGTGGAATAACTGGCGCTGGATTGAACAGTGGCTGCCGCATAGCACCTGGTACTTGATGGCGCTTGTGGAACGCTATGATGAAGTTTCAAAGAAGGTTCAGTCTCCGCCATCGGCTTTGCCGAAGAGCGTTGCAACTGCGAAGGTTGGCGTAACGCTTGTTGGCAATACGCTTTCGCTGAACATGCCGCGTTCTGTTGTCGGTGAGACTGTTAAGATTATTGATTTGCGCGGTCAAGTGCAAATGAAAAAGGTGGTGCAAAACGTGAACGAGACGATGGATATGAGCGCGCTTAATCGCGGCGTTTTCCTCGTCCAAGTCGGTGTGCTCCCCGCTCAGAAGATAATGTTGAAGTAATACTTCTACAACGTCATCCTCATTATTCTTCAACGTCATCCTGAACGATAGTGAAGGATCCAGTTAAATCTTTAATTGCTTACTTTAAACTTCTTAGGTGCGGCGTAGGCTTGTTGCACAAGAATATCCTTGCCGGCTTCCATGAGCTTTTTGGCCTGCTCGGCAAGCGTGTCGCTATCGTTTTCCTTGATCACTTTGCTCAAGTGCTCCATCGCGGCATTTACATCCGATTTCGTTTGAATGCGGAGTGCACCAAGATCAAGGCGAGCGCGCCGAATAAGGCCGGCATCCTTTTCTTTGGTGATCCCTTTTTCGAGTAACGTAATGGCCGCTTCGGGGATGTTCTTTTGCTTTGCTGTAGTTCCCCATTCAATCCATTGCGTACCTGGAATTTCGGCGTAGCAGCCCGCGATTTTGTTGACGGCGTTTTTAACGTCTTGGAAATTGATTGGTTGTTCTTGCAAAAGCGCGGTCAAACCGTATTGTAGCATGCGAACGGCGTTGTCGTTTTCTCCGTTGTTGGCTGCTTCCAAACCTTTATTAATCGTGTTGCGAATGCGTTCGCCTGGCGATACCGTTTCTTCGGATTTTTGGGGTGCAGCTGCAACTTGTCTTGATTCTGTACTTGTTCGGTGCGGCATGTAGTAACCGGCAAGCCCGCCCAGAGCAAAGAAAATCGGAGATTCGGCAGCGACTGCGTTGAAAATTCCTGGATTCAGGAACCAGTCAATGGCCATGCTCCCTACAAGCGCAAATTGAGCAATTTTGCTGACATGGGACGGAATAACATCTTTCTCTTTGTCAAAAGCGTTTGCGCCAAACAAGAAACAAAGCATGAGGCTTACGCCCTCGTACCGTTGTGATGCGAACTGCCCAAAGAACGATGTGTTTACGAGCAGGTCTACAAAGAAACCACTTATAATAGCGATGACGATTGCATAAACATATACGAAGAATGCGTGCCAGCGTTTTTCAAGCTGCATCAGCGAAAACATGAAAAAGACGACAAAGAAAATATAGGACCATGCGCTCGGAAAGAGCAAGCCGCAGGTGAGTAGGCTTTCGGTGTTGCCACGGCTCGGGATGTATGCCCAACGATAACGAACGAACTTATCCGTGTATTTGTTGATCCATTTTTTGAGTTCCGCTTCGTATTGTTTGTCGGTAGGGTAGCTGCCGTGCTCTGCGGTATATTGTTCTTTACCGCCTTGATTTTCCCACCATTCGAGGAATTCTCCCTTCATTTCCTCGATGCGGTCTTCGATAATTGGCGTGGGGTTCTCTACTTTGTATCTTTCCTTGTAGAGTTCGAACTCTTGAGCCTTTATTTTTTCGTCGGGCGTGAGTCCGACATTCTTAAATTCTTGTGCGCGCTCTTCGTCCCACCATTTATCGAACGATTTATGGATATCCTTTTCTTGACGGATTTGCTGAATTGTGGGGTTGAGGGACGTTTCGAAGTTGAAAACGCCGATGGCGATAAATGCCAAGAACGTCACATAGTGATGAAATTTGAAAAACCGGAACGGTTTTAGGATTAGGCTCAATATTTTCTTCATACTAACGAATATAAACAAATCATTAGTATAATGTTAATGGGCCGGTGGCTAAAATAGCGGCGAAAACGTATTAATGCGTGTGTCTGCCGTACTCGTTCAGCTGATTCCACAGAAAGTCGGTATTTACGTCGCGGTAACCAAGGGCGTTTACTTCTTCGCGGAGCTTGTGGGCGAGAGCGAATAAGTTCGGGCTCTTTTTCATGCGTTCGTTTGCGTCAAATGTCGTCAGCGAGTCAATCCATTCCCTGATTTCCGGAAAACGGTTGTCGTTGAAGATGTTTTCGCGACCGTTTTCGATGTAATCCATGTAACGCTTGGTAATCAAGCGCCCTTCTTCGGTGTAGATGTCTTTTGCCTGTGGGTAGAGCTTTGCACCTGTCAGGTATTCGTGCATTACTGCGCCAAAGCTAAAGTAGTCGACTGCGTAAGTGATGTTTTCGCTAGACTGGGCAAGTTCGGGAGCGCTGTAGCTGGGGGAGAAAAGTCCACCACCTTCAGTAACGGTCTCGCGCATTTTTGCCTGGGCGTAACCGAAGTCGCAAAGCAAAATCTTGTGATTGTTCTTGTGTGTCGGATTTTGGCACAAGAGCAAGTTCTTGGGCTTGATGTCTTTATGGACGATTTGGTAGTAATGGAGCTGGCTAATTGTATTGGCGAGGTAAGCGATTTGGGCCACGCGCTTGACGACTTCTTCATCGGTGAGTTTTGGCTTGATGACTCTGTCGAGAGAACACCCCTTGATGAATTCCAGCTTTAGGTACGGGTGGCGGCCAGCGATGCCACCGCCGTAAGTCTGCACGACACCTTCGATATTGGTCGCGCGAACGAGGTTGTTGATGCGAATTTCGTCTTGGAACGCGCTCAGAAGCATGTTCAAGCGGTGGAGGCGGTTTTTGCCGGGAGGTGCCCAGTACTTGCAGATTTTTACGACAATTTCTTTTTCGTCGTAGCGTTTCTCGTCGCGCGGATGCTGTATCCAAAGTTTGGCTCTGTAAAGCTGGTTCGTTCCTACGAGCGAAAGCGGTTCGATGAGTTCGATACGTTCGGCGTTGCCATTGTGCTTGAAGTCGGGGTTATGGTCGAACCACCTCTGGTATTCTTCCATGGTATAGTTCGGACGTAGCGCCAGGTTGCGCGCAACCCTGTCCATTGTTTCTGCCAAATTGTTCCAGAACATGCCTAGAATGTAGAAAAAAAGGCGCCCCGCAACAGTGTGCGGGGTGACAATGTGAAAAGAAATGTCTTGTTACAGTTACTTTTTCTTCTTTGCGGAGCCTTCTTCTTCGACATGCGTTCTTGCGAATGTGACCTGCTCTTCGCTCTGTTCTCCGAGTCTAGATGTGATGAAGTCGTAGGCTTCGTCGACTGTGTCGCAGAACTTGAAGAGCTTGAGGTCTTCGGGGTTGATCATGCCCGATTCTGCAAAGAATTCCCAGTTGAGCGCCTTCTTCCAGAACTTGGAATCGAAGATGACCACCGGCATTTGTTGTGCGTACTTATCGGTCTGGATAAGCGTGAGCATTTCGAAGGCTTCGTCGAGCGTACCGAATCCGCCTGGGAAAATCACCAATGCACGGGCCATGCGCAAGAACCAGTATTTACGAATAAAGAAATAGCGGAACTGGAGGTTCAGTTCATCGTCAATATAAGGATTGCAATGTTGTTCGAACGGTAACTTGATGTTCAATCCGACCGAAGGCGTTCCCACGTCCGAAGCGCCGCGGTTACCTGCTTCCATGATACCCGGACCGCCGCCAGTCATGATGGCGTAGCCTTGATGACGCTTGTTGATCCACTTGCCGAGCTTTGCGGCGAGCTCTCGTGCGGCGTTGTAGGAATCTGCAACTGTAGAAAGACGATCGAGCCTTGCCAGTTCCTTTTTGTCCTTGCAACCTTTGCGGCGTTTTTTGATCTCGTCGGGCGGGAGTGTACGTGCCGAACCAAAGAATACAATAGAATTCTTTATTTCTTCTTGATCAAAAATTTGTGCGGGCTGAAAAAATTCAGAAAGGAATCGAATGGGGCGTGCTGCATCGCTTTCCAAAAATTCGGCATTGTGGTATGCCATTTGACCCGGAATAGGGTGGACTTTTTTCGGTGCCATAATAAACCTCTTTTTCGTTATATAGAGAATAATATATGATAAAATGGCTCTAGAAACGCAAAAAGTAAACTTTTTATCTTCTTACTTGGAGTAACATTTATATATTAGTGGTATGCTAGTAAAAATGTGGACCGATAATTTTGTCATTACAGGCGAGATTGACACGCTGCGTGACGAGCGCCTAACGGACTATATCCGTGAAAACAAGGACTTTATCGCGGTGACTCAAGTGCGTGTTTGCGACAGGAATGAGAAGGACCTGTTCCGTACGCACTTCTTGAATGTCAGCACGAATCACATTGAAATTATTCTCCCGGCGGAGTAATTACCATTCAATCGCTATTTTCGCGACGAGGAATCGGCGTGCGATGTCGTCTGTTTTAGTCGGGTCGATATCGATACCGAGTAGTCCGGCGAGAATCACGAACGGACTTGCGGTGGCGCCTTGGTTATTGCACATGACACGCATGTAGATGGTGCCATCCTTAATTTCTAGCCCACTAACCAATTCATTCAAATTCATCTGCTGACCGCGGTGGTTCGTCATAATAGGCAACTGCTTCTGTTCGAACTTTTGCATGAGGTCAGCAGGAATGTTTTCGGGCGTGTGGCGGTAGACAATCGCTTTTGGGAAATGCTTCGAAAGTTTTTCCTTGAGCGGTTCGATATCTACGATTTCCATGCCATGCGGGAACGGAGCGCTCAGCATTTCGATAGTCTTTTGCTTGCCTTCGGCGGAGATGTCGAGCGGCTGGAGCAAATCGACACTGATGATTTCGCAGTAAGTTTCGAGCCCGAGCGGTAAGGCACCCATGTTCACGATGCGCGGCTTGGGGCTAAAGCCTTCGCTGAACTTGACGGGAATGCCTGCGCAAATAAACGTGCGCTCGAAGAAACTGAGCATGTTGTGGTGCGGCAGGAATCGGCTGATGCCAGTCTTCTTGAATGTAATCTTGTAGCTGTAACTGACTTTTTGGCTCGGGCGGCGGTCTGCAACGAGCTTCTTGATTTCTTCGGGGGTGCGGCTGGGCGCCTTGTGGCGCACAGGATCGTCCGCGAGGACGATTTCCTGGCCAAAGCCAGGAATGCCACACTTCTGGCAGTCGCCCCATTTGCAGTTCGGCACTGGAGCGGAATTGGGGTCAAATGCTTTTTCCCATTCGCGACGCAAGTATTGCTTGGACGTTCCTGCATGGATAAAGTCCCACGGGAACACTTCGTCTTTTTCGCGTTCGCGGTACACCCAGCTTGTGTCGTAGCCGCATTCTTCCCAGACTTGCAACCACTTGTCAAAATCAAAACGGTAGCTGTCGCTTTCGAAGATAATGCCTTTCTTGTAAGCCGCGTAAATAACAGGTCCAAGACTGCGGTCGCCACGGCTGTAAACGGCTTCCAAAAAACTCGTTTCCCAAGCAGCCCAGTTGATTTTTACGTTCGGGTGCTTGTAGAATTTTTCGCGCACATAGCGAATATGCCCGAGCGCTGTTTCTTTGTCCATAAACGGAGCCCATTGCAGCCCCGTGAACGATTTCGGAATCAAGATGCCGATGCTCACCGCGATTTGAATGCCTCGGTTGTACTTGCGCCCAATCTTTACGAGATTGAAAATGAGCTCGCAGAACGCTTGCATGTCGTCCAGATTCTCGGTCGGGAACCCGATCATCGTGTAAAGCTTGATCTTGTTGAACCCGCTAGAGAACGCGTGTTCGGCCGCATCGTACATGTCTTGGTCGCTGATGGTCTTGTTGATCATTTTGCGGATGCGTTCAGAGCCTGTTTCGGGTGCAAATGTCGCGCTGCGACCGCCTTTAAGTGCCGCAACTTTTTCGGCGAGACTTTGTCCAAAACTGTTGACGCGAATGCTCGGGAGGCTTACGTCAACGTTGTCGTAGAATGGGTCGTCGATGATGGAATCGGTAAGCGCTTCGACCGGCTTGTAGTCTGCCGTAGAAAGCGATAAAAGTCCAAGTTCGCGTTCGCCTGTAGCTTTGATGCCCGCCTTTGCAATGTCCAAAACATCGTCCGGATTGAGCTCGCGACACGGCCTGTACCAAATACCCGCTTGGCAGAATCGGCACCCCTGTGCGCAACCACGCATGACTTCCACGCTAAAGCGGTTGTGAACAAGTTGCATGTTTGCAATCAAGTTCTTGATGGGGTAGTCCTTAGGGTCGAGATACGGTATAAATTGGCGACGTACGCCGTTTGTATGCTCGTATGAGCCTTTAGCCGGTTCTTTCGGGACGATGAATCCGTATTCGTTTTTCACGACTTCGCGGAGGCTTGGTACGTAAACGCCATCGAGTTTAGACAAATTCTTCAAAATCTCTGCACGCGGAAGACCTGCCTTGCGCCCTTCGCCAACGCAACGCACAAAATCAACAACGAGCTTTTCGCCATCGCCAATCATAAATGCGTCAAAGAAATCTGCAACCGGTTCGGGGTTTCCCATTGCGGGTCCACCAGAAACCACAATCGGGTCGCTCTCGGCACGGTCTTTTTGCCATGCCGGGATGCCTGCCAGTTCAAGAACGTAAGGAACGTTTGTAAAATTCAGTTCGGTTTGGAGCGTTAGCCCCACGACTTCGAAATCCTTGACCGCCGTGTAGCTTGCGTGAGTGTACAGCGGAATGTCATATTTTTTCATCTCCTTTGCCATGTCGTCCCACGGAGCAAAGCCGACTTCGCAAAGCAGGTCCGGTTCGCGGTTGAGCACATGGTACAAAATACGCAGCCCGTTGTTGCTCATGCCGATTTCGTAAGTGTCCGGGAACACGAACGCCATGCGTGCAAGCATTTTGCTGTGGTCTTTGATGACGCTGTTTGCTTCGCCGCCCATGTAACGGGCAGGACTTTCTACGGCAGGGAGTGCAAGAGCTAGTTTTTCAAGGATTGTCATGTGGATAAATATAGAATCTGCATGTTGCCCGGTCGGTAATATTTTAATATTATTTGTGGTATGAATATCGTTAAATATATCTTTTGGTTGGTCGCCTTCTTGATGGGCGTTATCGCTGCTTATGTAGTTCCCGAAGAAACCATGTCCACTGGAGCGAAATTCGTGTTCGTTGGGGCGTGGGGCGCCGTGCTTGGCTTTGTGTTCTACACCGTCTGCCGCAGGCAGATTGAAGCCATCCAGAATGACTTTAACGAAGTTCTGAACAAACCGCAGCCGAAGGACACTCAGTTTGTGTCGGTCCGCTTGCAAGAAGAAAAGAAAAATCCGCTTCCGCCGGGTGCCATCCCCGCTGCCGAAGCACTCAAGCAGCCTGTGCCCGCCTCCATCAAGAAACTTGATGCCGCGGCTATTAAAATCGGGTTCCCGCTCGAAGCTTGGAATGGCTTTAAGCAGGGCATCTTGCGCAACCGTCCGTTCACCGAAGTTATCGAATCCATGCAGAAACTTATGCCGGAACTTTTCCCCGAAGCATCCGGTGTACTTTATATGTACGGTGGCGTGCAGACAGAACTCTCTCAGATTTTCCGCTTTGGTCCGAACGTTATCAGTGATGAAACCGTGACCCCGGCCGAATGTGCTAGCTTTAATACCGGCGATATCGTAGTGAGCGATTATAGCTCGTCTGAAGTTTCTAACGGTTGCACCCACTTGCACCACCGTCCGAAGGGTATCGCCATTTGCGCTCCGATCGAAGGACTCGAAGAACACTTTGGTATTTTGACGATTCAAGTCGATAAACTCCCCGAAAACGAAACCAAGGAATACTGGCAAGCTAAGGTGAGCATTATCGCTGCCGCGTTTGGGCTCTATGTGGCTAACCAGGATCTTAACATGCGATTTGAACAGCACAGCATTCGCGATGTGTTGACCGGACTCTTCAATAGACGTTATATGGAAGAATCCCTCAACCGCGAAATCACTGCCGCCGTGCGCCACAAGTCGCCAATCGGTATCGTGATGCTTTATCCGGATGCAATCCCGGCCGTGCAGAACGCTCAGGGCCGCCACGCCGTGGAACAGCTTTTCTGGGAACTTGGCCAACGCTTGCCGAGCTACATTCGTGGCGAAGACATCCCGTGCCGCTATTCCGATGACGTTTTCTGCGTGATTATGCCGGGCGCAGACCTCGCTATTACCAGGAACCGCGCTGAACGCATCCGCAATGAAATCTCGCAGCTCCAGATCGCTTACGGCGATGGAATCCTTGCGACCACGCTCA
>CAMUYW010000072.1 GCA_947165045.1 uncultured Fibrobacter sp. | reverse complement strand
CCGCCATCAAGAAGCTTCTCAAGCTTTCGGACTCGCAGGTGCCCTTGCTGAACAATCCCGTCGGCTATGCGAAGTGATTAGGACTGCTCTGTAAAATTTTCTTCCCCCTCTTGCCAACTCTGGCACATATACTACATTTCTGTTGCGGTTCCTAATAGTGTAGGCTCCGAAAGGCATTTGATAATTATCAAATGTTTTTCTTTTTTTCAAGGAGTTCCTATGCCAGAAAACCAAAATGTCGAATACAAATCGTCGTGGCGAGATGAATATCTCAAGTGGATATGTGGTTTTGCCAATGCGCAGGGTGGCAAACTGTATATCGGCATCGATGATAATGGGAAAGTTTGCGGTGTGCAGAATGCCAAAAAACTTATGGAAGATATCCCGAATAAGATTAGGGAAACTATAGGCATACTTGTTGATGTAAATCTGCTTTCAGTAGATTCAAAAGAATACATCGAAATATCCGTTTCTGCTAGTTCTGATCCAGTCAATTATAAGGGGGAATATCATTATAGAAGTGGGAGTACCAAGCAACTTTTGCAGGGGCCAGTTCTTACTCAATTTTTGCTGAACAGGACCAGAACAATATGGGATGCTGTACCAGTTGACGGTGTGGAATTCAAGGATCTGGATAAGGAAAGTTTCGATATATTCCGTCGCGAGGCTAAAAAGTCTGGCAGAATGACTGCGCAAGATTTGGCTATGACGAATAAGGAACTTCTCGATAATTTAAATCTGACTGTGAATGGAAAATTGACTCGGGCTGCAGTTCTGCTTTTTCACCGTCAGCCGGAAAGATGGTTTTGCGGAGCCTATGTAAAAATAGGTTTCTTTGGTGATGGCCCCGATTTGCAATATCAGGATGAAATTTATGGATCTCTATTTATTCAGGCCGATAGGGTTGTTGAACTCATATATCTCAAGTATTTTAAGGCGCGTATCAGTTATGATGGTCTGATTCGGGTGGAGCGTTATCCGATTCCTAAGGATGCTATGCGTGAAGCGGTATTTAATGCGTTGATGCATTCTAATTACGATTCTGGGGTGCAAATCCAGATAAGAATACATGAAAATCTTGTGCTCATCAGTAACGATTGTGTCTTTCCTACAAATTGGACCGCTGAAACGCTGATGCGGCGACACCGTTCTGAACAATACAACCCTAAAATTGCGAATGCATTCTTTAGGGCCGGTTACGTAGAAGCCTGGGGCAGAGGAATCGAGAATATGTGCAAACTCTGTGCTGACTGTGGTGTAATAATGGAATATACGGTACATCCTTGCGATGTGATGCTAGAATTCAAAATTCCTACATTGGAAACCCTTGAAAAACGGGATGAAATGGTCAATTTGGGCGCTGGTTCACAGAAAAGTTCACAGAAAAGTTCACAGAAAAGTTCACAGAAAATTATTGATCTTATTGCAAGTAATCCGTCTGTAACGACGCAGGAATTGGCTGATTCTTTGGGTATTAGCCGTCGTAGTATTGCAAAGGCAGTCGCAAAATTGCAGAAAAACGGTATAATCCGTCGAGTTGGCCCTGATAAGGGTGGTTATTGGCAAATTGTGAAGGATGCTTAATGGGTTTTGATAAGCAAAAAAGTCGCCCGCTGTGCGGACGACTTTTGTAGGATTCAAATCCCATTAAAAGGAGATTCTCGCACGATGGCGGGAATGACTAGCTTTAAATCTTGATCCTAATTTTCTTCTGCTTATAAATCGATTGTCCGCCGTTGCACATGTACGCCATGGTGCAGACGATGAAGAATGCGGGGAGGCAATTGAAGCCGAATATTTCTCCGGCGATGAGGATGGGGGCCCAGAGTGTGTTGCTTGCGCTGGCGAATACGGCAGCGAAGCCGAGGGCTGCGGCGAGCGGGAGTGGGACTCCGAACATTCCCGCGACAAAGATTCCGAATGTGGCGCCGATGGCGAAGAGCGGGGTGACGACACCGCCGATGAATCCGGCGGAGAGTGTGAGAATCGTGACGGCAAACTTTATGATCCAATCATACCCGTGAATTGCGGCTCCGGCGGCATTTATTCCAAAACTCATATCCAATAAGTTTGTTCCAAGTCCGGCGTAGCGGCCCTGGAAAAAGACGAGCAATAGAACGCTGATTCCTGCGCCCATGATGGCGATGCGCTTGATGGTGTTCGGGAATTTCTTTGCGAAGAAGTTCTGCGAGAGTCCGAGCAACTTTGCGAATCCGCCTCCGACGATGCCGAAGAGGATTCCCATCAGTGCGAGTTTCAAAAGCAGCTTTCCGTCAAGCGTGCCTTCGTTCGTGAAAATCGAAGCCGAAAATCCACTTGCATCGAGAACGCTGCTCAAGTCAACGCTAAACTTGTGGAATCCGAGCATGCTCGAAACTTTGCAGGCGGTGAAAGCGGCTGCAGCTGCGGGTAACAAGGCGGAAAGTTCCAGATGCCCGACGAGCAATACTTCCAATGCAAATGCGGTGGCGGCCATCGGTGCTTGGAAAATTCCTGCGAAGCCAGCGGCCATGCCTGTGACGAGCATGATGTGCGCTGCGTTTTCAAACGGCAACTTTTTGCTTATGTTGTACGAAAGCGCGGAGCCGATTTGCATAGCGGCGCCTTCACGACCTGCGCTTCCGCCGAAGAGTTGCGTCAGCCAAGTGCTCACAGCGGCCATCGGGATAGAAACGAGCGGGAAATCGGATTCCTTGTTGAGTCCTACGGCGAAGACTTGGTCCATGCCGCGTTCCGTCCAGCGTCCCCATTTCTTATAAGCGAATACGATGGCTGCACCGCCGATGGCGAGGGCGGGGATAAAGTACAATGGGTTTGCATCGCGGATGGCGGAGAGCCTGTCGCTGATGTCGCCGAAGCATGCAGTGAGCGCGCCGATGATTGCACCGAGTGTGATTCCAATCACTACAAACGTTGGTGTTGCGAGCCACTTTGTAATTTTTTCTTTAATGCGGGCTTTTGCCATCTTCATCATCTGTTCTTTCATCTCGGGGCTGAACTGATTGAACTGTTGGCTAGCTTTGCTAAAATCGCTGAAATTCATGTAAAATCCTTTTTGTGCAACGAAAAATTTTCACAAAATTTAGTAAAATGGAACGTCTTGTTCCGCTTTTTTCCGTGTTGTCAAATGCTCAATCCTTTTACAACGCGTATCTGCAAAAAGGATGATTTGCGCTGCTTATCAATGTATAATTAAGCAATGGATTGGATTGTGGTGTATCGCTAAAAAATCAAAGGAATCGAAATGAATCATTTTTCGAAAATGGCGCTTTGTGGGATTGGCTTTGGTTTGATGTTCTCTGCTTGCGGAGACTCGAACGATTCGAATTTTAGCCCGATGGGGCCGGGTGCTGGTGAAATCAGCTCCGATGCTAATTCTGGCTTTGTGCCAGGGCTCTCGAGTTCGGCCGACATTTTACCGGAATTATCTTCTGCGGGTGCTCCGAATAGTTCCGCGGGAATGTCTTCTCCGTTCGTTCCTGTTTTTTCTTCGGGCGCCGTGATTGCGGAATCTTCGAGTTCTATCGCTATTCCGCAGAGCTCTAGCGTTCAAGAAGTGATTCCTCATTTCGAAGGCAATAGTCCTGTGTTCCTTTCGGAAGTTTCGCCTTCAAACGCAAACCTCAAGGACAATGACGGTAACGATCCGGGATGGGTTGAATTCTATAACTCGTCAGATGCTCCTGTGAGTTTGAAGGGCTATTCTCTTACGGATGATTTAACAAATCCGCGTCGCTGGGTCTTTGGAAATGTGACTGTCCCGGCCAAGAGTTACATGATTGTGTTCCTTTCGGGCAAGGATTATGCGGATTACGTTTTGCCTTCTGATTCCCTCAACTTGATGGGCTCCGATTGCAGCTCAGAATCTTCTGCAGGCAGTGGCATGGGTAACTTCAACTTCCCGGGTATGGGTGGTGATTGGGGCGGCGGAATGGGAGGCAACTTCGGCGGTGGCGGCAATACTAGCGGCAATAACGTCGAAAATCTCTCGGGTAAGTCTTCGCTTTGCTTTAGCGATGGCGGCGCTCAGCAAATCGGTGCCGTGATGAAGGTGGCTCAGGGCGGCGATTATTCCCGCGTTGTAGTCAAGTCTGGTAATACGTCGAATCTCAGCAAGGCCAATCAGATTGTAGTTCGAGGCTTTATCACCAAGAATCATAAGATTCGCTTGAACTTTAAGGAAGGTGATGAACTTAGCAATTGGGGCGGCAAGAATCTTCGCGGCACAGGCGATTTGTCGTCGGTATATTACGTTCGCTTGGATGACAACGCAAAGGACTTGAATCGCAATAAAGTAACGGCGTTGACTTTGGCTACTGAAACTCAGGGCAGCGAATCAACGACTATCCAGATTACTTCGATAATCGCCCGCAACCGCGGACATGAACCGCACGCTTCTTTCAAGGTCGATAAAGATGGTGGCGCATTGTACTTTATAAATGCTGAAAATGCGATGCTCGACTCTGTGCGCTTTGGCGCCGTTCCCACGAATGCTTCTTGGTCTCGTGATGGCGCTGGCAAGTGGGGCTTTGCTCTCCCGTCGCCTTATGGCAATACGCTTGGCGAAGTCTTTGCAGAACAAGTGCAAGTGGCCGAAGTGAATATTCCACCTTCTGGATTCTATTCTTCTGCGGTGACGGCTACGTTCCCGGCAGGCACGCGTTGCGAACAGGGCGGTGCTGAACCGACTGCAAATTCTCCGGCAGTACAGACAACGCTGACTATTAACGCTACGACTGTTTTGCGTTGCCGTGCTTATGCCGGTGGCTCTTACCCGAGTGAAGAAATTAACCGTACTTATGTTTTTGAACAGCAACCGTCGCTCGCTGCAATCTTTGTGACGACCGATCCGCTTTCGATGTTCAGCCCCGATTCCGGCCTTTACATGACGGGTAATGGTGCTGCAATGATGGACCCGAAGAAGGGGGCAAATTTCTGGAGTAACCGTGAACTCCCTGTGTATGTCGAAATGTTTGAACCGGGCAAGCCGAAAACGCCTGCGTTCGGCATCAAGGGCGATTACAAGATTACGGGCCAGTATAGCCGTGCAAAAGAAAAGAAATCGTTTGCAATCACCATGCGCGAAGAATATGGCGACAAGCGTTTGAAATATACGCTCTTCCCGGATTATCCGGAACTCAAGAAGTTCAAGGCTTTCTCGCTCAGAAACTTTGGTAACAATAGTGGCGACGATTATTTGCGCGACCGCTTGGGAACTTCGATGACAGAAGGACTTGGCGTGGATTACCAGCGCGGCCGTTATGTTGTCGTGTATTACAATGGCAAGTATTACGGTATCCATGATTTGCGCGAACGCAATAATGAATACTATTACGAAACTAAGTACGGTTACGATCCGAACGATATCGATCTTGTCGCAACCACTTCGAGTGGCACCAATGAGGCTGCCGCAGGCTCCGCTTCGGATTACAAGGACATGATTAATTGGTTGCAGAGCAACAGCTTGACTTCTGATGCAAACTACAAGAAGATTGCTGACCAAGTTGATGTAGACAACTTCATGAACTACATGCAGGCCGAAATGTTCCTGAATAACAGCGACTGGCCGCATAACAACTTGAAGAAGTGGCGTGTTGCAAGCCAGAAGACTAAGTGGAAATGGTTCATGTACGATGTGGACTTTGGCTTTGGCGTGTCTTACAATACCCAAAATGGCAACGTGTTCAGCTACGTGACAAACGCAAGCGGTACGCAGGGCATGGGCGGCTTCAACTTCGGCGACTTCGGTGGCGGCGATTTCGGCGGCGGCAATTGGGGTGGCGGTGACTTTGGTGGTGGTAACTGGGGCGGTGGCATGGGTGGCCAGCAACCGCAACTGGCTGCAGCAAACGGTGGCATCTCGGAACATACAATTCTTATCAGCCGTTTGCTTGAAAATGAAGGCTTCAAGAACGCATTCATCAACCGCTTTAGCGTGCTCCTTTCGATGAACTTCTCTGCAGATAGACTCCTGAAGCGCATTAACGACTTGCAGTCTCAGGTGGAATCCGAAATGGCTCGCGACCAGGAATTCTGGGGTTATAATGCTTCTAGCATGAGCAACAATTTGCAGACGATTAAATCGTTCGCTCAGTCTCGCCAAGCAACGATTCGTCAGCAGATGGAATCTTACTTCTCGCTGGGTGCAACGGCTGAAATGACGCTTGCCTCGCAGGGCTCAGGAACGATTCTTGTAGACGGCCTCGCATTGGATCAGTCCTCGATGAAGCTGACGTTCTACACGGGCGTGCCTGTAACGCTTACGGCGCAACCGGCTAATGGCGGCGTATTCACTGGTTGGAGCGACGGCGTAACCGATGTAACTCGCAAGGTGAACCCCGGCGAAGTGACCTCGCTCTCCGCTGTGTTTAGATAATGCTTGTGGTCTTTCTCGAACCTCGAAAGAGGTGCGAGAATCCATAATGATTTACATGAAAATGTGCCCGGCTCTGCCGGGCATTTTCGTTATACAAAAAAAGCTAAACGGCAGAACCGTTTAGCTGAAAATTTGACTGAATACTTCGCGACTTCTCGCTGCTATTATCCGAGCATTTCGCTGGTGCTGAGCGTCTTGAAGTTCTTTGCTTCCAAGACCTTGATTGCCTTTTCGGTATCGCTGAAGCGGAGAATCATCACGTTCGTTGCAGCCTTGCATTCAGACGGATAGGCGTACATGTAATGGATTTGCAAGTCGCCAAGAACGTCCAAGAGGTCGGCGAGGCCGCCCACTCTGTCTTCGACAGGGCATGCGACAACGTCGGTAATCGTGGCGCTGAGGCCGGACTTTTCGAGTACGGCGACAGCCTTTTCGGAGTCGTTTACGATGAGGCGGATAAGGCCGAATTCGCCGGAATCGGCGAGCGTGAGCGAGAGAAGGTTAATCCCTGCGTCAGCGAGCGAACGGCAAACAGCCTGGAGACGACCCGGACGGTTCTGAACAAAAACGGAAACCTGTGGAATCTTCATGTTTTTCTCCTTTCTTCTTAAATTTTCTTTCTGTTGTCGATGACGCGCTTGGCCTTGCCTTCGCTACGCGGCAAGGAATCCGGTTCGCAGAGCGTGACAATCACAGAAATGCCAAGAATCTGTTCGATGGAGTGCTTGAACTTCTTGGAAAGCTGTTCCATATCGCTCATGGAGTCGCTCACCATGTCGCGAGAAACTTCCACCTTGACTTCCAGCGTATCCATGTTGTTCTTGGTGTCGAGCACAATCTGGTAGTGCGGCAAAGCCTTTTCTGCACGGAGGAGTGCAGTTTCGATCTGGCTCGGGAACACGTTCACGCCACGCATGATGATCATGTCGTCACTGCGGCGGCCAATGCGGCGGATACGGCGGATTGTGCGGCCGCAGGCGCACTTGGTCTTTTCAATAGCGGTGATGTCGCGGGTGCGGTAGCGGAGAATCGGCATAGCGCGCTTGCTGAGCGTGCTGATGACGAGTTCGCCTTCTTCGCCGTCCGGAAGCGGTTCGAGAGTTTCCGGGTCCACGATTTCGGGGTAGAAGTGGTCTTCGAAAATGTGGATGCCGTCGCGGCATTCGCATTCGCAACCAACGCCCGGGCCGACAATTTCAGAAAGACCGTAAATGTCGTAAGCCTTGATGCCCGTCTTTTCTTCGATGTAGTCGCGCATGCCGTCGCTCCACGGTTCTGCACCGAAGATGCCGCGCTTCACGTTCAACTTAGAAATATCGACGCCCATCTTTTCTGCAACGTCAATGATGCGGACAAAGTAACTCGGAGTGCCGCCGACTGCGGTAACGCCGAAGTCCTTCATGAGCATCACCTGGCGTTCGGTATTGCCGCCGCTAATCGGCACGACTGTTGCGCCGAGGGCTTCGAAACCGCCGTGAATGCCAAGGCCGCCAGTGAAGAGGCCGTAGCCGTAGAAGTTCTGCACAATGTCCGTGCTGCGGAAGCCGCAGGCGAGTAGGCCGCGCTTTACGACCTGGGCCCAAACGTCCATGTCTTCCTTGGTGTAACCGACGACAATCGGCTTACCGGTGGTGCCGGAGCTTGCATGCAAACGTACAACTTCGCTCATGTCCACAGCGAAAAGACCATACGGATAAGTATCGCGCAAATCCTTCTTCATGGAGAACGGAATCTTCACGATGTCCTTCAAAGTCTTGATGTCTTCGGGCTTGACACCTTTTTCGACCATGCGTTCGTGGAACAGCGGAACCTTTTCGTAGGCGAGTTTCACGGTTGCACGCAGACGCTGCAATTGCAGTTCGCGTAATTTTTCTTCGGGCATAAAGTCAAGTGCCATTTCGGGCAAGACTTTGTTTTCTTCGTCGTTCCAAGCTGTAGAGCGCATAATATCCTTATTAAGGTTAAGTTTAAAATTTCGCCTTAAATATATATAAAGCTCTTGCTTTGCGCTTTAACCTGTTGTGTTTCTTTTTCTTTTACGAAAACGCGGACGCTAGTGGATGCGGCGCATCTCCATATATATGGATTTTAACAACCGTTGATGTAATACTTTCAAAAAGTGTAAAAATAGCAGGCCCCGCAAACTTAGGGTGTTTTTAATAGTGTCTAGTGGGCGGGTACGTGGATTTTTTGTATTTTTGGCTAGAAATTTTAATAAACTGCTTTTATAGGTAGGTCTATTCTGCGTTCCCGTTCGCTTTTATTCGTTCTTGCTTTAGTCGGTCTTTCGAATGCCCAGCTTTTGGACATGTCGCAGATTTCCGACAAGTATATGGTTGAGAATAAGATCAACAAGATTCGTGTCGAAGGTACTCATCACATGGATGAACGCTCGGTTCTTGGGCGTATTGGCATCCGTACAGGACAGAGTTTTTCCCCGTCTTCGCTCTCCGAAAAGGTTCAGAACTCGGTAAGTACGCTTTATGCATCGGGCTTGTTTGACGATGTGACTGCTTGGGTGGACTATGTAGGGGATGAAGGTTCCTATGTAGACTTGGTGTTCAAAGTCAAGGAGCTCCCGGCTCTTGATACGGCTATTTTGGATGGCAATGACGAAGTTACGGAAGATGATCTTCGTTTGAAAATTCACATGATTCCAGGCCAAGTTTATAGCAAGGCTCAGTTGGAACGTACACGCCAGGCAATGTTGGACCATTACCGCTCCGAAGGTTTCCTTCTTGCCGAAGTGGGTTACCGTGAAGAACCGGTCGATGAATATCAGAATAAGGTGACTTTTGTGATCCGCGAAGGCTCCAAGGTGCGTATTCGTGGTGTTGAAGTGAAAGGCAACGATCACGTGCCTGTCGAAGAAATCACCGAACACATGCTCTCGAAGGAAAACCAGTGGTGGGGCGGCGGCGAATTTAAGGAAAACATTTTTGAAGCAGACCGCGATACGGTACTGAACGTTTTCCGCCATTTTGGTTTCTTGGATGCCGAACTCAATGACTACCGTGCAGAATATTTACCGGATTCTTCGTGCCTGTTCTACCTTGGACGCATGGTGCCGGTTGGGGAACGTCTTGCCCCGCTGTACACGCAGCTGAATAATGCTTTGGCCGATACGACAAGTCCGCTTTACAAAATGGCTGGTAAGCCGACTATGGAAGCGACTCACTATTATCGTAACATGCGCAAGGCTTCCGATAAGTATCCGCTGACGAGACGTATGCCGCAGGTCAAGGACGAAGAAGGTGCTTGGACGATCCTGAACGATATTATCCGTTATGAATCGGCTCGTAAGGAATGGCTTTCTTTGGTTGAAGGTCAAAAGTGGAACAACCCGAAGATTGATTCTCTCCTGAAAATTAAGAAACGCTCTGCTTACGAAAGTAAGCTTCTCGTGCGTTACATGATTGAAGACTTGGTTCCGGCGCTCAACAAGTACGATAATATCAAGACTTCTAGCGATATTCTTGTGCATATCGATGTGACCGAAGGTCGCCGCTACTACATGGGTAGTCTCCACTTTACCGGTAACGAAGTTCAGAGCGATGCTATGCTGGGTTACGTGTTCCGCTTGGATAGCGGCGCGGTGTTTGACCAGTACCTCTACGAAGCATCTCGCAAGGCCTTGCTCGATTCCTACCGTGAAGATGGTTACCTCTTTGCTCAGTTTGATGAAGAAAGAACGTTCGAAAACGATTCTGTCGTGAACCTCGCCTACAAGATGAACGAGGGTTTGCCGGCTCAGATCCATAAGGTTCATGTGCGTGGCAATACAAAGACGAATGAAAAGGTGATCCGCCGCGAAGTGCGCTTGTATCCGGGCGATACTTACCGCCAGTCGGCTTTGGAACGTAGCTTCCGCGATATTATGCAGCTCAACTACTTCGATATGGTTGTGCCTGACATCAAGGTGGTGGGCGAACAGGAAGTGGATTTGGACTTTGCCGTTCAAGAAAAACAGGCCGGTACGGGCCAGTTCAGCTTGGGCGTGTCTTATAGCGAAAGCGATGGCTTTGTCGGAACGGCAAGCATTTCGATCCCGAACTGCTGTATGGGTGATGGTCAGCAGGCCGCCCTTAACCTTGAATACGGTGCCGATAAAAAGAGTGCAACGATTAGCTTTACCGAACCGTGGTTCCTCGATAAGCCGATTACACTTGGTGCAAGCCTTAGCTACTCCTGGTGGAATATGGAAAAGTATGATGACCACGACATTACTCGCTATGGTGGTAATATCTTTGTGGGTAAGCGCCTCAAGTGGCCGGATGACTACTTCTACGGTCAGGTGGGGTATGGTTGGCTCATGAACGACCAGGGCCCGAACATCGCTAATAGCTATGTGGTTTACACGGGTATCGAATCGGCATTCAACTTCCGCATCCAGCGCGATGACAAAAACTTGCCGCAGTTCCCGACGGAAGGTTCCCGCTATGTGCTCGACGTGCAGTGGGCGAACAAGTACTTTGGAAGTGAATTTGAATTCATCAAGGCTGATCTTTCCATCAAGTGGTGGTTCCCGCTCTTCCGCGATCGTTTGACGGTTGCTCTTACAAACGAATATGGCGTGATTTTTGGCGACAAGCTCCAGCACCGCACTCTGTATAGAATGGGTGGCGTGCTTGGTTACGATGGTATGCTCCGTGGTTACAGCTCTGGTTCTATCGGTAACAGCCGCTTGGGACGCAGCTACCAGTACATCGGTGCTGAACTCCAACTTGGTCTTGTGCCGCAGACGTTCTATCTCTTGCCGTTTTTCTTTGATGCAGGTAACGTGTTCGGTGAACGCATTGATTCAAACAAGAGAATCGACAAGCCGAAGAAAAATCCGCTCAGTGAATGGGATCCGACGAAGCTCAAGAAGGATATTGGCTTTGGCTTCCGCGTTGTGGTGCCTATGCTCGGTATTATCGGTTTCGACTTTGCATGGCCGCTTGATCCGGGTGAAAACTATAACAACGGTACGCAGATGACCGGTGTGGGTGATATGGAATTCAACTTTGTCATTGGTCAGTCTTTCTAAGCTGACTGGAGGAGCGCTATGATTCGCAAGTTGATAGTTTTACTCTCGGTTGTGTTTGCCTGTGCAAGCTTTGCCGAAGATGGTCTTCGTATAGCCCATGTAGACTCAAAGATTATCTTTGACGGATATAAGGGCACCAAGAAGGCTCAGGAAGAATACGATCGCCAAGTGGCAAAATGGGAACAGCAGGCGAACCTCTTGCAGAAGGAACTTTCTGCTATCAAGGAACGCTTGGACAAGCAGGTTCTCATGCTTTCGGACGAAAAGAAGCGTGAACTCGAAGCCGAATACAATAAGAAGGATACGGAACTCAAGTCGTTCATTGACCGCGTCTACGGTCGCAATGGCGAACTCATCACCGAAAACGAAAAAGTGAGCGCTCCGATTATCCAGCTGATTCGCAAGGCTGTGAACGAAATTGCACTCCAGGAAGGCTATGATATGGTTGTGGACCGTGCAACCGGCGCCGTGCTTTTCTGGAAAAAAGAAAACGACCTTACGAATAAAGTCTTGAACTATTTGAATAATAGATAGCCCTAACCCCTAACACCTAAAACCTACTTATGGCCGAACAGAATAAAGCAGAAAAATTCGTTTTCTACATGTACAAAATGACCAAGTCCTATCCGCCTAACAAAGAGGTGCTGAAGGACATTTCTTTGAGCTTCTACTATGGCGCAAAGATTGGTATTATCGGCCAAAACGGTGCCGGTAAGTCGACGCTGCTGCGCATTATGGCGGGCATCGACAAGGAATTTCAGGGCGAAGCTTGGATTGAACCGGGCCGCACCGCAGGCTACCTGCCGCAGGAACCGCAGCTCGACCCGAACTTGACCGTCAAGGAAAACGTGATGCAGGCCGTCGCTAAGAAGCAGGCCGTGCTTGACCGCTTCAACGAAATCTCCATGAAGTTCGCTGAACCGATGGAAGACGACGAAATGAACAAGCTCTTGGACGAACAGGCCAAGCTTCAGGACATCATTGACGCTCAGGACTTGTGGAGCCTCGACCGCAATATCGAAATTGCGATGGACGCTCTCCGTTGCCCGCCGGGTGACTGGCCGGTGACGAACCTCTCTGGCGGTGAAAAGCGCCGTGTGGCCCTTTGCCGCTTGCTCCTCGAAGAACCGGATTTGTTGCTCTTGGACGAACCGACGAACCACCTCGACGCCGAAACGGTTGCATGGCTCGAACGCCACCTCCGCGAATACAAGGGCTCCGTGATTCTCGTGACCCATGACCGTTACTTCCTTGACAACGTGACGAACTGGATTTTGGAAATTGATCGCGGCCGCGGCATTCCTTGGGAAGGCAATTACGCCCAGTGGCTTGACCAGAAGCTTGAACGCATGAAGAACGAAGAAAAGGGCGAATCTGACCGTCAGAAGCGCCTCGCTCGCGAACAGGAATGGGTCAAGCAGAGCCCGAAGGCTCGTCAGGCAAAGAGCAAGGCCCGTCTCAAGGCTTACGAAGAACTCTTGGCCGAAGATTCCAAGGAACAGATCAAGGTGGCTCAGATCCACATTGCAAACGGCAAGCGCTTGGGCGACGTCGTTATCCAGGCGGAACATTTGCAGAAGGCTTTTGGCGAAAAGGTGCTGTTCGACGATTTGAACTTCAGCCTGCCGCGTTCTGGCATCGTGGGCATTATCGGTCCGAATGGTGCTGGTAAAACGACTTTGTTCAAGATGATCATGGGTACGGAAAAGCCCGATGGCGGTACGCTCAAGATCGGCGAAACTGTCGAAATCATTAGCATGGAACAGGGTCGCGAAAGTTTGGACGATTCCAAGACTGTTTGGGAATCCATCACGGGCGGCAACGACGAAATTATGGTGGGCGACCGCAAGATGAACGGACGCGCTTACTGCGGCCTCTTCAACTTCACAGGTGCAGCACAGCAGAAGAAGCTTTCGCAGCTCTCCGGTGGTGAACGCAACCGCGTGCTCATGGCCAAGAATTTGCAGAAGCCGGGCAACCTCTTGTTCCTCGACGAACCGACAAACGACTTGGACATCGAAACGTTGCAGGCTCTCGAACAGGCTATCCTCAAGTTCGCAGGCTGCGCCGTGATCATCT
>CAMUYW010000071.1 GCA_947165045.1 uncultured Fibrobacter sp. | reverse complement strand
TCTGCGGATAACGCTTGATAGCATCTTCGTAGATGGACTTAGCAGCCTTGTGCATGCGGAGGTTTTCGAAAGACTTAGCCTTGTAGAAAGCAGCCTGGTCGACAAGGTGGAATGCCGGGTACTTGGTCTGAACCTTACCGAATGCATAAGCAGCGGCGAGGAATTCACGGTTCAAGTAGAGACGCATTGCAGCACGGTAGTCGTTTTCAGGTTCGATCTTCAAGCGACGATAGCGTTCTTCACCGATCTTCTCTTCACGGGTATCACCGAAGCGAGAAGTCAGCTTGACAGCCCAAACAAAGCCACGGTTCTTCTTAGCCCAGAGGTCGTCATGAGACATTTCGAGATCAAGAGCGAGGTAACGGAAGATGCTGACATCCTTGACGTTAACCGTAGCACCGATAACCGGGTAGCCTTCCTTAGTGAAACGGCCACGGACACCGAGGTGAGAAGAAAGATAATAGGTCAAGGAGAAGCTCATTTCGAGGTTGCAACCCTTACCACCTTCCTTAGAATCGTGGATGAGGTCAACAACAGAAAGTTCAGCCTTGAATTCGAGGAGACGGTTGAATCCGCGATAGAACAACGAAACGTTGAGGTTCGTCGGAATCTTGTAAGCGTCATCGGCAGTCATGAGCACGAACTTGAAGCTACCGTCGCCATCAGCTTCGCTGACAGCCGGAGCAAGGAGGTTCTGCACAGAAACACCAATGAGCAAGTAACCGTACTTCGAAGAAGCAAGCGGGTTCCAGCTAAAGCCTACGTCAGCACCGACAGTGAGCTGCTTGAGTTCATCAAACTGGTTGATGTACAAGACGGAGAAGTCGATACCGAGAGAAAGCAAGTGGAGAAGTCTATAAGCATAACCGAACTGAGCGGCAATTTCAGTATAGGATTCACCACCTTCAATGGAAGCACCGTTTTCAAAAAGGGAGATGCCCCAAGTGTGCTTGTAGTCAATCGGGTATGTCAAGCTGACATATTCCTGGCTAGCTTCGCCACTGATGGTGCTAAAGAATGCAGCACTGAATTCGAGCTGATCAGTTTCAGAAATACCAGCCGGGTTCACATACATCGAGGTGTTACCACCAAATTCGGCAAACCAGTCATTCTGCTGATACTTATTCGGCGTGTAGGTGGCCTCTGCAAACAAAGAAGTGCTGGCTACGGCAAGTCCGAGAGCGGACGTCTTGATGAAACTAGTACGCAACATCACCTACTCCTTTACTTAATATCCGTGCGGATGAACTCAATACGACGGTTCTGCGCACGTCCTTCAGGTGTTTTGTTGGATGCAACAGGCTTAGTATCGCCCAAGCCCTTAGTAGTCATACGGCTTTCGGTAATACCCTTTTCGACAAGGAAGTTCTTCACAGAGTTTGCACGGTCTGCGGAGAGAGTCATGTTCTTGTCCTTGTTACCGATGTTATCGGTATGACCCACAATTTCAAATGTAGCTTCAGGGAAGGTTTCCATGATGTCGACAACCTTCATCAAGGAGATGTAGGAGTCCTGAGTAATGGTAGCCTTACCAGATTCGAAGTTCACACCTTCAAGAACGAAGACCTTCTTCGGCGGCTGCGGAACTTCATCCGGGCAACCATCGTCGTCCTTGTAGTTGTTCAAAGTTTCTGCCTGTTCCGGGCAGAGGTCAACACCCTTACAGATGTGAGCATACTGCGGGAGCAAGCCCTTAGCTTCAACCCACGGGTCGCAGAGACCGTCGCGGTCGTTATCCGGATCCGGGCAACCATCGTCGTCCTGGAAACCGTCAAAGTCTTCAGCTTCTTCCGGGCAGTTATCAAAGCCCGTGCAAGTGCCGGCGTACTTTTCGGAGAGACCTTCTTCAGAAACCCACGGATCGCAAAGACCATCACCATCGGTATCCGGATTGCGAGTTTCTTCGACAGCTTCTTCTTCCTTGACGACGTCAGTTGCAGTAAGACCGATATCCAACTTGCCCTTACCACGCTTGATCATCGGGGAAGTGGACTGGCAGAAGAAGTTCGGGTTACCGAGAGACGGGTTAATGAACTTCGGATCCAAGGACACGTTCGTGCGGTTCACCTTGATGAACTGGTTGAACGGGTAGTAGTTCTTGTAGATGTTGTTGTATTCCACCTTCGTCTGACCGGCAGCCGGGTCAGCAAACACACCGTAGTAGTGGTTTTCCATGAAGATGTTGTTACGAGCGACCAAGTTGGTCGGGCCCTTCAAAGTGAGGCCAGAGTAGCCATTGCGGAGCACAACGTTCTGTTCGACGTAAGCATCGAGAGACTTAGCACCCCAGGCCAAAATACCGGACCAGCGGTTGCCGTACACCACGTTGTTGCGGAGCCAAGGCAAAGAAATAAAAGCACCGATACCCGTTGCATGGTTATCGATCACATAGCAATGATGAATGTAAGGGGCAGCGTTTTCGCAAAGGATACCTTCAAGACCGTTCCTCACTGTGAAGTGCGACATTTCGGCGCCCGAAGTACCCATGACGGTCGGACCTCTACGGCCACCATCAATGATGGTTGTCAAAGGATCCTCGCCCTTAAGAACAACACCCATGATCAAGGTGATGTTTTCATTATAAACACCGCGTTTGACAAGGATTGTATCCCCGGCATCCGCATTTCCGAGAGCATCTGCAATCTTAGCGAAATCGCCAGGCACGTTGATATTCTTTGCCATGGCGGTTCCAGAAAGAAGCATCGCCCCGGCCGTAATTAAGACCAGTTTCTTTAGGGTCATACTGCTACGTTTCTCCAATCATAGAACACTTAAATTCGTTTAACATACGCTTGCCAATTTGGCAAACACAAAACCCATGTGGGAATATACCTTCAAAAACGGCTTTAGTCAAATACTTTTCGTCAAAAATGCCATTTTTCGTGTAAAAATTACACAGGTATAGCCTGTCGGGGATAATTTATCCGTCAATCCTCGCTCGGAAGATCGTCCTTCTCCTCCTCCTTCTTTGCACCTTGAATTGAAACACGGATCTCTTGGCAGGTCTTCTTGATATTCTGCAAGACCTTGCGAGCGCGTGTACCAGCAGACTTGTTGCCGCGTTCGAACTTCTCGTATTCGCGTTTGAAATTTTCAATTTCTAGTTCAAGATCGTTTACTAAACTCATAAGCAAACTCCAAAAAAAGATGCTTTTTGGAAAATAAATAAAGTTTTTGCCAAAAATTCGCCGTTATGTAAAATTATGTTCACGTTTACAAACTATTACATAGGTTTAGGCCAATTCAACAACTTATTAACAGTGTGATAACCGCCACAAATTTTCCAAAGCCCTCCAACCGGCCTCCCCTACATTTTCTGAAAAATCATTCACGAACATGGCGATGTGAGACTTGATAACATCCTCGTCATCGATTTGAGCTTTTTCAGCGACAAAAGGTGTCACAGGTTCTTTTCTTTGGCGAGCAATTTGCAAACTGCGACGAATTTCACGCTCGACAGACTCGATTTCTGAAAAGCCGAGTTCACTCTTAGCAACCGCAATTCCGAGAGGAATCGGAGAACCGGTCTCTTGCTCCCAGAAGGCGCCCAAATCTTGCAAAAGATGGAGACCGTCGCGTTTCCAAGTAAAACGGTGCTCGTGAATGGTTACGCCCTGGGGGGCGCTCTTGTTCAGGAGGCCCTGATAGACCTCGTTAAAGAGCGCATATTCGAGTTTAGGGACGTTTTTGAACTTACGGGCGTACCAGAACTTGAAAAGGAGCGCTGCGGTCGTATTGGCGCCAGGAAGAGTCGTCGGAAGCTCGGGATCGAACGTACTCCCCGAGGAGGAGAGCAAAAGTGGGCCACAGCCATACCCGATGGCTCCACCGCATCCGAGGCAGCGGTACGTTTCGCGAATTTGCGGATAGACCTGCGCGCTGATTTTTGCCACGTCCAGTTCGCCACGCAAAACCATTTCGTTGAGCGTCTGCACGTCGGCATAAGTCACTTTCCATTCAAAAGGAGAATTTTCAAGCCCATGGACAAGAGCTTCGTAAATGAACGTGTCGTTCGGGCAAGTAGAGATACCGAGAGATAATTGCATAATCATTCAATTTTTAAAATTCAGAGTCGATAAAGGAGATTCCCGCCTACACGGGAATGACAAATACCTTACTCTAAAAGAGCTTCGCTGAGGGCCTCAAGTGCTTCATCAATTTTCCAAGCGCTTTTATCACGGTCGGTCGCAATATTGCTCACGGCACGGATTTCAAAGCAAGGCATACCGAATGCGCGGCAAACGGAGAAGCACGCAGCCCCTTCCATCGATTCCACATCCACATCGAAGTTTTGGACGCGTTCAGTAGCCATGGCAGACGTTCCCGTGCAACAATTGACCGTAAGCCCAGCAGCCGGTTTTAAGCTTGCAAGCCAGGCAGGAACGCCACGAAGCGGCGACGCTTCGTAAACTTGCGCGACAGATTTTAGCGCATTCCCAGCACCACCGCAAACTTTGTGCCACGGCGTAAACGAGCCATCGCGTTCAACAACGCCCAAGTCCCCTACCCTTTCAGAATCGACACGAACAACATCTCCGATATTCAATCCGCGACCCGGATAGGCGCCACAAATCCCCGCCAACACCACATGCGTAAACGGACCATCAGCTGAAAATCGTGACAGCAAAAGGGCTAAATTCGTTGCAAATTCAAGCTGTCCAACGCCCAAAACAACCGCAAATCCGCGGTCGTCGGGCAGTTCGACAATTTCGCCAAACCGAATATTTTTGGAGACAAATTTTTCGCATTCCGGGAAGACGCCAAAGAATTCCACGTTTGACGCAAAGGCAAACAAAGGAACAAAACGGTCTTCCATAACAAACCTTATTCGAGGCGTTCAACCTTTGTGGCAAGTTCGCTTTCAAATTCCGCGACGCGGTCCAAGCTCAGATTCCACGGGCGTTCGACTTCACAACGAGCACATGCAACGGCCGTAGCTTTAGCCAAGCAGTTTTCAAAACTCAAGTTCTGTTCGAAAGCATAGAGCCAACCCGCAAAGAACGAGTCCCCAGCGCCAATATCGTTTTTGACCGTGATTGTAGGCGGCTGGAGCTGGATGCCCTGGAATTTTTTCTCGACAAGGCGGAATGCACGAACAGGAGCGTCTTCCTCAGTTACGATAAGATTCTTGATGGGAAGGCGTTCGAGAACAGCCGTGGCCGTCATCTTCCAGAATTGCGGACTGGACTTTACCTGCGGAATACCCATGCGTTCCAAAAGCTTGCAATATTCCAGCATGTTGATTTTCAAAAGATCCACGCCCTTTGCCAAAAGTTCATCAATGCCATCAATAGCATCCACAAAAATGTGTTTGCCATTAAAGTCAAGGTCATTGAACATCTTGGCGTTAAAGCCCTGCGGAAAAGTTCCGCAAAGCGCTACGTACTGCGTAGAATCCCAATGGTCATTCAGCGTTTGTGCAAAATCGTCATTCTCGGAATCGGCAAGCATCGGAGACGGTTCGACAAGTTCCGTCGTATCGCCATTGCAGGCAATCGTCGTGCAGATGCGCGTATTTTCGCGAATCCAAATCGGGACCTGCTGAATACCGCAAACCGAAAGCTCGTCAAAAATTTTCTCGCCGTGCCCAGCCCCCAAGAAATGCATTAAACGAGGCGTGCCACCCAAAAGCTGCAAAACACGGCAGCAGTTGATGCCCTTGCCCGAAGCATATTCCTTGACCTTGGAGATGCGGTGCACTTCGCCTGGAGTAAACTTATCCAGAAAGAACACCCTCTGCCATGCAGGATTGAGACCGAGAACTAAGATTTCCCTAGACATCGCTTACCTTAGAAGTTCACCTTGTAGAACTTGCGCTTGCCCACTTGGACGACGAGCTGATCGCCACCCTTGATTTCAATCTGGGCCTGCGGGTCTGCAAGTTTTTCACCGCCAATCTTGACGCCACCGTTCTGCACCATGCGACGGGCTTCACCCTTGGAGGCAAACGCCTTGATGTTGACGAGCAAGTCGAGAGCGCCATAAGTTCCGACATCGACAGAGCATTCGGCAGCATCGCTCGGGATTGCATTACCGCTGTGAATTTCGCGTTCCTTGGCGGCAGCGGCTTCGGCAGCTTCGGCACCGTAGTACTGCGTCACAATGTCGATGGCGAGGCGGTGTTTGGCTTCGTTCGGATTCATCTTGCCAGAGGCCACGTCGGCCATCATCTGCTTGACTTCTTCGAGCGGAATGTTCGTCAAAAGTTCAAACCAGTTCTCGACGATGCTGTCGGAGAGGCTATAAATCTTGTGGTACATCACATCGGCCGGTTCGTTAAGACCAACGTAGTTGCCGATGGACTTGGACATCTTGACCTTGCCATCCGTACCGAGCAAAATCGGCATGAAGAGGCCAATCTGCGGTTCCATGCCTTCAAAAATTTGAAGATCACGGCCACGAAGCACGTTGAACTTCTGGTCGGTACCGCCGAGTTCCACATCGCTCTGGATGGCGACGGAATCGTAACCCTGCATCATCGGGTACATGAATTCGTGCAAGCTGATCGGCGTATTGGCGGTATAGCGGTTGTGGAAGTCTTCGCGTTCGAGCATCTGGGCGACAGTGAACTGGCCCATGAGTTCGGTGACCTTGCTGAACGGGAGCTTGGAGAACCATTCGCCGTTGTAATGGATTTCGACTTGATCGCGGCGCACAACCTTGAAGAACTGTTCCTGATATTCCTTTGCGTTTTCGAGAACCTGTTCGTGCGTAAGGCGCGGACGGGCCTTGTTACGGCCACTTGGGTCACCAATCTGAGCCGTGTAGTCACCCACGATGAGCACGACAGTATGGCCCAAATCCTGGAACTGGCGGAGCTTACGCATTACGACCGTATGACCAAAGTGAACATCCGGAGCCGTCGGGTCCACACCCATCTTGATACGGAGCGGTTTACCCGTATCGTAGGACTTCTGGAGTTTCTTTTCGAGTTCATCTTGCGGCACAATGTCAGTAACGCCGCGCATCAAAATTTCAAGCTGTTCTTTTACAGGACGGAATTGCATTTTAGGTTATAGGTTTTAGGTAATAGGTTTTAAGTTTTTAACGAGGGTAAAGATAGTAATTAGGAACAAAGGGTATTGCCCGCACAAACAGGAGAATCAGCGGATATACAGCAATCCACGCATCATCATGATACATGTAAACATATCTTTACAAGTTATTCTGATATTTTCGTAAACTCATACTTTGAAATATTTCTGCATTTATTAATTTTGCGTTAACAATAAAACTTATCAGGAAAACATTATATGAAAAAATTTCTTTTGTCTATTGCACTTGCCGCTGTTTGCGCATTTGCTGCATCCGCACCGAAAACTCATGACGGTTTCTTCTTGAATGGCACCATGGGCTTTGGCTACGCCAGCTTCAACGATGATATCGCCAAGGGTAGCGCCGAATTAACATGCGAAGGTTTTGCTTACGAAGGCTCCTTCAAAATTGGTGGCGCAGTCGCAACAAACGTTATCTTGCATGCTACATTCGGTTTGAACGTTCTTTTCTCGGACCTTGAAGGTAAAGAAAAAGGCTATTCCGAGAAGGAATCCTTGGAACACGATGGATTTAACATTTTCATGCTCGGCGGCGGTTTGACTTACTTCTTCCCGGGTGAATCAAACGCCTATATCAGCGCTTCTGCTGGTATCACAGATGTGAGCATCACGATTAACGGCCATGACTACGAATTCCTCAACCTTGATGCTGGTTTCGGTTTCAACATCACAGTCGGTAAAGAATGGTGGATGAATGACGAACTCGGTCTCGGCGTTGCATTCTCCTTCAACCACAATTCGGCAGACGGCTCATATAAGTACGCAAAGAACGAAGCTTCCACCAACACGTTCTCGCTCGTAGCTTCGCTCACATTCAACTAATCGCTAGATAAAGTTTTTAAACAAGCCTCTGTGTTTTACATGGAGGCTTTTTTCAAACCCATTTTTCAAAAAAAGGAGAAAAATCATGAAAAAAATTCTTTTGCTGATTGCAATTGCAGCAAGCTGCGTACTCGCCAAATCGGCCCCCAAAACCCATGACGGTTTTTTCCTAAACGGCACAATCGGTTTGGGTTACGGCAGTTACCTTAACGAGTTCAAGACCGAAGGTGTCAAAATAGAAAGCCAAGGCGTCAAGGGTGAATCCAGTTTTAAAATAGGCGCAGCCATTATTCCCAATTTTATTTTGCACGCAACTCTTAACGCAAGCTCAATTGTTGAAGACATCAAAACCACCAACAAAGAAGGCGAAAGCGCATCAATACCCCTCAAAAACGAAGCCTACAAGGTCCTTATCTTTGGCGCAGGCATCACATACTACATTCCTCACGAATCCAACATTTATTTCAGTGCAACAGCCGGTATAGCAGAATTCTCTGAATTCTGTTTCCTTGGCAAAGTCATCAGCGAACACGACGCCAATTTCAGTTTCAATCTGTCCATAGGAAAAGAATGGTGGGTGAATAACGAATTAGGCATTGGTGTTGCCTTATCATACAATCATTCTTCTGCAAAAACAAAGATTTACGATTATAAGGGCGAAGCTTCCTTCAATTCATTTGCTGTCGTAGCATCGTTTACATTCAACTAATTGCTGAAGAAATTTTATGCAGAAAGCCTTCACGTTTATTCGTGGAGGCCTTTTCATTTTGAAATATGTGCGAACTCGCGGTTTCTACTTTCGCTTGTTTTGCTGACGACGGAGAATATACTTCGTCAAGAAATTGTAGAACTGTTCCGTTTTAGAATTATCCTGCTTATTACGGCGAAGCGACACCACAATATCGCGCTTGAAATCCGCATCAGTAATTTCAAGAAGTTTCACGCGCTTGTGATCCATCTTGCCCCATGAAAGTTCCGGCCAAAAGCCAACACCAATGCCTGCAGCAACAGCTTCTTTCACCACGGCCGCGTTATCACTTTCAAACGTTACATTTGTATGAAATCCAATACTATCGCAGAGTTCATTGCAAATCTGGCGATACTGTTTGGAACCGTAAAGACGGATAAATTTTTCGTCTTTCAAGTCAAACAGCGAAATGGAATTTAGTTTTTTGTACTGCGCCGTATTCGGAACCGCTAAATATATTTTTTCGGAATGGACAAACGTTTCATCACATTCTGTATTGTCGAGTTCGGGCCTGTACGTTGCATAGGTGCGCACACAAATATCAAAGACACTAGTCGCTTCATTCTGCACGATATCAACGTTAATGTCTGAATTACTACGCCTGTATTCAATCACAGCGCTCGTGATAAGCGTCGATGCTGCAAGTACATTCAGTTTAATATTGCTATTCTGCTTGTTCGCCGTTTCTTTTAAAAGCGCCGGAAGCGCCATCATGTTTTCATAAAGCGGTTGCAATTTTTCGTAAAAGAACTTTCCGCTGTCCGTGAGCTTAATGTTACGCCCTGAATTTTTGAACAGCAAAACGCCCAGTTCATCTTCGAGCTTGTGGATAGCTTGCGTGAGTGCCGGTTGGACAATGCAGAGGTTCTTTGCACTTTGCGTTACGTGCTCCGTGCGAGCCACCTCCAAAAAGTATTTGAGTTGCGTAAGTTCCATGAGGTAAAATATAGGCAAATTGGAATTTCTTCCAATGCCTATTTTTACTCAAGAATGAACTTTATGCGGGCGGGGCCCCAGCTCGGAGTTGACGCCTACTCCCCACAGAGGATAACTCAAACTAAGCCACTAAAGTGGCAAGTTTCGTATAGGCGTCAGCGGCTTCACTCGGTCATGAACGCCTGCAAGCAGTCGTTCGCGACACTCGTTTTGCACGCTACTGCGAAGTTTTACCTTGGCCGACGCTTTTATTTATCAAATAAAAAAATTAATTCAGATTTTCATTTTTGAAACAAATCAAGTACAGATAGAAAAAAGCTATTTACTAAATGCTGCTAAATCAATGCCGAGTTGCTTGATTTTGTAGGTGAGGATGCGCGGGGTGGTCGAAAGGCTGCGGGCAGCAGCGGCCATCTTGCCTTTGCTACTTTTGAGCGCGTCGCAAATGATATCGCGTTCATACGCTTCGACCATAAGCTTGAGGTTTCCGCTCACAGGCGTTCCGCTCGTTTCGTCCGTCTGGATTGTCGGCGGAAAATGATGCGGGTAAATGACGTCTTCTTCGGTCAAGAGAACAGCACGTTCAATCGCATTTTCGAGTTCGCGCACATTGCCCGGCCACGGATAACTCATGAGCATTTCGATGGTTCCGCGAGCGAGACGGCGCACGTTTTTGCCGACCAAGCGGCAGTAATGTTCAACAAAGTAATCTGCCAAAAGCACAATATCGGTACGTCGCTTGCGAAGAGGCGGCACATAAATCGGAACAATATGGAGTTGGTAATACAAGTCTTCGCGGAATGTGCCGTCAGAAACCATCTGCTGCAAATTCTTGGTCGTTGCACAGATTACGCGCACGTTCACTTTTTTCGGGAAGCGGGCACCCACGCGTTCCATTTCGCCTTGCTGCAAGAGACGAAGCAACTTTATCTGCAAGTTCGGGGTGAGTTCCGCAACTTCGTCCAAAAAAAGCGTGCCGCCTTCGGCTTGTTCTACGCGGCCCGGCGCCTCGTTGACGACGCCAACCAAGGCGCCCTTTTCGCTACCAAAAAGTTCCCGGTCCAACACGGACTCCGGGAGGGCCGCGCAATGCACTCGCACGAACGGCCCTAAATTGCGGTCTGAACGGAAATGAATAGCTTCAGCAACAAGCCCTTTACCAGTCCCCACCTCGCCTACAATCAGCGCCGGAAGCGGGCTCCACGCGACTTGGTCTATTTGCGTGTAGACTTGTTGCATCTCGGGAGTGCGCCCGATGATATTGTCCGGCTGGAAACGCGCCTTGAGCTCCATCGCCATGCGTTCGTTTTCGGCCTTGAGAATTTCATTCTCTTCACGAGCCTGGCGGCGGAGTTTCACAGCAGTTGCAAGCATCTGCGCGATGATTTCGAGCAAATGAATTTGGTCGTTGAGGTTCGCTTCGTCTGGATTGTGTTCGTCGGCACTCAAGGCGCCAACGACTTCTTGCTCCATGATAATCGGAACGCAAAGAAACGCCTTGTCTTCAGTTTTGCCACGGCCCGTGCGGTCCAAGAAGTCCGGATCTTTCGCGACGGAAGGAATGATAATCGGCTTACCGGTTTCAACGACGCGGCCCGTAATGCCTTCGCCCACTTTATAGCGGCCCTTGCTCGCCTGTCGACTGCTCAAGCCTTCTGCAATTTCGATGGAGATTTCGCCCGTGTGGCGGTTGTACAAAGTGAGAGTGGCATGTTCAACGCCCATCACCGATTCAACAGTCTGCAACACCGGATGCGCGACTGTTTCAAAATCAAGACTCTGGTTCAAAATGGAGCTGATCTTGTAGAGCAGCTCCAGTTCTTGAATTTTGGATTGGGTATTGGGCATTGGCCCCTATTACTTCAGAGCGTCTTGCACGAGGGCGCTGGCACGCTTGGAATCAAAGCGTCCCTTGACCTTCGGAGAAAGTTCCTTCATAATCTTGCCCATGTCTTTCGGAGAAGAGGCGCCCGTTGCAGCCTTGATTTCGGCAATGAGGGCCTTGACTTCTTCTTCGCTCATTTCGGCAGGCATGTACTTGCGATAAAGGGCAATGCAAGCTTCTTCTTCAGGAACCTTGTCCAAGAAACCACCCTTCTTGAGGATTTCAATAGCTTCCTGCTTCTGCTTTACGCTCTTGGCAAGAACATCGATGCACATGGCATCCGTAATGGTGTCCATGATCTGGGCCGGAGCAGCCCCGGCCTTCATGGCTTCGTTCTTGATGTCAGAATGGAGCGTACGAAGCGTTCCGAGAGTTGCGGCATCATGAGCCTTCATAGCAGTCTTGATGTCGTCGAGAATTTTTGTCAAAAGTTCACTTGCCATAACATTTTCCTTTTTAGAATGTCTAGAAAACACCTAATGAGTCATCAGCACCAGCTGACAACTCATTAAAGTTTAGCAAAGTCCGATTATAAATCGAATTAGTAGAGACGCTTGCGGTTCTGGTCTGCAAGTTCTTTGAGACGCTTGCGACGAGCTGCAGTTTCAATACGCTTCTTTTCTTCGGAAGGCTTTTCGAAACGCTGACGCTTCTTGACGTCGGAGATGATGCCATTCTTTTCGCAAGACTTGGTGAAACGCTTGAGAGCGCGTTCGAACGGTTCGTTGGACTTAACAATAACGCCGATCACGATAATCCTTTGGTTAAAAATTCAATTTTTTGATAGCCAAATATACCTAAATATTCGGAATCCGTCAAGGGTAACATTTTACAAGCACTTTTGCAAGCGCTTTTACAGCCTAGATGTTATTACCCCCTTTAAACTCCATAGCGAGCATGGTAATGTCGTCAAACTGCGGAGCCTTTCTCGTAAACGCATCCATTTGACGTTTGACAAAGCGGCACATTTCCTTAGTGCCCTTTCCGCCGCCATGCTTCAGCGCATCGAGCAACCTTTCGTTACCAAAAAGTTCATTATGTTCGTTAGTCGCTTCCGTCACGCCATCCGTATAGAGGAACAAAGTATCACCCGGAGCAAGGTCAAGCGTCTGCATCCGGTAGTGCGAGTTTTCCATCGCCGCAACAACAACGCCAGCTTTGCTCTTTGCAAATTCCACTGAGCCATCCTGATGGCGAATCGCAGGCGGATTATGTCCCGCTGATGCAAATTCCACATGGCCCGTTTTCAAGTCGATAAAGCCCATCCACACCGTGACAAACATGTTCGCACGGTTGCGCTTAGCCAGCTCATAATTCGACTTTTCGAACGTATCCACGACTGAGTTCAAGTTTTTCGCCATGGTACGCAACACAATTCGAGACACCATCATGAACAAAGCTGCCGGCACACCCTTGCCCGACACATCGCCCACGACCACGCACAAGCGTCCATCGTCTAGTTTGAAGAAATCGTAGAAATCGCCACCAACTTCTTTAGCCGGAAGCATGAACGGCGTCAGCTCGTGACACGCATCTTCCGAGCCTTCTTCGCTCTCATTCATCGCGAGGAATCCCAGCTGAATATCCTTTGCAAAATCGAGTTCACTCTCGATGCGGTCCAAATCCTTCTGCTTTTCCATGTGCTCCTTGAGCGAGGTGCGCATGTTCAGGAACGCCCATGCAAATTGGGCAATTTCATCATGCCCAGAAAGGTGCGGAATAGCAACATCGAAGTCACCATCACCCATCTTTTTCGCCGCAACGGCCAGCTCTTTGAGCGGACGGGACACTCTGGACGAAATCACAAATATCAAGAGCAACATTACCACATAGCCAGCAACGCTCATCCACGCAAACATTTTTTCTAGAGAGCGCTGACTTTCCATGAACTCATGCGCAGGCCACACAATCATAAACGTCCACCCGTTCGATTCCATAGCCTTGTAGTAAATCACAGCTTCCTTACCATCGGGCGTAGTCCCCATGAAAAGGCCCTTCTTCATGCTCTGCACGGTTTTCTCGAATTCCGTTACAGCCTGTACACCCATTCCTCCAGAGAGGCTAGAAAAATTTTCCTTGAAAACAATTTCGTTCTTGGGATGAGCAATGATGGTATTGTTAGCAGACAACACGACAACGTACCCAGAGTTCGATACAGGAATTGATGCCACCGTTTCCTTGAGGAACGCAATGGACATATCCACACAAAGGACCCCTGCAAAAACGGTGTTTCCATATGTATCTTTTTGGTAGATTGGAGCGGTATAAACAGCAATCGGTTCCTTGATAAAATCACCTACGAACGGTTCTTGCCAAAGGCCCTTTTGCATATTCTTCGTGCTCTTATACCAAGTTTTCTCAAGGTAATCCTTACCTTTCATGAGCTTGATATCGGTCCCAGAATACTGAGCCAAGCGCATCACTTCCTGATGCCATTTGGACTTGGGAGCCATTCCCGGTTCGTAGGCAACAACGACAGCCAGCACTTGAGGAAGCGTTTGTCTAGCATCAAAGACGGCCTGAGTCAAAAAGTCATCCAGGTCCTTGCCGGAATACATCTCCTTACCGAGTATTTCGGCATATTCGTCGCCCAGTTTTTTCCCTTTTTCAAAGAGTTTTTCGATAATGGCAACGTTGGAAAGGCTTATTTCCTCACCTTTTTGCGTGAGTAACGTAGAAAGCTTGCTCTGCACCTGGAAACTGAGAACCCCGAACAGCGTCGCAAACACGATGCTGAAACCGACAAGGGTCATCATGGACTGTTTGAATGCCAGTCCGTGCATATTGAAGCCCATAGAAACCTTTTCTTTTTGCTACAACTAGGATTGTTTTTTATTACGTCCCCAAATATATCTAACTTGATCGAGCTTGTGCAGGAACCCTAAAAAATTTTTCTGGATTAAACACCCATTTTTGTAACTCTGGTTAGTCAGGCTTAAATTCACGTGAATATTTGAGCACTAAAAATACGCAAATTTTTCCATTTTCTTTGTATTTTTTTGTAAAATTTCAACTTTTTTCACAAATTTAAATCTTCATAACTTGCGAAGTATCAAAGACTTATGTATATTCTTTGTAAGATTATTCCAAT
>CAMUYW010000070.1 GCA_947165045.1 uncultured Fibrobacter sp. | reverse complement strand
TCGACCAGGGTTCTTCCCAGATCAACATCATCACTGGTGTTGACGAAGCCGATACCGAAAAGGCCATCAAGGCAATCTACGCCGCCTTCGTGAAGTAAAAATGGCGGGGCGCGCGCCCCCCGCGAACCTTTATAACCCCCAACCTAAAAGGTCGGGGGATTTTTATTTTGTATTTTTGCAATAGGAGAATTTTGAATGAGCGAAGAAAAAGTTTATACGTGTCAAAGCAAAACGCAACTTTGGGCGCCACTGGCGATGTTCTTTTTTGGCGCTTTTTGGTTTGTTAAGAACATTATGATTATGGTGAACACCGGTGCTTACGATACCGTCAATGGTATGTGGGTCTTTAAGCAAGTTTTTCTCCTTTACTGGTGTTTTGTCGTGCTCCATGCGGTTCCTAAAAAGGTTGTGTTCCGTGATGACGAAACGGTGTGCATTACTTTTTTGCTAGGGAATAGCGTTACGATTCCGCTTGAAAAATTCAAGTTGGTGCGGAATAAGAAATGGAGCCGGAACGGGAAATGGGGTGCTAATATGTGGGTTCGTGGACGAATGCTGTTTATCTCGTCTGACATGTACCCAGAACTCGAAAAATATATGGTTGAATAAGTTGTAAGTTTCGACGCGTAAAGGAGGAAATAAAGTGGAAGAAAAACCGGCTTTCAACGGCAACTTGGCTTTGCTACGTGTTTGTGCCATAGTACTTATCGTAAATGTATTCAATATCATAATCAAGATGTTGTTTGTAGCTGGGCATGGCGGGTTGCTTGCTTCGCTGTGGAGTGCTCTTACAACTTCGTCATTTGATGATTTTCTTGGGATGGGCGGGCTATTGTTTGTGTCTGGTTTGGCGGGCCCGATTATGCTTGGGCTTTTGGCAATTGTACTTGCTTTAGGGGCTGGAATTTTTGCACTTGTCAAAAATAACGTAATTGCTTTAAAAGTTGTAGCGGTGATTATGCTTATTTGGGCGTTTGCAGGGCCTATTACTTTTAGTTTTGGCGGCGGGTTTCGGAATATGCCCGGTGTGATAGCTTCTTTGATTTTTAATGAGAATCTCGTTGTTGCTATTGCCGCATTCTTTATTGCACCTAAAAAGCGTGTAGAAGAAAATAATGAAGCCGTGGTTCATGAAGGCTTTAATTTAGTCCTGTATCGTTTTTGCGCGGCGTGTTTTCTTGTAGTTGGTTTGGCAGGTACTGCGGGTGCTATGTTCGGGTACGCATTCTCTTTGCCACGTGTTTTAATATACTTTGCCGTTGCTGCTGCCAGCATTTTTGCGCTTGCGAAAAAGAATGCGGATATTTTGGTCGCGTGCTCGTTCGCGATGGTTGCTCAAATTATATGGAGTATATTCCAAATTACTAGTATGGGTGAATGGAACGTTTTTGCGAAGTCATGTACGATTATACATTGCTTCTTTAATACAACGACTGTCATTTGCGTGGCGACGTTCTTTATTGAACCAGAAAGAACTCGGAATTATTTTAATAAAGTCAAAAGTTTGTTTGCCAAGCAAAAGTAGATGAATTGATTTTTGCAAAAAAATTGCCGCCGATTTATTCGGCGGCTTTTTCGTTTAATTTTCGAATGGTCTCACTCTCAGCGTTACGCCGATCTCGTTGCAGATCTTGCGGCACTGCTCGATTTTTTCTTCGGGCATCACTTTTTCGACAACGGTCATCACGACGTTTGGCACATGGAATTTTGCGAGTGCTGCAAATTCCTTCATGGCGTCAAAAGACTTGATGCCGAATCTTGATCTTGTGAGTTCTAGGAATTCTTCGGCGGTTGGCGCGTTCATCGAAATCGAAACGGTGTCAAAGCGGCCTTCGAGTTGCTGCGTGATATCTTCGCCGTGAATCAAGTTTGCAAGACCGTTTGTGTTGAGGCGGACCTTTAATTTCGGGTATTTTGCTTTCAATGCGTCGATGACTTTGCAAACGTCATGCAAGCGTTCGAGCGGTTCGCCGTATCCGCAAAACACGAGTTCGTTAATGACGGAAAGGTCGTACTTATCGAAAATGCCCAACACATTTTCGACGCTCGGTTCGCCGCCCTTGAGCCAAAGCGAATTGCCTTCCATCATTTTCTTTGTCTGGCGCAAGCAAAAAACGCAGCTGCAGGGGCAACGATTCGTCATATTCACGTAAATATTCTTGCCCGTGATATCGCCGCTGTTCGCGATGTCTAAATAGCCGGCTTCACCAACTTTTCCAGTAACAGTATATACAACCATTTGGCTTAATCCTCCATCAAGTCGCGGAGATACATTTCAAAGCAGAGTCCCCAATGCGTGGGAACATTGTTGTCTTCGCAGTAACGCAAGCATTTAGAGACAAAGTCCGCGGCTTTTTTAACGGACTCATAAAAATCGTGCCCGTTCAAATACATGCCTGCAATGATTGAACTGATGACATCGCCGGTTCCGCTGCGGTCGCCACCGATGCGGTCTACCATTACGATGCGCGGCTCTTCGCCTTTGCTGTAGACGTAGTTCATGATTTGCTTGGAGTTGTAGGGGATTCCGGTGATCACAATGTGTTCGGGCCCCTGTTCTACAAGCTTGCGGCACATGTCGGCAAGTTCTACGTCGCTGAAACCTTCGGTTCTGTATTTTACATCTGTCAACGTGCAAAGTTCGGTGAGGTTTGGCGTCAAAATGTCGGCGTAATGAACGAGCGCTTTCATCTTTTCGCACAAACTAGGCGTATATGTTTCGTAGAGTCGCCCGTAATCGCCCATCACCGGGTCTACCAATGTGAACGTGCCGCTTTTCTTGAACGTCTTGAAAAAGTCAATCACGATATCGACTTGCTCTTCAGAGCCGAGGAACCCAGAAGCAATCGCGTCGAACGATAAATTCAAATCCTTGTAGGTTTGAATGTAATCGCGCATTTTTGAAGTGTAGTCGTCGAAGTAATATTCGGGAAACTGCGTGTGCGCCGAAAGGACTGCGGTCGGCACGGTAACAGCCTGGATTTTCATGGCCGAAACAATCGGAGCCATGACGGCGATGGAGCACCGACCAAATCCTGTAACATCATTAATTAACGCGATTTTTTTCTGTGGCATGGCGAGTTAAAAGTTAGAAATCTTTCTTTCAGACAGTACGCGCACGGAGGCGAACGCGGCCGATACAATCACCGCAAGGAGCGTCGGACCCAAGAAAACCGAATCAAATCGTTCGGCAACTTGATAGGCGATAAATCCCGCGAGCCATGCAAAAATGTTCCAAATCCAAGCGCTAAGCGTTTCGATGCGTTCCTTCGAGAAGTAGAACGAAACCAAAAGCACTGCGGCCATCGGGGCGAACACGGATGCAATCAAATAAAGGAAGCTGATGTAGTGTTCCATGATTCCCGAAATCGCGAGAGCGGCGCTCAAGAAGCTCACGACGATACCTGCAATTTTCGGATTTATTTTACTATAAATCGCCTTGGATGATTCGCCTGCGGAATTTGCTGCAAGGAAGTTTGTTGTAACTGTCGAGAGTACCACGATGATGATTCCTGGGATTCCGAGACCTGCGAGGAGAATGGCTTGCGCGATGTTGTTGCCTGCGCCAATGCCCGAAATTTCGATACCAATGATATACATCCAAAGACTTGCAAACGTGTATGCAATTGCAGAAACGGCGGTTGCCTTAACAGGTTTTTCGGCATCCTTCGTGTAGTCCGAAATGACCGGCAACCAAGAAATCGGCATGGCAATAGAAATTTCGAAGATGTTCCAGAACTTGAGCGTGGGGGATGCCGCGGCATTTCCTGCGACGGCTCCAGCGGCGTCCGCGGCACTTGCAACTGCGCTCGAACCATTGAGAAGTCCGAATAACTTCACAGAAAGAATGGCGAGCAAAACGGCGAGCGCTGCCATCACGACGGTCGTCACATTTGCGGAACGGCGAATACCAACGTAAACCCATGCGCCAATGAGTGCAGCGAGAATCACGCATGTGAGCGGGAATGAAATCGGCAAGTTGAGCCCTGCCAAGGCCGAAGCACCTTGAGCGTTCAAAACAGCGACCCAAGCGAGCAATTGGAAAGTGTTCAGCGCGGCAAAGAACTTCGAACCGTATTTGCCGAAAGTCGATTTCGTCGTTTCCATGGCGTTCAAGCGAACGCGCGCACCGATGAGGCCCACGAAAAAGAGCAAAATGCCTCCGAAGATATGTCCGAGAACAAGCGGCAACCAAAGCGAATCCGCTGCGGATGCAGCACCAATTTCTATACCAGCTTCAATTTCAGAAACGGAGATGGCTACTCCGAACCAGATAATACCATTTGCAAAAATACTTGTGCGCTTTTCCATTTTTGCCTCCTATTTCAAATGCGGCACAAAGATAGCAATGGGGTGGGGTGGTCGCAAGCCCCTTTATATATACTACTTTTTTATGTTGAGTTATAGATTTTTGCTATAGAAAACTGGCGGCAATAGGATTTATTTTTTACGTCATGGCGGACTTGATCCGCCATCTTTCGGTCATGATGATTAGCAATAGGAAATCCCCGCGGCTCATCGCGCACGGGGATTGTATCGTTAACTGTCTTTGCAAGGGTATGGAGCGATAGACGAGAGCGAACTTGAATCTGTCTATCATTGATGAGAGGTGTCGCCTTGCAACAACAGCAGAGGTGTAACTTTTTTGCGCATCGCGAGAAACGTCATCCTAGCGATGCGCGCATTGTCATCCTCGCGCCTGTCCTCGCTTGACGGGGAAAGGCGAGGATCCATACATGTTTCCGTTACTTTTCTCCGCGCAGTTTCTTTGCTGCAGCAACGAGATTCTTGAGGCTTGCCGTCGTTTCCGTTTCACCACGAGTCTTGAGACCGCAATCCGGATTGACCCACACATTTTCTTGCGGAATCTTCGCGATGATCTTGTGGAGAGCATCAACGATTTCCTGTTCTGACGGAACACGCGGAGAGTGGATGTCGTAAACGCCCGGGCCCACCTGCGTCTCGAACTTGGCTTCGTTCAGGGCATCGAGCAACTTGAGGTCAGAACGGCTTGCTTCGAACGTGATCACGTCGGCATCCATAGCGTCGATATCGCGGACAATGTCGTTGAATTCGCTATAGCACATGTGCGTGTGGATCTGTGTTTCGGGCTTGACCTTGGCGTGAACCAGGCGGAATGCCGGAATGGCCCAGTCGAGGTATTCCTTGTGCCAGTCGCTCTTGCGGAGCGGCAACTTTTCGCGGAGAGCGGCTTCGTCAATCTGGATGATTCTGATGCCGTTCTTTTCGAGGTCCAAAACTTCATCGCGGATGGCAAGGCCAATCTGCTGTGCCTGCGTCTTGAGCGAAATGTCTTCGCGCGGGAAGGACCAGTTGAGAATCGTGACAGGACCCGTAAGCATGCCCTTCACCGGCTTCTTGGTGCAGCTCTGTGCGAAAACAGACCATTCAACCGTAATCGGAGCGCTGCGGCTCACGTCACCCCAAACGACAGGCGGCTTCACGCAACGGGTACCGTAGCTCTGCACCCAGGCGTTCTGCGTGAACACAAAGCCGTCGATCTTGGAACCGAAATATTCCACCATGTCATTACGTTCAAATTCACCGTGGACAATCACGTCGAGGCCAATTTCTTCCTGCAACTTGATGCATTCGGCAATCTTCTTCTGGTTGAATGCAACGTACTGTTCCTTGGAAATTTCGCCCTTGCGGAATGCGGCGCGGTTGGCGCGGACTTCGGCAGTCTGCGGGAAAGAGCCGATTGTCGTTGTCGGGAAGGCCGGCAACTTGAATTCAGCCTTCTGCACTTCGCGGCGTTCGAGACGGCTCGGCTTGCGTTCGAAATCAGCGGCGGTAAGTGCGGCGAGCTGACTCTGAACAGCGCTATTTTCGTTGATGCGTGCGCTTGCGAACAAAGCCTTGTTCTTTTCAAGTGCAACTGCGTCGGCGCTGGCGAGTTCTGCAAGTTCCGTGAGCTTTTCTTCGGCGAATGCAAAGTGCTTGAGAATGTCGGCAGAAAGCTTCTGTTCTGCAGCGACCGTGTAAGGCACATGCAAAAGCGAGCAAGAAGTGCCAACGACCACATTTTCAGCTGCCACATACTTTTCAATTTCAGCGAGGAGAGCGTTCTTCTGTGCGTAATCGGCGCGCCAGATGTTCTTGCCGTTTACAACGCCTGCGAAAAGAACCGTACCCTTCGGGAAGCCCTTCTTCAAAAGTTCGAGCGACTGGAGACCTTCGACGAAATCCAAACCGATAGCGTCAAAGCCGAGCGCGGTCACATCCTGGTAAACGTCGCGGATGTCGCCGAAGTAAGTCTGCAATGCAATCTTGAGGTTCTTCTTTTCGCCGATCTTTCTCAAGAGTTCTGCGTAAATCGTCTTGAAGAGTTCGCGTTCTTCTGCAGTCACGTCGAAGACGAGAGCCGGTTCTGCGAAAGAAATCCACTTGGCGCCTGCGGCGGCGAGCTTTTCAGCGAGTTCTGCGTAAGCGTTGACTGCTGCAGCAGCAAAGTCCTTAGCCTTCTTTTGGCCATTGTAACGTGCGAGTCGGAGGAACGTATAAGGGCCGATCACCGTCGGAATGGATTCAATTCCGGCCAATTTGGCTTCGTTGAATTCTTCGACGGGCTTCTTTCCGACGAGTTTGAGCTCGGTAGCATCGTCAATTTCAGGAACAATGTAATGGTAGTTCGTATTGAACCACTTCTTCATCGGGAGGGCCTTCACGTCGCCCTTTTCGCCCTGGTAACCGTGGGATGCGGCGAAATAAGTTTCGAGAACGCTCAAACCGAGCTGCTGGTAACGAGCCGGAACAACATTCAGCAAAAATGCTGTGTCGAGAACGTTATCATAAAAAGAGAAGTCGTTCGATGGAATAAAGGAAATATTAGCTTCGCGCTGCTTCTTCCAGCCGTAAAGACGAATTTCGGCGGCGACCTTCTGGAGTTCAGCTTCGGAGATTTCGCCCTTGAAGAACTTTTCGCTTGCGAACTTGAGTTCACGATTCTTACCGATACGCGGGAAACCAATTACAGAAGTATTTTTCGTTGTCATATTAATTAACCTACCTTTTTTATTTGTTTTTCTTGAACGCTCCCAAATATATTCACATTTTTGAAATAGGTAAAATACTATTTTTTGTACGTTCACGATAGATTTTTTCTATTGTGGTTATAGCTAGCTATAAAAGGATATTATGACTCTACAACAACTTAAATATGCCATTGCCATTGCAGACACGCGAAATATCACCGAAGCCTCCAAGCGAGTATTTATCTCGCAGCCGAGCCTTACCGCTGCTATCCACGAACTCGAAGAAGAAATGGGCGTCACGATTTTCAACCGCTCCAACAAAGGCGTGACCATTACAAACGAAGGCGATGAATTCCTCTCGTATGCAAGGCAGGTTTTGGAACAGGCGACGCTCTTGGAAGACCGCTATAAAGGCGGCAAGGGCGGCAATATGATTTTCTCCGTCAGCTGCCAGCACTATTCTTTTGCTGTGAATGCGTTTGTCGATGTTATTCGCAAGTTCGGCGGCCCGAGCTACGATTTTACGCTCCGTGAAACGCAAACAAACGAAATCATTGATGATGTCGCCAAAATGAAAAGCGAAATGGGCGTGCTTTACCTCAGCGATAAAAACGAAAAGGTCATCACCAAGCTCATTCAAAAGAACAATCTTGTTTTCGAACCGCTTTTTGCAACACCGCTTCACGTGTTCATGTCATCGAAGAATCCGCTTGCGAAAAAAGAAAAAATCACCCTCGAAGACCTTCAGCCTTATCCGTACCTCACTTACGAACAAGGTGACTTTAACTCGTTCTACTTTGCCGAAGAACCGCTCACTGCCATCGATTTCGACTGTCCGCGAAACATCAAGGTTCGCGACCGCGCTACACTATTCAACTTGCTTATCGGCCTTGACGGCTATACGATTTGCTCCGGTGTCATTAGCCACAAACTCAACGGCAAGAACATCATCGCAAAGCGCCTCGATGTCCACGACAAAATGACTGTCGGTTATGTTATGCGTAAAAGTGTCACGAAATCGAGATATGCAGAAGCGTATATCGACGCACTGAAGAAACATTGTAAGTAAGGGAGAGCTTGTCATTCCCGCGAAGGCGGGAATCTCCTTGCTTGTCATCCTGAGCGGAGCGAAGAATCCAGAGAACTTTTTAAGTTAAAAAAGTCAATAGGGGGAGGGGTAACGCTTTACATACGTTGTGGTAGTCAAGTATTCCTTGACAACCACTAAGGCTTTTAAAGAGAAATCTGTTCCAATAAAGCCCTAATAGCATCAGTTGCTTGCGGAAAAGCTAATCCTTTGGCGTATGGGTTTTGTGTAATAAAACGTTTCCAGAAATCAGCTTGGACAGAGTCATTTTCAATGCTATCAAGAATCTGTTGGTGATTCTCGAGAAAATCAAGAGTTCCTCTTTTCTGAGCTGTTGCAATTAGAGCTTCTTTCAAAATATTGAAATCGACTTCGTGTTTCTTTAATGCGTATAGCGTATAGATATCGTAGAAATCTCTTGACCTTGTGTTAGCTACGCCTCGCGAAATGATTGTATCCAGTTTTTCAGCAAGGATGTTTTCGATCGGGTATGCCAAGATTGAAACAGTCTTGTCGTCGAATACGCATTTGTACGAGTACTTTATTTCAGCGGGAATAATTGTATCGCCCGTTGTGAGGTCGATTGTGAGAGGAGTAATTATTTTGCCATAAAGTGCCGAAAGAAAAACTCTAATTCCGGGGTAATTGTCTTTTTCGCGAATGTCTTCGATTCGTTCGAACGAAAAAATCAATTGGTCGTTGACTCTGATATGGCAGATTTCCTTGAAAATGGTAGTAACTTTCTCGTGGTTTACGTTGAACCCTTTTACGGTTGCATCAATATCCATCGTAGATCGGTTCCCGATACCGATTATAGATGCAATCAAGAACCCGCCTTTGATGATAAAGAAATCGTGATAATTTGAGATAGATATTCTTTCCAAGAATCTTTCGAGACAGAACATCTGTAAAGCGGCCTGCGGCGTGATGCCCATTTTTCCTGCCATCGCCTTGATCTTTGCCTTTAATTGCATTTCGTTATTTGTGATCATAGGAGTACCTCCAGATATGTCCGGATTTTTTTCTCCACATGAAAAGTCTTGGCGAGTTCTACCAGCTTAGGAATGTTTTTGGCTTTGCTGGTTGCGTAAGTCTTCATCGCGTAGGTGATGGTTTGAATGTCTGCTGCCGCTTTGGTGGTTGCTATTTCGCAAAGGGTTCTCTCTGCAGAATATGCTTTCACGATATTACCCATAGGTGTCTTGACATCTACGATTTCAATAGGGTAGAGCTTTTTTGAGGAGAGCTTTTTGACTATGCCTTTGGCTTGTAGGGACGATGCATGGTAATTGCCCCTGAAAGTCATTGTCCACCAGAATGGAGCTCGTTCCATTAGAGAATGCAGATACAATGCTGTTTCATAAGAAAAGATACCTGTAGGATATTGATTCTGCAAGTCGAGCAGATCATCTTCTTGGAGTGTTGGTAGTTGGTATACGCCTCTTGATGTTCTAATTATCTCGTAACTGTCGGCCAGTTGTTTAAGGATCATTCTATGAATGCCAGCGAGTTCTGCCTCGCTAGTAGTGATTCGCCCACCATTTTTCGAGATGAGTTCTATTAAACGTTCTTTTTGACTATTGACATTCATACTAACAAGTATATAAAATATTAGTGTGAAAGTCAATATGTGCCATATTACAGCCTTGGCTGTTGTGTTCTCTTTCTTCATCTTTACCTCCGACTGCCTACAAGCAAAAAAGGCAGACTAAAACAATCATGATTCAATTTAAATTATTGCGGTGACAGAATGTGACATTTGGTGGATTTTTCGCATTTTTGCTAAAATCCGCTGAAAATTTTATCAAACTAATGGTTTTTGTAGTGCGAACAACCCACGCACTGTTGTGCATCCCTTTGGTTTATTGTTTCGGCTTTTGACCTTTTAAATCTCTTTGTTTGTTGTAATTTGACAGAAAAATAGGCTATATTTACAAAAAAAGCCCATTATTATGTCCTACGAATACAGTGAAAACATTCTTGTTCAAGAGAGCGCCGGAAACTTGCTGCAAGAGCTGGGTTGGCGTGTTGTTTTTGCCTATAATCTTGAGGTTCTTGGGGATAATGGTACATTTGGGCGAAAGTCGTATCGCGAAGTCCTTTTGCTCCGCTTTTTTAAGGCTGCCCTCCAAAAACTGAATCCTTGGATTAATCAGAATCAGATTGAAGAGGCTGTTCAAAAATTTACGGCAACGCTTAGCACTTCTTCGCTTTTGCAAATCAACGAAGAAAAGTACGGATTCATCCGCGATGGCATTCCGGTGACGATAAAAAAGCCGAACGGCCAAGTCGATGAAAAGCGTGCGTTGATTGTTGATTTCAACAATCCGTCGAATAACGATTTCCTTGCCGTGAAAGAAATGAAGATTCATGGCGAGTTGTACCATCGTCGTACGGATATTGTTGGTTTTGTAAATGGTATTCCGCTTTTGTTTGTTGAACTCAAGCGAAACGATGTGGCGGTGCAAAATGCCTACGACGATAATTACACTGATTACCTATCGACTATCCCGCAGCTGTTCTACTACAATGCTTTCTTGATGCTCTCGAATGGTTTTGAGGCAAAGGTGGGGACACTCGGAAGCAAGTTTGAATTTTTCCATGAATGGAAACGCCTTAAAGAAGACGACGCTGGTTCAGTGGCGCTTGCTACGATGCTCAAGGGTATTTGCCGAAAAGAAACCTTTATTGATTTGCTTGAAAACTTTATCCTTTATGACCACAGCGATGGCCATACGGTAAAAATCCTTGCAAGGAATCATCAGTATCTTGGCGTGAATGAAGCGTTTGAAGCTTATAAGAACCGCAAACTCCGTAAAGGTAAACTTGGTGTGTTTTGGCATACGCAGGGGAGCGGTAAAAGCTATTCGATGCTCTTCCTTTCGCAGAAAATTCGCCGCCGTACGGACGGTTCTCCGACAATTGTCGTGCTGACCGATCGCGATGAACTGAACAAGCAAATCAGTGAAACTTTTGAAAATTGCAAAATGCTTGGCGGTGTAAAAGCATCCAAGTTTATCGCTACAAGCGGAAATGACCTTATTAAAAAACTAAAGGCTAATCCGAGTTTCATCTTTACGCTGATTCAAAAGTTCAACAAGAAGGATTTGGAGCCGATTCATCCTGATCACGATATCTTGATTTTGTCGGATGAAGCACACCGTAGCCAGAACGGAATTTTTGCAGATAACATGTGCAACTTGTTACCTGATGCCTCTCGTTTAGGCTTTACAGGTACTCCGCTTTTAAAGGACGATAACATTACCGAGCGCACATTCGGCGGCTACATTTCGATTTACGATTTTAAGCGTGCTGTAGAAGATGGTGCGACGGTCCCTCTCTATTACGAAAACCGTGCCGATAAAATCAAGGAACTCAAGAATCCTGAAATTTCGGACAAGATTTTGGATGCCATCGAAAAAGCAGACCTTGACCCGGATGCCCAAGAAAAACTGGAAAGGGATTTTGCCAAGGAATATCACCTGCTTACGGCTGAACCGCGCTTGCGTGCTGTTGCAAAGGATTTCGTCAAACATTATTCCGACCTTTGGACTAGCGGAAAGGCAATGTTTGTTTGCCTAAACAAGGTCACGTGTGTTCGAATGTTCAATTATGCCCAGGAATATTGGGCAGAAGAAATCAAGAACCTCGAATCTATTTGCAAGCAGGCGACACAGCAAGAGGCTCAAGAACTGAATCGCAAAATCCAGTGGATGCGTGAAACCGAGATGGCTGTTGTCGTGAGTGACGAACAGAACGAACAGCAGACATTTGCAAAATGGGGCTTGGACATTGTTCCGCATCGAATAAAAATGGAAAAACGTGAACTGGACAAGGAATTCAAGGATTCCAATAGCAAGTTCCGTATAGTCTTTGTTTGTGCGATGTGGCTTACCGGTTTTGATGTAAAGAGCCTTAGTTGCCTTTATTTGGACAAGTTGTTAAAGGCTCATACTCTCATGCAAACAATTGCCCGTGCGAACCGCGTAAACGAAGGAAAAAGCAACGGCTTGATTGTGGATTACGCAGGTATTGTGAAGGCTTTGCGTAAGGCACTTGCAGATTACACGAATAAGGTTCCTGGGTCCGGTAACGATCCTACCATTGATAAAGAAGAGCTTTTAAAACGCATTGTAGAAGTGGTCGCTAAAACTGAAAGTTTCTTGGATGGCTGCAACGCGAATTTAAAGAGCATAATCGAGTCAAAGAATTTTGACAAACTTGCAGCAATCAAGGATGTTGAAAATGCGGTTTGCTCTACGCTTGAAAACAAAAAAACTTTTAGCACATATGCCGCAGAACTTGTGCGATTGATGAAATACACGAATCGCGACGATGTGACAAGTGAAATTCGTGCGAAGTTTAAAGCGATTGATGCGGTTGCTCGCGACTTGAAAACTAAACGTCGTCATGTGACAAATGTGGATTTGATGGTTCAGCTGAACCAGATTATGAACGAGTATGTTGATGTCGTTAAGAATGACAAGAAAAAGTCTAAACAGTTCGACATTAGCAAAATCGATTTTGATTTGTTGCGTCGTGAATTTGCGAAGGCAAAACGACAAAATTTGTTATTCCGCGATTTGGAAGAATTGATAAAGGATCGCTTGGCTGTGATGCTTGCACAGAATCCATTCCGCATCAATTATTACGACCGCTATCGCGAAATTATTGAGGCTTACAACAGCGAACAGGATCGTGCAACGATTGAAAAAACATTCATGGACTTGATGAACCTTGCGGCAAGCATGAATGAGGAAGAACAGCGCTATGTACGTGAGGGCTTCAAGAACGACGAAGAACTTTCGCTTTACGACATGCTCTTCAAAGATGATTTGAGTAAGCAGGACATTAAAAAGATTAAGGAAGTGGCTGTAGATTTGCTCCAAAAGGTTAAAGCAAAAATTGCTGAATTTGACCATTGGACGGACAAACAAGAAACAAAGGCTGCTGTCGATAACTTGATTCGCGATACGCTATGGAGCGAACTCCCTGAAAGCTTTGATGAGCTCTCTATTTCGGAATACCGCCAGCGTATTTACGAGTATGTTTATACCCACTACAAAGTTGCGTAACGGTTGCATTTAAATTTTTATAAGGACCAAAATGGATAATAAGAGCTTAAAGAAACTTGAGGCGGATTTGTGGGAATCTGCGGATTTACTCCGTGCCGATTCCAAGTTGACTTCGAATCAATATTGTATGCCTGTTTTGGGCCTGTTGTTTTTGCGTTATGCCTATGGGCGTTTCAAAAAGGTTGAAGCCGAACTGTTGAAAAATCGCCCAAGTCGAGGCGGTCGCGTTCTCCCCATTGAGGCGAGTGACTTTGTTTCGAAGAGTGCCTTGTTCCTCCCCAAAGAAGCTCAGTTCGATTATTTAGTAAACTTGCCTGCAAACATTGCTTCTGCCAAACTCAAGAATGTGCATGGTCAGCCGCTCAACAGCCTTGGCGAAGTGGTGAATAACGCCATGGAACTAGTCGAGGCTCAAAGTGAAAAATTGAAGGGCGTGTTGCCCAAGACCTACACCGATTTTAAGGATAACCTTCTCGCTGAACTTTTACGCACTTTCAACAACAATGCGTTGGATGATGTGGGTGGCGATGTAATGGGGCGTATTTATGAATACTTCCTCAGTAAGTTTGCAAAGAACATCGCTAGTGATGATGGAGTTTTCTTTACTCCGAAATCATTGGTGAAGATGATTGTGAATGTGCTGGAGCCCTCGTATGGTGTGCTTTTGGACCCTGCTTGCGGAAGTGGCGGCATGTTCGTGCAGACGGGTGATTTCGTGAATGCAGCCGGGATGGCTAGCAACGAGACCATGACTTTTTACGGTCAAGAAAAGGTGGAATACAATGCCCAGCTTTGCTTGATGAACATGGCTGTGCATGGCCTTACTGGAGTTGTCAAGTCTGGCGACGAAGCGAACTCCTTCTATCACGATGCCCATAATTTGGATGGCCAATGCGATTATGTGATGGCGAATCCGCCTTTTAATGTGGATAAGGTAAAGGCAGAAAGTTGTCAAAGTGCAGGACGACTGCCGTTTGGTTTGCCTGCCGTCAACAAGGATAAAGAAATCGGCAATGGCAACTACCTTTGGATTTCTTATTTCTATAGCTACCTGAACGAAAAAGGTCGTGCAGGCTTTGTGATGGCGGCCTCTGCGACGGATAGCCAGAGCAAGGACAAAGATATCCGCGAAAAACTCGTGGCGACAGGTCATGTGGATTGCATGATAAGCGTTGGCAACAACTTCTTTTACACCAAGAGTTTGCCATGCACACTGTGGTTCTTTGACAAGTGCAAAAAGAAGAACATCAAGGACAAGGTTCTTTTTATTGAAGCCCGTAACTATTACACCGTTGTTGACCGCACCTTGAATGAATGGAGCGAGTGGCAACTGAAAAACTTGAACGCTATCGTATGGCTTTATCGCGGAGAGCTTGACAAGTATCAAAGCTTGCTGGCAGAATACCGCACCACGCTTCTTTCTTACGCTGATGAAACCGATGATACCAACCTTGAAAAGATTCTCCGCAAGACAACCAAGATTGCAAAGCAAGTAGAATTGCTCAAGGAATATCGCGAAACGCTTCGAGCCGAAGCAAAAGTATCTGTAGATGCTGCCGATAAGAAGAGTAAGAAAAAGACTCAGGAAGAATGGGACACGCGTCTTGCAGAATTTGATGAAATTCTGAATGTGGC
>CAMUYW010000069.1 GCA_947165045.1 uncultured Fibrobacter sp. | reverse complement strand
GATACACAATTGCGGTATCGAGCGTCGGCATGTTCGGGCTCGGCAAAATCCACGGCAGACCCGTTTCGTCGAACCACATCTTTTTATCGTAACCGTCCATGTGCATCACGTAAAGTTCACACTTCGGGAAACGTTCCGCCTTGAACAGTTCTGCAAGTTCGCCAATCGTCTTGGCGTGACGCGTGCGGATGCTGTGCAAGCCCACAAAACTCGTATAATTGAGGTCAAGCACCGGTCCTTCTTCATCCACGCAGTTAATCGGATTCGGGCGATCCACAACAACCACCGGAATTCCAGCCTTTTCGCAAGCCTTCATGCAGAGGAAAAGCGTCCAAATAAACGTGTAATAACGCGCACCCACATCTTGCAGGTCCACAAGCATCACGTCTACATGCGAAAGCATTTCTGCCGTCGGCTCGCGGTGTTCGCCATACAAACTATAAACAGGAATTCCAAGTTCCGGGTCAGTATAGCCTTCCCATTCAATCATGTTGTCTTGCGTGTGTCCCTTGATGCCGTGCTGCGGTCCAAATAGCGCCGAGAGCTTAAACAACTTGCCGTCAAAATCCTTGAGCAAATCAAGCGTGTAACGCAAATCCGCGCAAACCGAAGCCGGATGGAGCACCGCGCCCAAGCGCTTGCCGCGCAAAGATGCCGGAAAACTTTTTTCGAAATGAGAAAGAGCTAACGTAACCATGTTTTTAAAGGTAGTAAATACACCTTTAAACGCCAGCAGCTTTGAGCCGTTTTACATGGCAATAAGCTAATTCCTTGGTAGCCTCGTCTCGCAAATGCAAACTGGAGCCTTCGCAGTAACGCCAATACTTGCAATCTTTGCATTCACCAATTCTAGCCCATTTGCGGTCACGCATCACTTGATAGCGGTTCTGCCACACATCCCACAAATCGTCTTTGTAGATATTTCCTTGAATGAAATCTCCACGCAAACTCGGGCATGCCGAAATGCTCCCATCGCAAAGCACTGATGCAATGTTCACGCCCGCCCAGCAAAAGAACGGAGTATCACGAGCGACCTTTTCGTAGCTTCCCAAAAATCCCTCACAATCGTAATTGACGTTCATGAGATTTTTCCGTTTCGCTTCACGGATAAATTCAAATATCTGACGAAATTCGTCATTCGTTAGTTGGAACAACGGATTGTCTTTAGCACGCCCTTTCTGGAACACGCTTGAAACACGCCACCGCTTTACGCCCAGATTCAAAAGCAAGTTGAAAATCTTGGGCAATTCCTTAAGGTTCTTGCGATTTACGCAAGTCATCACGTCAAATGTAATGCCATCGGTATGTGCAGCCATGTTGATAGCACGCACGGCACGTTCAAAGCTATGCGGATTGCCTCGAAAATGATTGTGATTTTCTTCAAGCCCGTCAAGGCTAATCGTAAGCGCACGCAGCCCCGCATTCAACAATTTCGTATAACGTTCCGGAGTCAAAGCAAGCGCATTCGTCACCATGCCCCAGGGGTATCCACGCGCCTGGATATCTTTACCAATTTCTTCAAGATCCGCACGCATCAACGGTTCTCCGCCAGTAATCACCACGATAAAATTGCTCGGATCGATATGTGGAGCAACGCCGTCCAGGACGCGCATAAAATCTTCGCGAGGCATGTCCGGAATGGCATCAACGACGCAATCGCTTCCGCAATGCAAACAATGTAAATTACAACGCAACGTGCATTCCCAAAAAAGGTAAGTCAACGGATGCGTTTTTATTTGACTGTGACGATACAAACGATGCGCTTCAAGCGCAAGAAACTTCTTAAAACCGAGATGCATACGGAATCAATTCTGAATTATTTATCTTTTCCGCAAGAGCCGTCAAACGCGCAAGGAGGGCCATAAAGAACAACAGTCTCATCAATTATAAGGGTATTATAATGAGCCTGAAATTCAGCTTCGTTGTAAACCTTGCCATCACTGCATGTATAAACTTTATCTTTTATATAAACAACACCATATTTGGCCGTAACCTCGGGCTTGTAAACTACTCCATATTTTGCAGTAACTTCAGTCGGATCGCTCGTTGCAGGAGTTTCCTCTACATCAGATTCAACGCACGTCACCCCATCGGTACATTCATAAACTTTGTCGTCTTTATGAGCCGTGCAAGTTTCCTTATCCATATAAACACCGTACAAAGGCACGACTTCTATTCCGCCACTGGAGCTTTCAGCAATCGGAGAGGAACTTGAAGATTCAACGGAGCTCGATGATTCAGCAGAGGAACTCAACTGTGCATCCGAAGAACTTGACTGAGCAGAAGAACTTGAAACCACGGAAGAACTCGAAGCCGGATTATCAACTGAACTAGAACCCGGATTTACTGCAGAAGAACTAGAGTTTTGCCCTTCTGTCGAACTGGACGTCGGATCCGGACCTACAACGGGGCCCGTCGGCGTCGTGTTATTATCGCAGGCATTCCAAAAGAACGCTGTCAAAGCAAGCAAAGTCTTTTTCCAATGGTTATACATCTTACAGGCTCCTTCAAAAACTTTCAACCACATCTCTAATATAAACAAACAACAACTCGTTTTCAATTGCAAACGAGCCCCTTCACAACGCATTTTTTACAGAAAACGCTTCAAAAAGCAAAATAATTTTGTAATCGTATTATATAGACGATTGATTCAAAAACTAATTGAACGAAACCGAGAACATCAGCATAAATGCCGAAGAGCGAAAAACGCCATCATCATCAGACCAATACTCGCCAGAATCATAAGCAAGCGACACACCCAATCCGACATGTCCACTCACCCACCATTCCTTGCCAGCATCTAAATTAAAACTAAACGCTTTAAGCCCCGTATTTCCTGACATTTTACGACAATTAAGTCTGTAACCTGTAAAACCAAGCGAACCCCCTACAAACATATTGCCAAATGAAGGGAAATAATAGGTTGCACCCGCGCCAAGGTAAACCGAGCTTACCACATAAAAATCATGATCCATATAAGTCGGAAGGCCCATACGGGATTCTTGAAAATCGGAATACATCACATAGCCAAGATTTGCATGCAGCGCCAAATCTTGAACCACAAAATACCCCATTTTACCATGGAGTCGCATTCCAAAACCTTCAGCGGTCAACGACACCTTGCCATCCGCATTTTCAAACGAAGCATAACCAACGCCCATTGCAGCATTAGCAAACAAGCCATTATGCAAAAAAGGCTCGGCAAAGACAATCGACGAAATAAACAGAATTATAGCGGCAAGACGTTTCATTTTCTAAATCTAAAATCTAGAAAAAACACGTCATCTAAATTCTGGTGCAATGGTCAGCACAAGGCTAATACCATGCCAACTATGGAATGCAAACTGCATACGGAACAGATACATGTCGGGTTTCCGCACGCGAACACCAAAGCCCCATGAATTATAGAGATTGTCTTTAGACCAATCATTGATTTTGTCACTAATCATGGCATACTCGTTAAACACGACACCGTCCACAAGTCGGTCTACCGGCCAACGGTATTCCATCGAAAGGCCAAGCAAGAACGGGCTCATCCATGCATCCGTATAGCCACGCAACGGAAACCTCGCATTCAAAGTTGGGAACGCCGAATAAGGAGCGCCACCTTTTTCCATTTCCCACATTCCCTGGAAACGGAGCTGGAACGCCAGTACGCGATGTTCAAAAAGCGTTTCGACCAAGTTTTCCGGACGCCACACACGCATCACTTCATTCCAAGAAAAATCCGTATAGAACTTTCTTGTTTTGCGCCCTTCCTTTGCAGAAAGAACATATTGATCTTTTCGACCAATAAAGAAGTAAATCTGGTAAAAAGCATCAACGCTTATATAGTCATGATTCTTACCGCCATCTTCCAAATCTTCCGTACGGTTCAGATCCGCTATAGCAAGAACATCTTTATCTATTCCGCCATATTTTCCAGTAAACACATACGAAGCCTTGATACTCAAGCGTTGCCCTCTTGACGGAGCATAAGGATAGTCCAAGTTGTCGAACACGAAATTCAAGTATAAAGGAACTTCAAAGTGACTTTGATACAAGCCACGATCTTCAATCGGGAACTTCAAATCATCCAACACGGAATCCCTCGTATCTGTAAAGTCGCCCTTGTGATAGATAAATTCAGAACCAATGCTAAAGTTGAAATTTCTCGATTCCGTAAGCGGAAATCCTAATTGAGCACTAAAATTAATCGTCGTATCGGCTTGTTTGAACGACTCCTTGGTTCCGGGCAAAATAAAACCATTATCACGATCCATATAAATATTGAAACTCGTCGTTCCATACATTTTTTTGCCAAAGAGAGCCTGTTTGGAATAACGTACTTTTATATCGGCATCGCTATTCGCATAATAGTGGCCCTCAAACACCCCATAATCCCCTTGCAAAAAGAGGTTCCTATGACGGTAGCAAAGCCCGATCATCGTGGAGCTCCCCGGTTTCAGGTTGAACACCGGGTAAATAAGAATATTGCGTTTTTCGCCAAACGTAATCAGATCCACAGCCTTGTCGGCAACGCCATTGTCGATTGCATAGTGGAGCGGGGCTGCCACCGGATAAACAAGCATTCCAAATACGGGCTGAATAACATGGATGAACGGCCACGAAATGATTTCAGTAAACGACATGGAACTTGAAGAAGTATCTTGCACCGTTTCGTGCGACTTCTTCGCCTGTGCGGGCAAGCACAGAACGCAAACAAGCACCATTAGAGTCACCAATCGTTTCATTTCTATCTAATATATAGTTATATTAATTATGATGTTTTCTCTATTTTCAAAAATTATCAAAAAAATAGCTACCTATCCAAAGATAATCTTAACGGTTTTTCTGGCGATAGGAATCCTGAGTATCTACCCCATCATGCATTTGCGCTGGGATTTGCTGTTGCAAGACACCATTACAAGTGCACGGGAACCGAGCAACGTCCAAAAAATTGAAGACGAATTTGGAGGGCTCGGAAGCCTCATCGTCATTCTGCAATCGAAAGACTCGAGTGCAAACTACCGCATTGCCAAAGACCTTGCGCAAAAGATGCAGCAGAGTCCATCTGTTCATTTTGCAGACTTTGAAACCGATATAGAGTTTTACAAAAAAAACAAGTTCCTATACGCAAGCGAAAATGACATCGATATCATGGTGCACCGCATTGAAGATCTCAAGCACAGCTACATCATGAAAAACAACCCGCTGTTCATCGACCTCAAAAGCGCGATTGATTCCATTACGCAAACGACTTCGGAACAGCGCGAACAGCTTTTAAGCGACCTCGAACAGAAGTATTTTGACAGGCTTTCAACAAGCCATTCCAACAAGACAGGCACAATCCGCATTGTTGAAATTTACCCGACGCATTCCATTTCTGATTTGCAAGCTAACCGCAATTTACTTTCTGAAGTCAAATTGCAATTGGAAAATGAACGCAAGCCCACCGATTTCCAAGTGCATTTTGCAGGAAAAGTTTACGAATCGGTCCAGACCGGCAGACGTCTTTTGCCCGAAGCAAAGATGGTCGGCATTGTCACCACAGCACTCATTTTGCTGCTCCTGATTTTGCATTTCTTTAGGCAGCCGCAATTGATTTTCATTTCGGCACTGCCAATTGCAACGCCCATTGTCACGACGCTCGCATGCTCTTATCTCTTTTACGGGCGCATCAATTTATTTACGCTTTTGCTCGCGATTGTACTCCCCGGGCAGGCACTGCAAATTATCAACCACGTTCTCAACCGTTACTTTTTAGAGCGCGAACAGAACTTAAGCCCGCAACTCTGCATCGAAAGTGCACTCCTTGGCATTGGGCCCTCGACTGCCGTTTCGAGTTTTTCATGCGCAGCATTGTTTGCATGCCTCATCTTGATTCCGCTTCCAGGCCTTCAGGAACTTGGCGTTCTCGGTTCCACCGGTTGCATTTTAAACTGGGCCATTACACTACTTTTCTCGACCGCACTTTTGCAAGTCACGCAACGCAAAAAACCGTTTTCGATCAGGCATGCGCAAATCCATTCCGAATACCGAATTTCCATGCTTTCAAACCGTTTGAACTGGATCATTTTCTCGATTATCATTGCAGCTAGTCTTGTCGGTCTTTACATCGGCGGAACAAGAATCCATATCCGTAACGATTTTTCGGCAACGGAAATCAACTACAAAGATGCTACAATTGATTCGCTAATTGCAGAAACCGGGTTCTTGAACAAGACGCCCATCATCGTCATGCTTCCAGACAAAGCTGAGAGCGAAACGCTGTTGGAACAGTTCAACAAACTCAAGGAAAACGGCGCCATTTCTACCGTTAATTCCATCTTTACGCTCGCACAATTTTCCCCAAATCTGCAACAACGCAAAATGGAAAAACTCCGCCAGTTGCATAACATGGTCACCAGAGAATTCCGCGAAGCTCTTTCAAAAAGCGAACTCGAGAACCTCGAAAAAGTGGAACAGGCTCTAGAATTTGACGAAGGCGACGAGTTCGAACCGCCCGAATACATCGCAAAAAAATTCCGCGACAAGCAAGGGACACAAGGTCGTTTCGCATTCATTTTCACAGACATTCAAGAAAATTACGGTAGCGAAGTTACAAAGCTATTCAACGAGCTTCACCAAATCAAGGGAATTGATAACGGAACATACTTGATTGCAGGAATTCCCATTACACGTGCTATTTTCTTAGACCGGATTACAAACCACATTCGTAGGCCATTGCAAGCCGGCGCAATTCTCGTTTTCCTGTTCATGCTTGTTTACTACAACCGTTTCAGTCGCGCATTGTTCACGGCGCTTCCGTCGGTTTTTGCAACAAGCTGGTTCCTTGCCGCGCTCAACTTTTTCGATGTGCAAATTTCGGCATATAGCGCACTAACCTTCCCCATTCTCATGGGCGCCAGCGTTGACGGATCTCTCCAATTTTTCACCGCTTATTACGAAAAGCAAAAAGGAACCGCGCTCACCATTTTAAGAGATAGGTTCTTTACAATTTTCCTCTCGCAGATGGCGGCCTTCATCGGTACATACGGCATGCTCGTTTCTTCACATCCGGGGCTTCGTAGCATGGGTTACGTTTCGTTGACAGGGCTTATCTGCATATTCATCGCACAGTTCACCATATTTCCCCTCATCGCAGGATCGCTCGACCAATACCGTCTGAGACAGAAAAGGAAAAAGGAAGCAAAACAATGAAATCGCTTTCCGATAGAACGCAAAATATCGCAGCATCACTCACAGTCGCTATCGACACGATGGCAAAACAGATGATCGCAGACGGCAAAGATGTCGTAAGTCTCGGCGCAGGCGAACCCGATTTTGGAACACCGACACCCATTCAAGATGCAGCAATTGAAGCAATCCGCGCAGGCAAAACGCGCTATACCGCACCCGTTGGAATTTTAGACGTACGCAAAGCAGTTGCTAAAAAGTTAGAAGAAGAAAACGGCCTCCATTACGACGCCTCGCAAATCATCATGACAAGCGGTGCAAAGCACGCTGTGTTTAACGCACTCGCAGCCCTCATCAACCCCGGTGACGAAGTAATCATTCCAGCTCCGTACTGGGTCACCTACCCGGAACTTGTCAAGTGGCTCGGCGGAACCCCTGTGTTTGTCGAAGCGGGAATCGAAAAGAACTTCAAGATTGACGCCGAAGATTTGCGCAAAGCTTGTACGCCGCGCACCAAGGCGATTCTATTGAACAACCCATGCAATCCGACCGGCGCTGTTTACAGCAAGAGCGAGCTCGAAGCACTCGCCAAAGAAATTGTCGCACAAGACATCTACTGCATCTCGGACGAAGTCTACGAATACTTTGTTTACGATACTGAATTTACAAGTGCAGCAGTCTTCCCGGGAATGGCAGAACGCACCATCGTGATTAACGGATTTTCGAAATCGCATTGCATGACAGGATGGCGAATCGGATATGATGCAGCCCCCGCTCCGATTGCAAAAATCATCGGTAAAATTCAAGGGCAAGCAACGCACCACCCGAGCAATGTCGCACAGTACGCAGCTCTTGGAGCACTCAACATGGACAAGAGCAATGTGCACGCCATGCAGGCAGCCTTCCGCAAGCGCAGAGCCTACATGCTCGAGCGCACTTCGTTCCTTTCGACAAAGCCGCGTGCCCCAGAAGGCGCATTCTACCTGTTTGCGCCCGTGAGCGATTACTACGGCAAAAAGACTCCAGACGGTCGCGTGATTGCAGGCTCGATTGATTTCTGCAGCGCACTTTTGGAAAACAAGGGACTTGCGATTGTGCCTGGCGCCGCCTTCGGCGATGACACGTGCGTTCGCTTCTCGTATGCCGCTAGCGATGAAAATCTCGCGAAAGCTTGCGACCGCTTTGAAGCGTTCGTAAAAGAACTAAAGTAACAGGAAAGCGCGATGTTTCCATTCCGTCTCGTAAATCCAGACCCAAGCAAGCCTTTTACCATCGGGCGCAAATCGGATAACCTTTTGCAATTCGATAACCTGATGGTTTCGAGGTATCATGCGGTTCTGAACTTTACCGACGGCAAATGGATATTGCAAAATCTATCCCAAAACAGCATTACAATGCTGAACGGGAAAGACGTAAAAACCGCGACGATTAACGATGGCGACGTGATTCTCATTGGACCAAGGCAATTGCGCGCAACGCTCCGCGGAACAGACCTCACGCTTCTTGTGATGGAACGCGAGACAGAAAGCGACATACAAACCATATTGCTTTCTGCGGAATGGAAAGATGTTGCGATTCCAGGAATTTCCGCAAGCGCAAAAGCAAGAATTTGCGCAGACCGCGAAGGGGCCGCCGAAATCAAGTTCACGAAATCAATCGTAGACGAAAGCGGCAAACGCACACACACTATCATCATTCAAAACAACAGCGCCAACAGTTTTGAATCCGCAATAGTCGCATTCCGCAATAACAACTTGCTCATCGAATCAAAATCAACAGGATTTGAGGTTCTTGCGCAAAACGTGAATGTTTTCGCAGGGAAAAAGCAATTATTAAAAGGGATTGATTTCAAACTACCCGCCGGAGAAATTCTTGCCATTATCGGGCGTTCCGGTCAAGGAAAGTCTTCGCTTTTAAAACTCATTCAAGGCATCAACAGTTGCGACAAGCAAAGCGTCGTCCGCATCGGTGGAGTCGATTACCGCAAGAGTGAAATTCGCAGACGCATTGCAATTCTGCCTCAAGACCCGCCGCTCCGCCCGGAGCTCACCGTCGAAGAAACAATTCTCGATGGTGCGCGTTCGTCAATGGATGTGAAGAATTTCAAAACGGATGCGTGCGCAAGGTTGGAAAAGTTCTGCGAACTTTTCGGGCTGAGCGCCCGCCGGAAGAACCACGTGAAAACGCTCAGCGGCGGCGAAATGCGCCGCGTCGCCCTCGCACGCGAACTCATGGGAAATCCAGGCCTCGTCATCCTCGACGAACCGCTGTCGGGTCTTGATCCGTACAATTCAAGAATTCTTTGCACACATTTGAAGCAGCTAGCGTTCCTCGGTCATACAATCATTCTCACGACCCACAGCTACGAAGCACTCCAAATCGCAAACAAAGTTCTCGTACTGCATCAAGGCGAAGAAGCGTTCTACGGAACCGTTCAAAACGCATACGCGTATTTCAACACGAACGATCCACAAGCGCTCCTCACATCAATCACGACAAGCAATGCCGCGCAATGGCGCGCATCTCGAGCAGCATCTCGCGATGCATCGCAAGCCGCCGAAAATGCAGTCCGAGCATCCAAACGCGAATTCAAATACTTCTTCGAACGCACCAAACTTCCGCGAAACTTCGCCTACACAGTCCGCATCACAGCCAAACAGTGGTTCCGCGACAAAGGCCGTATTGCGGCACTATTCTTGCAACCCGTAATTATCGGTTTTTTACTTTCACAGATATTCTCTGACCAATCTTCACTTTGGACCGTTGCATTTGCGATTATCCTTTGTGCCAACTGGTTTGCATTATCGCTTTCCATCCGCGAAATCGTGCAAGAGAAAGAAATCCTCTGCGATAAATTCCGCCGTGGCGTTTCAGCAATTTCGACGCTCACCGCCAAATGTATGCTCCCCATATTCTTTACGTTGTTGCAGACTGCAATAGTCTACGCGTTCATTAACACGCGATTAACCATAAGCCCAAATATTGCGTTCATCGTCGCGACTTTCGCATGCATAGCCATTCCTGCCTCAGTCGTTGGCCTATTTACAAGCACCCTTGCCAAAAACACAAGCCAAGCAAACGCATTTCTCCCGCTCCTCATTATTCCGCAAGTTGCTCTCGCCGGAGCCCTCGTCCCCCTCGACCAAATGCAGCCCATCGGCCGCGCCCTTTCGAGCGTTATCTGGTCGCGTTACAACCAAGCTTCACTCCTGAATATTTTACTTGATCGAAAAGATGACATTTTTAATTCCATTTTTGCCATCGCGATCGCGCTAGCTTTCTATATTGTAACTGCAATTCTACTACACAAATTAAAGAAACCAAGATGATACGTCCAGAACAACCGCAATCTTTTCCGCATCCCTTTAACGAAAACTATGAACTATTGGGTACGCTCGGCAAAGGCGGAATGGGCTATGTCTACAAGGCCCTCGACAAAAAGCTAAAGCGTGAGGTCGCCTTTAAAATTCTTGATTCGACCTCCGATGGCGAAGCCATCAAGCGCTTTTATCTCGAAGCCCAGGCCATGAAGGAACTGGACCACCAGAATATCGTCCACGTTTTCGACTTTGGCCAGCAAGACAACCAACTCTTTATCGCGATGACTTACGTGCAAGGAATTTCCCTTGCAGAAATTTTGCAGAACAAGAGCAAACTTTCGTTCGAAGCGATTGAAGTTATCATCAAGCAGATTGCACGCGGTCTCCTTTACGCACACAGCAAAGGCATCGTCCACCGTGACGTGAAGCCTTCAAACATCATGCTCACGCGCGACAACCGCGTCTACATCATGGACTTCGGCATTTCCTACATCCAGGAGATGGAAAAGGAACGCCTCACCCGCACCGGCATGACAATGGGTACGCCCGAATACATGTCCCCGGAACAGTGCCACGGCGACGAAGTCACGCTCCAGTCCGACATTTATAGCATGGGCGTCATTCTTTACGAAATGACTTGCGGACGCCTCCCGTTCGAAGGTAGCCGACCTGTCGAAATCGCGCTCAAGCATGTGCAGGAACCACCCCCAGCTCCAGAACTTTTCCGCGAAGACATTCCAGCCGGGCTCTCGGAGCTCATTCTCAAGTGTCTCAAGAAAAAGCTCAACGAGCGTTTCCATGACATGCAAGAATTCTTGGACGAATGCGACCAAGTGTTCCCGCAGCACGACACGCCAAAACAGAATTCATCCGTAGGTCGCAAAACGGGTTCGCAGCGCCGCGTTGCGCCTTCCATCGTTGAATCGGCAATAAACTTCGGACGAAACATCGCCCCCCACAAACTCATCATCATAGCGTTCTCGGTGCTATTCCCGATAATCGTGATCTTGCTTATGCTGCTGATGTTCACGCACAAGCCCATGAACACGCTACACGAATTGGAATGGACCGAAATTTTGGGGAACTACGAAACAAAGGCCATCGAGCCAGAAAACAAAAAAGGCTATCCTCTTTCAAACCTGACCGATGGCGATCTCAGCACAGCCTGGCTCAACAAGATGCCCTTAAAGCCGATGAACCCTGTTTTGGCCATGTACTTTGACAAGAACAAGCTCATCATGAACATCGGTATTGCTATTGGCTACCAGAAGTCCGTCGATGATGCATTCGGGGACCGTTTCCGCATTTTCAAAAAGCCGCGTACACTTATCGTCGAAACGAAAGATGGATTCAAGCAACGTCTCCGTCTCGAAAATATCAAAGGCATGCAATATCCGAACATTCAAGCCGTCGAAACAACGGAACTCCGATTCTACCTCGAAGACGTTTACGAAACGGATAACGACGATTACGCCATTTCCGAAATTCGTCTGCTCGGCATGGAAGTGCAGTAGACGAGTGAAATGTGTCATCCTGAGCAACGTCGAAGGATCTAATGACTAAAAGAGGGGGAATGTAATGCGTACGCAAAAATCAAATAACCGTCCGAAAGGTAATTTTATCGAAACACAAGCCGTTGCGTATTTATTGCGCGAAGGCTATAAAGTCGTGGCCCGCAACTACGCCTACCATGGTGGAGAACTTGATATTGTAGCCCGCGATGGAGCGACCCTCGTCTTTGTCGAAGTAAAATCCGTCTGGAACAATCAAGAAGGCAACCCCGCCGCCCGCGTAAACGCGCTCAAGCAAAAGAAAATTTGGCAAACCGCTTGTCATTTTTTGGCAACACAAAAAGAGCTTGCCCCCAAAAGTTTTGACGAACCCTGCCGTTTTGATGTATTGAGCACCCGCGCCTACCAGCAACCATTACAATTTGCACATTACAAGAATGCCTTCGAAGGCACGCAGGTCATCCCAACGATCTAATTAATTAGGAATTATAGGTGTCATCCTGAGCGAACCCTAAAGCGTAGCGATAGGGGCAGCCGAAGGATCCAAAACAATTAGAGGTTGACAGAGCTTAAAATCGAGCAATTGTAAAAATAAAGAAAGGTTGTTCAGATTATTCTTATTTGTATCGCAAAACACTACTTTTCGCACGCCCTAATTTTCTAAAATTATGGTGTTAAACAATTCACCTGCGAAGTTTATTATGCGTTATTCGTTTGTAAATAAAAAGAATTCTCTCGTCCGCCGCCTGACAGCAACATTCGGACTTTTTTTCTTGCTTTCTTGCGCAGGCAACACGCCTGATGTAAACACATCTCCCGCAACAGATGTTTCGAGTAACATCGATGACTCCTACGACGACGAATCTTCTAATGTCGATTACACATCAGAAGAAACCGTCGCACCCAAGGCTACAGGCGGGACGATTGAAACAAGCGGTTACACATTCACCGCCCCCGACAACGGATGGACTATCATCGGCGGCGAAGATAACGCCCCCTACGAATTCTACAATCCGCAAACAGGCCGCCGCGCCGTTCTCGTCGAAGTCACGCTCCCCGAAGGTGAGCCCCAGCGACTCATGGATCGAGCACAAATCGAAATGCAGTCTTTCGAATCAAGCGGCAAAAAAGCAACACTTGCAGAGACTTACCCCGAAGAAGCTTTCGGCACAACCGGCGCATTTTTTGACATTGCAGGTAAGCGCTACGACACGCCATACGAAGCAGTAGGTCTCGTCATTGGCGCAGGCAACCACATTTTCACCCTCACACTTTCGGCAAACGACATTCAGCTCCCTGCAGGCGCCCTGAAGCAAGAATGGAAAGACTTCTTTGCCACATTCAAACTCAAGGATGTCGTGAAAGAAGCGGTCCCAGAACTGTCTCCAGAACGCATCACACAGCATTCTAGTGCAGACCTCGGCTATTTCTGGAGCACATCCGACACACTTTGGCACAACTGGACTGGAGTCGCCAAGCAAAACGAAGATCCAGATTTAGTGTTGAGCAACAAGAAGGAAGATATTTCGTTATTCGTGTATGGAGCCATCGTCCCAAGCGATGAAGTCAGCCAACAGGACATGTTCAAGGTTCTTCTCAGTCGTCTTGGACTTTCGATGAATGAACCGAGTTTTGAAGTTCAGCGAGTCAAGGTCGGCGATCGCTACGCACAAGAATTTACTCTCACCCGAGTCATCAACAAATTCGATTTCTATTACACGGGCAGATTCTTTTACGATAATGGCCGCGGCATCCTTATCGCCACATGGACTCAAGGTGTCAATAAAAAGAAATACGCTTCGGTGATGAAAAACGCCGTCGAAGGACTTAAAGTCGGAACAATGCCGCAACAAGCCAGCGACGAAGAAGCCCGCAAAAAGCAGAACAAGTTTAACGCAGCAGTCATGAGCCAAGTCGGTATTTTGCGTTTGCTCGAAAACCAGCCGTTCGTTGCCCTCAGCTACTTTGAACGCGCCAACAAGATGGATCCAGAAGAACCGCTCTACCTCATCAACTGCGGATTCGTTTACCAGATGAAGGAACTTTACGGTCCGGGTATCAGCTACTTTACAAGCCAAATAGATCTTGTTCGCAAGAACGGCAAACTGCTCTCGATTCTCGGAGAAATGTACGAAGCATTGTTCGACTACGGACACGCACGCGAATGCGCCGAAGCCGCACTCCGTTACACCCCAAACAATCCTGAATACGTCATCAACTTGAGCGATGCTCTCTGGGGCTTGGGACAACGCCACCAGTCTCTCATTGTCGTGCAGCGTCTCTTTGACACTCAGCCCAGTTCCCGCCTCGGCGTTTACCTCGCTAAGACATACATGGGACTTGACCAATACGCCGAAGCCGTCGATATTTTGTACGGAGTCCGCGGACGTTTTGGCATGAGCAAGGATTTGGGCGAAACCCTCATGGATGCCCTCATGTTCCTTGGCCGCTACGAAGAAGCACGCGCCATCAGCGAAGAAACGCTCGCCAAAGCTAAAAACGACTACAAGATTTGGACCATGCACGGCAAGATCCTCTTCTATAGCAGGAACTACCGCGAAGCAGAAAAGGCGCTCACCAAAGCACTCGCTCTCCGTGCCGACAACGAAGACGCCAAGAGTTTCCTCTCCGCGACAAAAGCATATCTCGGCAAGGCCGACAACCGTACACTCCAAAAACCGATTACCCCTGTTGAAGAACGTACGGCCGACCTGAAGACGCTCCTCCGTCCGCAGGCTAAAAAGACCGCCGTCGAAGGCGATTTCCCTGCAGTCATTCATTATCAAAAAGAAGCTCTTAAGGCAGAAAAAGGCGCCAACTGGGTTCGCAGCGAAGAAATGCTCCTCGAAGTTCTGGACCAGCGCGGTGCAGCCATCTATCGAGAATTCACGTTCGATTTTTTGCCGGGCTTTGACCGCATTTTCTTGAACGCCCTCGAAGTCTACGACAGCAATTGGAAACTCAAGCAGAAGGCAACACTCAACGGAGCCTACATCACTTACGCTACAGAAATCGGCGGCGGAAATGAAAGCCAAACGGCACACTTCCCGCTCACAGAAATTGCT
>CAMUYW010000068.1 GCA_947165045.1 uncultured Fibrobacter sp. | reverse complement strand
GTCATCCAGTTTGCGAGCCTTGAGAAAGCACCATGCAATACCGAGCACAGCTTCGTCGAACACCGGAGATTCCTTCTGCACCTGGCTATACATCCGAGCAGCCGCAACGAAGTCCGGCTTTTCAACAGAGAAGAATATGTGGCCGAGCTTGACCTTAGCAGCATTCTGAATGTCGCGTTCGGATTTGTTGGAAACCGGCAGCTCCGTAATAGCACGGAAGCTGTTTTCAGCTTCGTCAGCCATGTTCATACGACTGTAAGCAAAGCCCATGGTATAGCGAGCGTAGAAATAATTGGCGTTACCCGGAAGAATAGAGGCAAGCAGGTCAATGGATTCCTGATAGAGGCCCTGTTCGAACTTAATCTGGCCTGCAATGTAGTCAGCGTCAGCCTTCGCGTTGCTTTTGCCGAAATTTCGGGCAATGATTTGGTACTTGTCCAAAGCCTCCTTGTACTTACCTTCCTTATAGTCGATATTCATCAACTGGAAGTGGAACTTGGCAAGTTGATCACTTTGCGGATAACGTTTGATAGCGTCTTCATAGACGGACTTTGCTGCCTTGTGCATACGGAGGTTTTCAAAGGACTTTGCCATGTAGAAAGTAGCCTCGTCCGCCAAGCGGAATTTCGGGTACTTGGCCTGAACCGCACCGAAGGCGTATGCAGCCTCCAAGAACCGACGTTTCATAAAGAGAGACTTAGCTGAATGGTAGTCAACGAACGGATCCCTTTCATAGATTCCAGCCGAGTCCTCATACATCCAGATGTTACTACCATATTCGAGAGACCATTCATCCAGCTGATACTTGTTCGGCGTGTAGCTGGACGCAGCAAGCAAAGAAGTGCTGGCTACGGCAAATCCGAGAACGAATGTCTTGATGAAACTAGTACGCAACGTCATTTTATCTACGCTTGAAAAACTCTTCAAAAAACAGCTTCTTCAATATACTTCATTTTGAGAGGGATTCACAAGCGATGGGGCTTTTCCCACAAAAAAAACTCAAAATTTTTATATCTTTTCGGCAATTATGATTTTACTCGTCGCCGAAAAACCTTCCGTAGCCAACCAGCATTACAAGCCCATGTTGGAGCGTATCGAGGGGGAAAAGTTTACGCAAGGCGACGGTTGCCTCATCGGCAAGAACCATTGCATCACTTGGTGCGTGGGTCATTTGATTACTCTTGCGCCGCTCGATGCCTACCCCGGTTTCGAGGGCGGTTGGCGACTTTCGAACCTCCCGCTGTTGCCCGAAAAATTCAAGTTGATGGAAATCGAAAGCACGCGAAAGCAGCTTGCTGTGGTGCGCGACATGATGTCGAAGGCGGACGTGCTTGTGAACGGCGCAGACGCGGGCCGTGAAGGTAACTTGATATTCGATTTGATTCTCGACTACACGCCGGACTTCCGCAAAAAACAGGTCAAACGCTTGTGGGTGAACAGCTATGTGGCGAAGGATCTGGACAAGGCTTGGAAGAATCTGGAAGATGCGACCGAGCGTTTGAACTTGAGCTATGCGGCGAGACTGCGCCAACGTGCCGACTGGATGGTCGGGCTGAACGCCACACGCGCCTACACGCTCACGGCTGGCCGCGGGAAGATGATTTCGGTCGGGCGTGTGCAAACGCCGACGCTGAACTTGGTCGTTGAACGCGATGCGATTGTCGAGCAGTTCAAGGAACTGTTTTATTACAGCGTTGTGGGAACCTGGAAAGGGTTTCAGGCGCAGTATGTAAGAGACGAAGGGAAAGGCGAAGAAAAAGGAGATGCCGGAACGGTGTCCGGCATGACAGCAAAAAACGAGAATTTAAAGGTTGCGATTTTCGAGAAAGAGGCGGAAGCGAATGCGGTTGTCGAGCGGTGCAGTCCGCCGACAGAAATTTCGATTGCAAAAATCGATGTCCAGCAAAAGAAGCAATTTCCGCAAAAACCTTTCGACTTGACGGAATTGCAAAAAGAAGGCAACAAGCGTTTTAAGTACAGCGCCCAGCAAGTCTTGGATTGTGCACAAAACTTGTACGAAAAGAAGTTGCTCACCTACCCGCGTACCGACTCGCAGTACCTCCCGGACACCATGCAGCAAGAGGCCTACGCCCTTGCACAAAAGCTCGCCACACCGCAAGAACAAGCGGTCATGCGTAGCGTGAACGAAAACTTTGTCTTCATCAATTCCAGTAAAGTCACAGACCACTTTGCCATTATCCCCACGGGAGAAGTTCCGCAAGGACTCCCCGAGATGGAAGAGAACATTTACAAGCTCGCCAAGGAACGCTTTGTGCAGGCATGGCTAAAGCCGTACGTTTGGAATGAAATGGAAGTGATACTTGAGACGAAAGACGACCTATTCCGTCTAAAGCTCAAGCAAAACGAGGATTTGGGTTTCCGCGCACTTGTCAAGGAAGAGAAGAAAAAGCCCGCCAAAAAGAAAAAAGGCGATGCCGGCGCAGAGGCAGGAGCAAGTGCAAACGACGATTCCAAAGGCGACGGGGATGACATCACGAATATCGTCGAATCGTTCCCAGAATGGAATGTGGGCGACAAGAATCCATTCGATAGCATCGAGCTGCAAAAGAAAAAGAAGAGCAAGCCCAAGTATTTTACCGAAGCCACACTCCTTGCCGCAATGAAAACGGCGGGCAAGCAAATCGAAAACGAAGAACTTGCCGAAGCCATGAAAGAACGCGGTCTCGGCACGCCAGCCACGCAAGCAGGCATCATCGAAACGCTCAAAAAGCGCGGGTTCATCGAAGCGCAAAAGAATTATCTTGTCAGTACCGCCCGCGGCCGCGAAGTCATCGCACTCATGGACGAAAAAGTCAAGTCGCCCGAAATGACCGGCGAATGGGAATTCAAACTTTCGCAAGTCGAAAAAGGCAAACTCACGCCCATCGAATTCCGCGACGGCATCGTGAATTACGTCAAGGAACTCTTCGAGCATTTGCATCAAAAATACGGAAGCCAGTTCGAACGCGAAACCGTCACCGAAGCCATTCCCTGCCCCAAATGTTCTAGCCCGCTCGAAATTGCGCCGTGGGGTTACGTTTGCAAGAACGCCGAATGCGGATTCAAGGCAGGCCACACCATTGCAGGCCGCACCTTGAGCCACGCCGAAATGGCGACACTCCTCAAAAACGGCAAATCTGATTTGCTCAGCGGATTCAAGAGCAAAAAAGGAACGACTTTCAGCGCCACGCTCACCTTGGGCGAAGACGGCAACATCGGTTTTGAATTCTCCGACGACGCCCGCGCGAAAATTCCAACCGCATACAAGTGCCCGAAATGCGGCAAAACGCTGCTCGATTCCGGCAACCGCCTCATTTGCGAAGGGAGCGATGTCACGACTTCGAACAACGAAAACGGCGACCCGACGCTCACGCCAGATACCGCTCCGACTTGCGACTTCGTCTTTTACAAGACCATCGCGGGTCACATCATGACCGACGAAGAAATCGCGAAACTTTTCAACAACGGCACGACAGAAATCATCAGCGGATTCTTGACCAAGAAAGGCACACAATTCAGCGCCAAGATCGTCTGGGACAAGGATTTCAAGGCGACATTCGCATTCGAGAACGACGGCCATTTCCACGGCACCGAAACCAAGTTCAATTGCCCGCTCTGCAAGAAAAAGCTCGAAGAAAACAAGAACGCCATCTTCTGCCCGGCATGTAACTTTACCTTGTTCAAATCCATGGCAGGTAAAAAGCTCCGCGTGGCAGACATCATGGCGCTCCTTACCGACGGTAAGACCGAACTTTTGACAGGTTTCAAGAGCAAGAAGGGAACTGAATTCGATGCCTACGTGAAACTCGGCACCGATGGTCGCACAAGCTTTGAATTCGTACACCGCGACCTTCCCTGCCCTTGTTGCGGCGACCAGCTCCGCTTTAGAAGCGGCATCACCACGCAAGGCGCCAACGGCGAAACCACCAAGATGCTCGCTGCCTACGTTTGCATGAACCCGGCCTGCAATTACGGCATTCCCAAGACGTTCTTCCAACGCGACTTTACCGACGAAGAAGTCGAAACGCTTTTGAAGAACAAGTCCACGCCGATTCTCGAACCGTTCAAGAAGAACGACACGACATTCAGGGCCGCACTCGAACTCCGCGAAGGCGGGAAGATAGCGTTTAACAAGCTGACCGTGGAAGTGATTAAGAAGGGGTAAACTCTCGAAAAAAGCGATATTTCTTTTTGTCAACCATAGATTGCAAAATAAAAAATCTATTGAAAAGTTTGTTTTCTCCGAATTCGCTTGCTATATTGTTCGCCGCTAGCGGATAGCTAGCCATGCTCAATAAAGAGCCGTTTTCTATATCGAAACAAAACTCATCCCGTTCGAAGAACTTCCCATCACAAACCGCTTCATGTTCGCACTCGTGTTCAGCCACAATAAACAATGTGTAATTTGAGGTGTGAAGTGTGCAATGAAAAATCAACTGTTCAATCATTAAGCAAATCGTCCGCTTTACGGATAATATGTTTATATCGTCATTTAGTTTCAAACAAAAGAGAATTCGTTCTTAGCAAGCAATTACTTCGTAGCGGCACAAGCATTGGAGCGAATATAAAGGAGGCTCAGTTTGCACAAAGCAAGGCCGATTTTATTGCCAAAATGTATATCGCATTGAAAGAGGCCGGAGAGACCGAATATTGGCTTGAATTGCTTCATGAAGCGAGATATCTGGAATATTTCGCAACCAACAAGGCGACCTCACAGGAAACAAAGAACATCGAACGCCAGCGGCAATGGTATCTGTCGGACAACGAAACAAGGAAGCGCTATATGACTTGGCAACAAGAATTGGATGACATGGTATATGAGGAACGCGGACTGCTTTAATTCCGCGCTGCACTGACCTCATTGCTAGTCGTGGCACTACTCCGTAGCACAAGACTTGCGGCTCAATCATATATACGAAACTAGAAACTTTTAGTTTCGTAGTTGAGTTATCCTCTATGGGGAAAAATGTGCTAGCACATTTTTGCGACATTCACCTTATTCGTCTTTGACACAACGAACAGAAAGCCCGTAATACTTGAAGTCGTTGCCCAAGCCCGCATAGTCGAAGTCATAGTACAAGTACATGTAAAACGCGTAGCTACTATTGTTCTCTGTAGAACTCCAGAAATACGCGAGTTTTCCTTCGTTGAGGTACCTTCCATTGTCGTACCTGCGGTCGGCAGGCAACGCCGAGAACGAGTAGGCGTCCGTGCCGTTGCCACTACCGTTCCAACCACTTGTCGATTTGAGCATTGAGCCCGCAATAGAGAGGCCTCCGACGGCAGTGATTAGCGTATTCCACTCCGTTTCCGTAGGAAGGTGCCAGCCTATTGGGCATACGCCACGCACCGGGTACGTTGGCATGCAAGTCTTATTGTCACCGCAGTTCATCCCATTCGTGCTCCACAAGCCAGCACTGTCCATCGCGGCGGCCCACGTGTAAAGGCGACCATACATGTCACATTTATAGGGAGCATCGCCGGGACAGTAAGAGTTTGCCGTTTCATAGTTCAGGTTCTGGGCCATCCACGTCTGAGAGCCGATGGTTACAGTCTTATAGGACTGGCCATCGCGAGAATCAGTAATAGTCCCTTCGACTTCGCTCAAGGCGACACTGCTACTAGACATCTGCGAAATGCTAGAAGATGACTGCTCGACTTTTGTGCTAGAACTTGATTTTGTAAAACTGCTATTAGACGAATCCTCTAAAGAGGGTTTTGCAGGGCCACTATCATCGCCACAGGCGGCAAGGAAAAGGCCAATACAAACAGAGGCATAAAATGCAAATTTATTCATATCGCGAAATATAATAAACAATATACAACCAAAAAATCCTGCAAAAACACAAGAGTCTTTCAAAGGTTATTCCCTTTAGGTCGATAACAACATGTTTAAAGTTATAGATCCTTCGACTTCGCTCAGGATGATAAAAGAATTTCTACTTCACATTGACCTTATGCACTTGGAGGCCTACTTGAACCAGATAATTGCCGGCATGGTGCATTTCAAGCGCAACGTTTCCAGCGGAATTCACCTGTCCACGGACAACTACTCGCCCCTGCATGTCGAACACACTTACCTTTGCCCCCGCTTGGGCCCCATAGACTTGCAGCATACGGCCCGCGGCCTTGACACCAAACGAAGGCACCTTGGAAATAGAGCGAAGCGAAATCCTTGGAATATCATTCGACCAAATGGTACCAGTGCTTGTGTTTACGCAACTATTCGGGAATTTTGGGAAAGAGCCACTATTATCCGGATGCCAGAAAAATTCTTCCCATACAGATTGACTGTAAAAATCGTTGACGAACAGTCCCGAAATATAATGGTCATTGGCATAATAAACAGGAGTAGTATCGCCTCTGCTCAGTACACCAATAGGCTGCCACAGTACAATTCCGTCCACCCAATTGCTGTCAGCATCCACAAGGGCATCATTGACAATAATATCGTTTTTTTGCCAGGCGCAGGGGTGAGTTTCTTTAACTTTATCACTTTCGAGTTTGTTGCTCGTGTACAATGCAAACCAGTACAGCTCATTACGATCCGAAATGATGTAACAACCGCTTTCGTTCGTAGCGGGCTTCTTGGGTTCGGGGAACCAGTGTGCATAAATGTCGAAATCGCGGCTGTAGTAGGATGTTCGCGCAAAATCTGTTATTTCACTGGCATAGGTGATTTTATCAAACCAACCTACAAAAACAAAGCCTTCACGAGTCGGTTCTTTTAAGGTGGTGATTGTGTCGAAATTAAATGTTGCCGGATTGTCGGGATTGTTCACACCGCCATTCAAGTGGTAGGTGATTTTATAGTTGTTTGTCACCCACTTTGCATATAATGTAATATCATCATGATTTTGTGGAGTAAGTTCCGTCACCTTCGTTTTGAATGTGGAATCGGCGTACCAACCGTCAAAAGTGTAGCCGACTTTTTCTAGTCCCTTCAGTGTATAGGCCGCAGAATCCGAGGACCAACGTGAAGGATTGATTGCAGAATTTATGCCACCATTAGCTACATAGGTCACAAAGTACTCACTCTCCCACTTGGCGTAAAGGGTGTAGTATTTTTTTGTTCCGACCTTAATTGTATCGATTCTTTCTTTATACAGATTGTCGGTGAACCATCCTTCAAAGGTGTCGCCCTGCTTTGTGGGGCTTGCCAAAATAACAGCGGAATCGTTTGTGTAATACTTGGGGTTTTTATCGCTGTTCGTGCCACCGTTCAGTTTATAGTCAAGGTAATACTTCACATTGGAACTTAAAACAGGATGCGGATCCATGCCTATGTTTTGTTCCCATGCGGCGCCATAGGTGCCCTCCTGTAATTTGCCTAGAACGGTCCCGTCTTTGAAATCGTTCGCTGTAGCTTTTAAACCACCGTATCTAGCAACCGAATCACCGACATAGTAGGCGTTCTTGATTTCAACATGGTGGAGTGAACTGTCATAGTAACACCTTTCAAGATTTTGGAAACCAAAAATAGCATCGCCTCTGTCAGAAAAGGTTCCAACGTTGAAAGCGTTCTCGAGGATAAAATCCTGTGCTTCCCCGACAATACCTCCGACTCCGTCCCTATAACTAGATGCACCGGAAACGCGGCCCGCATTGTATGCGTTGATAATCATTGCTACGTTACTCGAGTTCATTGAGGCCCTTGCTGGCGTTGCCTCAGCGCGCTTTGTCAGAGCAGGCGGAGCACAAAGGCATGACCAGTCTTGTTTACTTACGATTGCACCGACAATACCGCCGGCGCTGCCATGGGCAACAACAGTCGCCTCGCTAAAAACATTGACAAAAAGCGCCGACTGGTCTACATAAGCGGCAATACCTCCAGCAAAACTACTTCCCTCAAAATAGGAATCTTTAATGCCCAAGTTCCTTACAACGGGAGGCTTGCCGGATCCGTCATAGAGCATAGAGAAAAAACCTGCATAACCCATCATTTTGGAATAAAGCCCCGAAATGGTGTGGCCGTTGCCCTCAAATATTCCGCCAAAATCAAATGGTTCCCAGAACATGATGTCATCGCGAGTGGAGTCCGGTTTTCCATCCGCATCCAGTAGATTTTCATTGACCACGATATCGTTCTGGAGCTCTATGCAAGCAAAGGCGGAAAGTTTAGGGATGGCGTAAAGTTCCTCCTTGGTGGTAATCTGGTAACAGCTGTCAACACTTAACTGAGGTTCCTTGATTGTGGGAGCCCAAAGCGCAGTCAATGAGTAGTTGTGGTTGAATATATTGCAACGGGATATACTTTTTTTGGCTGGGGAGGAAAAGCCGTAGGTAGATTCTTCAAACCAGCCCAGAAAACCGAAACCTTCGCGAACCGGATCGCGGAGCGTAATTGTACAATCGCCAGAATCTGCGGATATGATAGCATAGCTATCTGGGTTCGCAGGGTCGTTTACACCTCCGTTCAGGTGATAAGTGATAGTCCGCGTATCGCTTACGGCGGCAAAGCCGAAGCCCCCCAAAGACAACAGCAATAATATTGAATACAAACACTTCATATCTTTAATATAATCATTAAAAAGTTTTATCGGACACTAATAATAATGTACAAATTAAAGAGAAAATAGAACCACTACAGGCTCACTTTTAAGCAAACTGATGACGATTTTGTTTCATGCGTTGCATATAGCATCCTCAAGACATTTATGTGGATTCTATCGCGGCTTTGCCTTGCTCTAGAATGACAGCGCCGCAAAGCCTACCACACATATAGGTTAAGTCTAGAAATGGCGGCATTCCCTTTAGCACCTCTCCTACATTTTACTATCTTTGAACCCGTTTAATACGGGTATAAGATGAGCGAAAACTATAAATACGGATTTGTCACTGATATTGAAAACGAAGCCTTCGAGAAAGGTCTTAACGAGGATATCATCCGCAGGGCGTCAGCGCTTCGCGGCGAACCGCAATTTATGCTCGATTTTCGCTTGAAGGCTTACGAAAAGCTCAAGACGATGGAACAGCCCAACTGGGGCGAGCTCCACTTTAATCCCGTCGATTTGCAGGACATCGTTTACTATTCCGCTCCGAAAACCAAGAAGAGCCACGAAAAGATCGAAGACGTGGACCCGGAACTCCTCGCCACCTTCGAAAAGCTCGGCATCCCGCTCGACGAACAGAAGCGCCTTGCCAACGTAGCCGTGGACGCCGTTTTCGACTCCGTCAGTATTTACACAAGCCACAAGAAGAAGCTCATGGAAATGGGCATCATCTTCTGCTCCATCAGCGACGCCATCAAGGAATACCCCGAACTCATCGAAGAGTATCTCGGTAGCGTGGTCCCGGCTGGCGACAACTACTTTGCTGCCCTCAACAGCGCAGTCTTTGGCGACGGAAGCTTCGTCTATATTCCGCCTGGAGTCAAGTGCCCGATGGACCTTTCCACCTACTTCCGCATCAACAACAAGGAAGCAGGCCAGTTCGAACGCACGTTGATTATCGCCGATGACGATGCCAGCGTGAGCTACCTCGAAGGCTGCACCGCTCCGGAATTCTCGAGCAAGCAGCTCCACAGCGCCATTGTGGAACTCGTGGCCAAGGAAAACGCCAAAATCAAGTATTCAACGGTGCAAAACTGGTACGCCGGCGACCGCGAAACCGGTGCAGGCGGCGTTTACAACTTCGTCACGAAGCGCGGCAAGTGCGCTGGCAAGAACAGCCGCATCAGCTGGACGCAGGTCGAAACGGGTTCCGCTATCACGTGGAAGTACCCGAGCTGCATTTTGCAGGGCGACAATTCTGTGGGCGAATTTTACAGCGTAGCCCTCACGAACGGCCACATGCAGGCCGACACCGGCACGAAGATGATCCACATTGGCAAGAACACCAAGAGCACGATCATTTCGAAGGGCATCAGCGCGGACTACTCAAGCAACGCCTACCGTGGCGAAGTGAGCATCCGCAAGTCCGCTACAGGCGCCCGCAACTACACCCAGTGCGATAGCATGCTCGTCGGTACCAAGAGTGCGGCACACACGTTCCCCTACATCACGGTGGCAAACGCAAGTGCCCAGACCGAGCACGAAGCAACGACCAGCCGCATTAGCGAAGACCAGCTGTTCTACTTCGAGAGCCGCGGCATCAAGCGCGAAGATGCAATTCAGGCCATGGTCGGCGGATTCTGCAAGGACGTGTTCAAGGAACTCCCGGGCGAGTTTGCAACCGAGGCTCGCCAACTGTTGACACTTAAACTCGAACATAGCGTTGGCTAAAATCATCAAAAAAAGCATGCATTTTTCAAGCCCCTGATTAAAAAGGGGCTTTTTTTGACTAAAAACATCAAAAAACGCAAATGTGGACTTTTAAAAGAAAAGGAAAGGGCCGGAAATTTTAGTTTCCGACCCTTATTGGTGTATATGGAGTACTTTATATATAGAATTTTTTACTCCACATAGAGACTCATCTACCCGTTTTTTAATAAAAAAATAGTATTGCATACAAACATTGTTCATATAAACTGACAAACTACTCAACAAATAAACAAAATACTAACTGTATACAAAAAAATCCCTTGCAAGAGCGCAAGGGATTTAAGCAATAATAGTCTCGTCCGTATTTTATAAGATATCAATAATACAAACAACTTAGCGGGCAACAATTTGCCGCTGAATTTGATTAGAAACTTCGACACTCAGCATTTCGGCAATGCACTTTAGAGCAAATTCTTCGGCCGTACCCGGACCACGGCTCGTAATGATGTTTCCATCGACAACAACGCGATCCGTAGAGAATTCGCGGCAGACGAGATCGGTTTCGCAGCCAGGGTAGCACGTCGCCTTGCGATCCACAAGAATTCGAGCCTTGCTAAGGACTGTCGGAGCTGCACAAATGGCAAGCACCCACTTGTTATCATCATTTAAGCTACAAATGGTATTTTCAACAGCAGCGCTTGCCTTGAGGTTCCGAACCCCAACACCGCCACCCGGTAAGAACACAGCATCAAAATCGGTCGGTTCAAGTTTGCTCAGCGCCACATCGGCCTGGACTTTAAGCCCATGAAGCCCCTCGACAATGTCGGCGCCCGAAACAGAGGCAATAGTCACCTTAAAACCGGCACGACGCCATAAATCTACAGGAACAACGAATTCCGTTTCTTCAAAACCATCTGCAAGCAAAACGAGAATCTGCATAAAACCTCCAATTGATTATTTAATTATTATAGTATTTTTTCGTTTTCATCTACAATTATTCATAAAAAATAACACTATAAAGACATTCTTGTATTGCTGTAAGCGTCGGCCAAGGACGGGAGGGTGCTTTGCTTCATAAGAAAATTCTATATTTGCGAGCATGAATTTCAAAGACAGGATTATTCGTGCGACAGGCAAAAAAACGCCTTTCCGCCTTATCGTGGTCGATTTAACAGAGACCATGAATGATATCGGTCGTCACCACGACGCCAAAGGTTTTGCCCTCAAGTTACTTGCAGAAAACTCCATCGCAAGCATTTTCCTTAGCGCAGGCCTCAAATTTGCGGGAACAGTTTCTTACATCACCTCTTTCGGCGGCGAAATCACAAAGATTCAGACCGATTCAACGCCAATGGGCCTTGTTCGTGCCATGATTCCGCAGGCCGAGCTCCAGGCAATCGGTGCAAACGAACCAGCACTCGTTCCGCAACATGTTAGCGTTGTCAAGTTGAACGAACTGGGCAAGCGAGTTCACGAAAGCATTATCGAAGCGCCTTCCGTTTCGATGGGCCAGAATCTCGCCACATACCTGCTCCAGTCCGAACAGATCCGCTCTGCCGTGGGTATCGAAGCGCAATTCAATAAGCAAGACCCAAGCAAGCTCGACTACGCCGCCGGTTTCTACATCGAAGCATTCCCGGACCTCGAAGACAAGGACATCAACCTTATCGAAGTCATCGTGCAGAATCTCCCGAAATTCTGCGATATGTACAAGGCTGACAAGGGTTTTGACCTCGACGAACTTTTGGACCAGCTCCGCGGCCCTTATGAAATTGAAGTGGTTCGTGAAATCGACCCGAAGCCTTTCTGCCCATGCAGCAAAGACCGTATGCTCGCTACACTCGCAACGCTTCCGCTCAAGGACTTGCAAGAACTCAGCTGTGAAAACAAGGATTTGAACGTTGTCTGTGATTTCTGCCGCACCAACTACACGATTACGCCTGCGGATTTACAGGAGATTATAGACGAGAGAGAAAAGAAGTAGACAGTAAACAGTGTCATCCTGAGCAAGCGAAGTGCGTCGAAGGATCTCTATTAAAATTTAGCCTAAATTCTTCGACTTCGCCTAACGGCTCCGCTCAGAATGACACAGCAACTAGCTCTCCGACAAACGGCAAAACTATTAACTAGCAACTATCAACTAATAACTAACCACTATGTTTACGAAACAATGTGTTGTCACTCTTGACTTAGAAGGCGTCCTTGCGCCAGAAATCTGGATTGCCGTCGCCGAAAAGACAGGCATCAAGGACCTCCGCCTCACCACCCGCGACATTCCTGACTATGACGTTCTCATGAAGGGACGTATAAAGATTCTCGAACGCGAAAACATCAAGCTCTCTGACATCCAGAACGTGATTGCAAATCTCGGCCTGCTCAATGGCGCCCGCGACTTTATGGATACGCTACGCGATGAAGCGCAAGTGATCATTCTCTCGGATACATTCCAAGAATTTGCCTACCCCATCATGAAGAATCTCGGCTTCCCGACAATTTTCTGCCATAACTTGGTGGTCGAAAACGACATGATCAAGGGTTACCACTTGCGCATGAGCGACCAAAAGACGAAGGTCGTGAAGCACTTGCAGGACTTGAACTTCAAGGTGTTTGCCTCGGGCGACTCGTTCAATGACACGGGCATGCTCAAGCAGGCTGACAAGGGTTGTTTCTTCTGCGCACCAGATTCTATCGTGGCTCAGTTCCCGCAGCTCGAAGCTACGAAGACTTACGCGGAACTCCTCGAGAAGTTCCACAAGTTCCAGGACAGCCTTTAATGGTGGCCCCGTCCCCATACGCGGATCATGACTACTAAGCAGCAAAGCTGCAAGTAGTCAAAGAGATTAAATCCGGGGCGACACTTATGAAAAAACCGTCGGCATGAACCGGCGGTTATTTTGTTTTTTAAGAATGAGATTAATTCAAACTTGGAGTTTCCCAGTCAATCCAATCGGACTTTTTCCAGTTAATCTTTTCGGAATTCTTGGAGTAATCAATCTTACCCGTCTTTACATCCTTTTCGAATAAGAACTTGTTCATAAAGTCCTTGACTTCGTCGAACTGGCCGTTCGGAAGTGCGCAGTGACTATGGCCACCTTCCTGCGAGTACGTGTAGTTTTCGCTCACGCCGAGAGCATCGAACACTTCCTTGGAAGCTTGTCCGCAATAGTTCGACGGCACTTCACCAAGCCATTCCTGACCAGCGTTGTCAATCACGAGGAGCGCACGCGGAGCGACCATGCTCACGAGCATGTGCTGGTCGAACGGGAGCGTATTTTCCTTGCCATCATAGCTCTTGAAGCTAGAAATCATCCACTTTCCTTCAGACCCAGCACTACTCAGACCCTGTACGAATTGTTTTCCCTTTTGCTTGTTGACCTGAGCGCCGACGCGCCAGAGAGAGGCGCCACCAGAACCCGATTCCTGCGGGATGGTCAAAGCAATACGTTCATCGAACGCACCGACAGCAAGAGTTCCCTTACCCCAGCGAGAGCAACCCGTCATAGCAAGGTGCTTCACATCGATACCTGCTTCCGGAGTTTTTTCGAGAGCATCAATAATGCGGCTTACGCCCCATGCCCATGCGATGATGGTACCGTATTTATCAGTATTGCCACCATAGATATCGAAGAACATACCACCACCCTTTTCAGGAGCGACATCGTCCGGGTTGAACACTATCTTTGCGATATCAAGGCCATCCGTTGCTTTGCCGAGGCTTCCGCAACCGCCACCCATCATGCCACCACCAAAGCCAATGAGAGCCGGCTTCGGCTTGTCCTTTGTCCCGGCATCGCTGATGCTCACGGAGAACGAACCGGATTTTCCCTTGTCCGTCACCTTGATGGTGAGCTTTCCGCCAGAGAACGAGCCTTCGACCTTTTCGGGGTTGCGCGGCTTTTCACCGAACATGAGCTTTTCGAGCATGGCGCCAATTTCTTCGCGGCGGCATTTCCAATCCGCCTTGGAAGAGATTCTAGTGCCGTCCAATTTTTTGAACGGGTCCGGGAGTTTGGAATTGTTCACGCTCTTCGGGATATCGCCAATTTGGCATTCGCTGCGGTGGTCTTCCACAAACGCATTAGCCACAGGCTGCGGAGCTTCGCTACTGCTTGATACAGCAGGCGTTTCTGCACTGGAACTCGACACGACCGGAGGTGTCTCCGAGCTACTAGAACCGGGCTTTGCAACGGAACTTGAAGAAGCATCGCCACTGTTCGAAGAGGCTACCGGAGCATCACTGCTGCTAGACATAGCGACATCGGAACTGCTCAACGGGGCCTGCGTCCCGCCAGAAGAACTTACCTCTTCTGCACCAGCGCCTGTTGCCGAACTTGAAAGCCCTACAGCACCTTCGATAGAACTGGAACTCAAGCCATCATCTGGGGCAATGCTACCAGAACTTAAAGCGCTTTCCAAGCATTCTTTTGTTGTACATTGCACGGCAGAAGACAAAGCTTCATCGCCGCACGCCCATAAACCAAAGGCAACTACTGCCGCTGGCACTAGATACGTGTATTTTTTCATTATATACCAACCCCAACAACAGCCGAATATTCGACAAATTGTTGTCCTTAACAATAATTTACTTTCAAAAAAAATTGGAAGCTGTAATATTTTTTTTGTTGAAACAGCAACAACAGAGGCTAAAAACCCAAACCTTTTTTGCCCACTAATCTTGTCAAATAAACCAACCCAAAGTCAGGCAATGCGTTTTTCGTCTTATTTTTGGCATATTTCCGAAAAAAAGCCGCATAAGTACCAAAATATTAGATAAATTGGGAATGATGGATCAGGCTAATTTTACAACAAACCAAGAGCACATTATCAGTGTGCTCCTCAAAAAGAATCCAAAGTTAGATGAAGGGATTCTTAGAAAAGCTATAGCCTTTATTGCCGACGCCCACAATGGTCAATACCGCAAAAGCGGCATGCCCTACACAGAGCATCCCTATGAAGTGGCAAAAATTCTAGCCGACTTAAAGCAAGACCAAGCAACGGTGTTGGCAGGCTTATTGCACGATGTGGTGGAAGACACCTCACATACTCTTAGCGAAATTTCGGAACTTTTTGGCGAAGATACAGCCTTCATGGTCGATGCAGTAACAAAGATTACGGCCGTCCAAGAAGCTAGCAAGACAGCGCAAAAGGCAAGTACCTACCGTAAGCTCATTACGGCAATGGCCAAAGACCCGCGCGTTATCATGATCAAAATCGCTGACCGCATCCATAACATGCGCACCATGCGATACATGAAGCCCGAAAAGCGAAAGATTATTGCTCAGG
>CAMUYW010000067.1 GCA_947165045.1 uncultured Fibrobacter sp. | reverse complement strand
CAGAAGGCTTTTACGGAACCACCAGCCTAGCTGGTGGTTTTCTTTATACAAAAAATCCCGCAGCAAACGCCACGGGATTTTTTTCATTCGTCATGTTCGCTCTCACCTACTTGAGGACAGGCTCCGGCGAACATCTTAAAGATCCTCGCCTACGCGAGGATGACATGTCCTATTACACATCCACGACTTCAGTCCAGCCGAACGGGTCTTCAGCTTCACCGAACTGGATAGCCGTGTACTTGTTGAAGAGTTCCGTGCAAACCGGGCCCGGATTCTTGCCGTCGCCGTAAGTGAAGGTCTTGTCTGCGACCGGGTCCACAATCTTCTTGATCGGGGTGATCACGGCAGCAGTACCGCATTCAGCGGTTTCAGAGAATTCAGCGAGTTCTTCGAACGGAACCTGGCGGCGTTCAACCGTGTAGCCGAGGTATTCAGCCAACTGCATCAAGCTCTTGTTGGTGATAGACGGCAAAATGGATTCGGACTTCGGAGTCACGTAGCTCTTGCCCTTGATGCCGAAGAAGTTTGCCGGACCGCATTCGTCGATGTACTTCTTTTCCTTAGCGTCGAGGTAAATCGTGCTGGAATAGCCAAGCTTCTTAGCTTCAGCGAGGGACATCAAACTAGCAGCGTAGTTACCGCCAACCTTCACCGTACCCGTACCCTGCGGAGCGGCGCGGTCGTAGTTGCGGCTCACCATCATGTCGACCGGCTTGAAACCGTCCTTGAAGTAAGGACCGACCGGGCAGACGAAAATCATGAACAAGTATTCATCGGCAGGCTTCACACCGACTTCCGGACCTGTACCAATCAAGAGCGGGCGGATGTAAAGCGTTGCGCCGTGACCATACGGCGGAATAAAGCGGGCGTTCAGCTTCACGACGAGCTTCACCATTTCGTGGAAGAGTTCCAGAGGAGGAGCAGCCATCAACACGCGGTTAGCAGTGCTCTGCATACGCTTGGCGTTTTCTTCCCAGCGGAAAATACGGACCTTGCCGTCCTTACCCGTGTAAGCCTTGAGGCCATCGAAGCCTTCCTGACCATAGTGCAAGCAAGTTGCAGCCATGTGAATGCTAATGTCTGTAGAAGACGATACCTCGATTTGTCCCCACTTGCCATTACGGTAGTAGCAGCGGACATTGTAATCGGTGTCAGAATAACCGAAGGGGAGCGTTTTCCAATCGACGTTTTTCAAATCAACTTGCATAGTATAACCTTTTTTGCAATTTGTGCATTTTTAAAGGTATCGTTCGGTACCGCATGAAAAATACAATTATAAATGCGTTTTTGGCTCAATTTATCGTGAAAAAATAAAGAAATATTGGCTATAAGCCCGCAACGCCCCGGCCTCGTTAGTCCTTAACGCAACGAACTGAATACGCGTAGTCCTTATTGATGGCATGCAGGTTCGCAAAGTCGTCGTAGTAGTACAAGTCCATGAGGTACACGCATTCGCTATCGAACTCAGTAGAACTCCAGAAGTTCGCATAGTAGCCAAAGTCGTCGAACAAACCTCGGTGGGTCCTGCTGCCAGCAGGCAACGCCGAGAAGGCGTAGGCGTCCGTTCCGTTGCGACCGTTATACCAGCCGCTAGTAGACTTGAGCATCTTGCCCACATTGTTCCAAAGCCATTCTTTTTCAGCTTCTTGTGTACCGCCAACCGCAGTGAAAAGGGCTTCAAATTCAACCTTCGTAGGTAGGTGCCAGCCCTCGGGACAAATACCACGCACAGGGTACGTCGGTGAGCAAGTCTTATCATCGCCACAGCCCTTGCCGTTCGTAGTCCATGCCCCCACGCTATCCATCACGGCGGCCCAGGTGTATAGGCGGCCGTACTTGGCGCAGTTGGACGCATCGTCATCAAAACACCAACTAATGGAATCGGAGGTGTAGTAGCGTCCATTAATGGTAATGTTATAGGGTACATCCGTATAAGCATAGTTGAGGTTTTCCGCCATCCAGATCTGGGTACCGATTTTAACAGTCTTGTAGGTCTGGTCATCGCGGGAGTCTTTCATACAATTTTCATCAATGTTCACATTGCACGATGTTCTTCCGACCAACGAACTGCTCGAGCCGTCGCAGTCCTTGCAAACAGACGAAGACGAATCCTCATCGGAATCAGTCGCAGAACTACCATCATTGCCACATGCCATCAGCACCGCAGCCACAACACCAATCATCAAAAAATTCTTCAAAGTCATAAAAGCCACTCCAACTTAACACGACAAATATAGACAAAATCATTTTTTCAGAGTGGTCAAAATTTTTTACCACCTTTTTCTTTTCTTCGTTTGTAGTTTGAAAAGTGTAACCCGCTGAATATTTCTCGGGATTGTTTAGAACTGCCTAGTTTATTTCCTTGGTTGGAACTCCTTATCCTCTACAAAATATTTTTCATTCACATAATTATTTGCATAATCTTCTTCTTTTTCACGTTTTTCCCAATACTTTATTGTATAATGGTAAATCGTATCGTTGTCATTTTTCAAAACAAGTGGTTCCATACGATTCCATTCGATGTTTGCTCTAGTTCGTTTTTCATACAAGGACGAATCAGAACCAATATATACTTGAGTCCGCATTTCGGCACGGTAATGAGCCCCCATATCAACAGTCTTTTTTGCAAGCAAATAACTATTTTGGCTTTTTTTATTTTTCAAATAAATCTCAACATTAACTATTCCTCTTAACGAATTGGGGCACCCCATAACATCACCCGCTCTGAAAGCAACATTACAATAACTATTCCCAAAAACCGTTATATGACCGTCTTTTTTCTTTTCAAGATTGCGGTCGTAATAAAAGCCATGATTCGAAACAAAAGCCGTATCACCATTAAAAAGGTATACCAAATCATACTTTTCAACATTACTTCTTTTTCCATCTATGTAGCCACGAAAATAATATCGTTCAGCTCGATCATAGTAAAAGCACGATGAAAGTAAAAAAGATAGAGACATCAGCAGCAATTTTTTGAACACAGCAACCACCTAAATTTTTCAACAAGTATTCGCTACAACAATATACTATTGATATCATTTTAAAATCAAGCATCCCATCAGAAGATATTCTATATTTGGGCACGAAAAAAAGTCTCAAAATGGAGTGAGAAATGTCTTTCGTTCAAGAACTGAAAAACAAAGTTTTAAATGAAGGTTATGAGATTACACGCGAAGACGCAATCAAGCTTTTAAGTGCTGACCTCGACGAACTCACGAAAGCCGCCGACGAAATCCGCGAAAAGTTCCACGGCGATGATTTTGATTTTTGTTCCATCGTGAACGCCCGCAGTGGCCGTTGCTCCGAAAACTGCAAGTACTGCGCCCAGAGCAGCTACTACCACACCGGCGCTCCCGAATACAAGTTGCTCAGCGCCGACGAGATTGTAGCCGACGCCAAGAAGAAAGAAGCCGCAGGCATTCCGCGATACTCCATCGTGACTTCGGGCCGTACGCTTTCGAACCACGATGTAGAACAAATTAGCGAAGCACTCCATCGCCTGAAAAAAGAGACAAAGCTTTCGATTTGCCTTTCGGCAGGTCTCTTAAACAAGGAACAGTTCGACAAGCTCAAGGAAGCTGGCCTCACCCGCTTCCACAACAACTTGGAAACATACCGCCGCCACTTTGCGGACGTTTGCACGACGCACACTTACGACGATAAGATTGGAGCGCTCCAGAACGCTCTTGCCGCAGGTCTCGAAATTTGCAGCGGCGGCATCATGGGTCTTGGCGAAACGATGGAAGACCGCATTGACATGTGCTTGGATTTGCGCAAACTCGGCGTCAAGTCGACTCCGGTGAACGTGCTGAACGCGATTCCCGGAACGCCGTACGAAAACCTGCCGAAGCTCACGAACGATGAATTCTGCCGCATCGTGGCGATTTACCGATTCATCAACCCGAAGGCATTTATCCGCCTCGCGGGCGGTCGTGGCGTTTTGGGCGACGACGGCAAGCGTGCATTCAAGAGCGGCGCAAACGCAGCCATCACGGACGACATGCTCACCACCGCAGGCACCAACAGCAGCAAGGATTTCGAGCTCGTGAAAGGTCTCGGATTCAAGCCGCACGGATTTATCGAATAACACAAACCTTACGGCTCAACCATGGCCGCGGTTGAAGCATACTCGCCTTTTAAGGTTGTGGCCGACGCTTTAATATCGGCGCCTTAATATTTATGTAAATTTAACACGATGGATTTAAAAAATCGTGTCCTTACAGGAATGGTCCTAATTTGCAGTTTGGTTCTTGCAAACTGCGCTTTTCCTGTGCGCCCGGGATACGACCGAAAGAGTGGTTCTTACAAGCGTTACAGAGTGCCGAAGCAAGAAATCGTAGAAGCCGACACGACTACCGTAAATTCGCAAGAGGAATTGGTTCAAGAAGAAATTCTTGCTGCGGCCTCGAAAAACACGGAGAACATCCAAACAGATGTATCCGATTCAGTCGACACGAGCCAAGATTCCACGGCAACGAGCGCAAACAAAGAACTCGCGCGCAACGGCGACACAACAAATGTAGCCGAAAGCGCAACCGCAAAAAATACCGAAAAGCAGTCAGAAAAACTGGCACAAAAATCGACCGACAAAACCACCGCGAAAAAAACAGACAAGAAAGAAAAAAAACAAACAAAGGTCGCCAAGCCCACAAATCTCGAAAAGTACGCAAAAGAATGGCTCGGCGCAAAATACGTTTACGGTGCAGCCAGCAAAAAAAAGACAGACTGTTCGGGCTACGTGATGCAAGTTTACAAAGGATTTTACGGAATTGCACTCGACCACAGCGCGCAACACATCTACGATGACGGGCGCGGTTATTCAATCAAGCGTAAAAAATTGCAAGAAGGTGACCTTGTATTTTTCGGAAACTTCTGGAAAATCAGTCACGTTGGAATTTATTTAAAAGGGGATCGATTCATTCACGCAAGCACAAGCAAAGGCGTGGTCATCACCCCCATGGACGATAACTACTGGGCGTCTAAATACAAGGGCGCAAGGCGGTTCAAATGAAGAAGATAGCTTTCCAGGGGCGCCGTGGCGCTTATAGCGAAAGTGCGGCATACCATCTTTTTGGTAACGACATTGAAGTCGTGCCGATGGACACATTCGAACAAATTTTCCAAGGCATCGAGACAGGTGTTGTCGATGGCGGCGCCATTCCTATCGAAAACTCGACAGCGGGTTCGATTTACGACAACTACGATTTACTTTACAAGTGGCGCCACCCGATTGTTGCCGAAGTCAAGTTGCAGATTGAACACACGCTTTGCGCATTGCCGGGCACGAAGATTGAAGAACTTACTGAAGTGCTGAGCCACCCGCAGGGACTCGCTCAGTGCAGCCGCTTTTTCGGACAACATCCGAACATCAAAAGCACGGCGTTCTACGATACCGCAGGCAGCGCCGAAGAAATTGCAAAGCGCGGTGACAAGCACATTGGCGCTATCGCAAGCGCTTACGCGGCCAAGTTTTACGGTCTTGAAATTTTGAAGCAAGGGCTCGAAAACTTGCCGGGTGTGAACTTCACGCGTTTTTATGCAATCCAGAAAACAGCAATGGAGTTACCGGATTTCAAAGCAAGCCAAGTGCAAACGCCACCGATTAAGACGACATTGCTTTTCATGTTGAGCGATTCGGGGAAATCGGGTGCATTGTACGAAGCTCTTGGTTGCTTTGCCAAGCGCAACTTGAACCTTACGCGCATCGAAAGCCGTCCGCATCCGGACCGTCCATGGGAATACATTTTCCACCTTTCGTTCGAAGGGAACCCAAAGGACCCGAATGTGGTGGAAGCGCTCAAGGAGCTGCAGCAATACACAGACTTTATCTACAGACTCGGAAGTTTCCGCGAAGGAACAACGGAGAAGTTGTCGTATTAAAACAACGGTCAAAGGTGACCCCGGCACAGAGGCCGGGGTGACAAAGTAAGGAGATTACATGGCTTATACACGTACTGACAGAAAACCTGAAGAATATCGCAATCTCAAGATGACCACGGGCTTTATTTCAAGCGCCGACGGTTCCGTCCTCATCGAAATGGGACGCACCCGCGTCATCTGCAACGCAACACTCCTCCCGAAAGTACCGGACTGGCTTGCCGGTCGCGGCACGGGCTGGATTACAGCTGAATATTCCCTCTTGCCGCAGAGCACGGGCAAGCGCGTGGAACGCGAGCGCAAGGGCGCGAGCGGCCGTACGCAGGAAATCCAGCGCTTGGTAGGCCGCTCGCTGCGCGGCGCAGCCGACCTTGCAGCTCTCGGCGAGAACGCCATCGTGGTCGACTGCGACGTGATCGAAGCCGACGGTGGCACGCGTACCGCGAGCATCATCGGCGGCTTCGTAGCCCTTGCGATTGCAGTCAAGAAAATCAAGGAACGCCTCGGCATCACACAGCAGATTCTTAAACACGGCATCACCGCGATTTCCGTGGGCGTTGTGAGTGGCAATCCGCTTTGCGACCTCTGCTATGTCGAAGACTCTGCCGCCGACGTCGATATGAACGTCGTGATGCAGGACGCCAAGAACTTCATCGAAGTGCAAGGCACCGGCGAGCACGCTAGCTTTGACCGCAATATGCTCAACACGCTCCTCGACCTCGGCGAAACCGCCTGCAAGGACATCTACAAAAAACAGATGGAATTGATTGGCGGCGAACTGCCGTAAGGCTGTAATGCCGACCCCGGCGGTCGTATGGATCCTCCCGTAGGGAGGATGACCGTTTGGAGAGGGCGGATCAAGTTCGCCATGATGCTGCTACACGGCTACAGACGAGAGGAGATTCCGGCTCGATGGCCGGAATGACGTGCTAGGTTACCTTATAACCAAACCTTTCTTACCGGAAACGAATTCGTCATCGCCTAGCGAACAGAAATCAGTGGCTTCGGAATACTTTCCGAGGCCTCTTATATTAAATCGGCTCTTAGAATCCGCCTTGCCTTGGACTGTAAAGAGAATCGATGTCATAGAAGTCGTACTTACTTCACTATACACCGACATAAATTTTTCCCAATCGAGACATACAGTCTTTAACGCTAAGGACTTCGGCAAAGTAACCTTGGGCTTTCTAGAAAGATCTCCAAATCCATCTTTTTGAGCATAAGCCAATACAACATCCAAATCTGATTCCGAGGCATACGTTACGCATAAGCCACCCCAACTTGAGATATTAGCCTTGGTCACTAGCGAATAGCCATCAAGCGGATCCACAACTCCTGCGACATTAAAACCTACGCCACCCAAAGCATCTTTTTCAAATTCAAACTCACCACAAACGCCATCACAATATTCTATGACCGGCTCAAGAGAATTTACATCATAATCATATCCAAGTGGCCCCGGCCAAATTATTTTACTGGCACCTTCAACGCCATCAACAAAGCTAAACCAATACCCCGAAGTCTCAGTACCATTGTCCATACCCGTAATAACACGATCACCGGAGCCAGGTTTCGACAACCAATTCCAAAGTCCACTAACTTGTTTCGCGTCTGTGCAATCTCCGCTAGCGCTCGAGTTTACCAATCCAGTTCCGCACGCGCCACCCGCAACATACTTACCAATCGAGGCGATAGTAAAAGGACCTATCATGGATTCGCCACTTCGCTTACCAAACTTTATACTTTGAACCTTTTTCGCCGCCTCGGCAGCAGGCATCGGATTTTCGCCTTCGTCATCCTTATCAAAGTCCGCCCAGGTAAAGCATTTTTCTACAAGATTTTCAGATTGTCCTAATTCAACAAAAACTTCCGTTTTGGAATCGACAGCTAGTCTCATGAATAAATTCAAACTCGACGAAAAGGTGACGCAAATTCCGCCCCAGTCACTGATATCTGCGGATAACGGAGTCGTCATATCCGCAGCAGGATTTTCATAACCGGCAACATTAAAAGCGACACCGACAACAGCTTCTTTGGCATTACCTCTTTTCACATACATTTTCCCGCAAAGTCCATTGCAATGTTCCACAATGTATTGCATGCAATCCGTGCCATCATTTGGACATTCGGCTTCCCATTCTATACGAGATACGCCACCATCATCGTTATCATCATAAGTATACCAATATCCTGCACCATGAACGCCTTCAGGGTCAAAGCCCGTATTCACAATATATTCGCCTTTTTGACCATTCCATAGGCAAGCCGCATTATCATTTGAAGATTCGGCAACACTACTCGACGAAACATTTGCAGCACTCCCGCCTACATCGCTACTACTCGGCGAAACAACAGACGAGCTGCTTTCGCCAGCCACCGGCGTATCAAAGCTACCCGACGGATTATCATCGGAACAGGCAACAAGGCCAAACAACAGAGCACTCGCCGCAACACCTAAAAATTTTCCAATCATCATCTTCTCCTTTTTTATTTTCACGGTACAAAATGCTCTTGTAAAGGGCACTTCAAGCTATAATCATATTCCGCGTAAGTAGCATACTTGCCAAGCCCATGAATATTAAACTTTTTCTGAGTTCCTTTTTCACCATAAACAATAAAGTTTACTGTCGTCAAATTTTTCGGGTCAACGCTTTTGCCATCGGCTGACTTAAATTCGTCCCACGTCAAACAACGCGTCACCACATCAGAACTCTTGGGAAGCGTCACTTTGGGCAGGTTTGGCAGTTGTTGAATATCATGGACTCCGCTACTATTCATCACGACATCGACATCCGCTTCACTAGCATAAAGCACACAAATACCACCCCATTTTTCTTCCACATCGCCGCTAAGCAACGAATCTGTTTTAGAATCGAACCCAGCAACATAGAATCCGAGTCCAGCAAAATAATCATCCTTAAAATCGGCAGTTCCACAAACGCCATCGTACAAACCTGTACGTTTAGCCCCTCCACAAGAATCAGGGAATTCAACGCCACCATTATCAAATTTCTCGTGGTTTATCATTTCCTGTTCATTCAAGGGCTGTGTAAAGCTTGATTTTTGTTCATCACTTGAATCTTCAATTATATACCAACGTCCAGCATATTTATAATCGGCCCAACTAGTATAACCAGTAAAAACAGTACCAACAAAACTCCACAAATTCGTCAGCAAAGTACACTGTTCTTCACTATAGAGTTTTCGATTTTTGGTCGTATCGATACTTGAACTACTACGGATCCACACAGAAGATGAACTCTTCGGGGTGATAACAGGTTTATCAATAGCACAAGCTCCATTGGCGGAATATTTGCCGATAGCCGCAAAGTTAAAATTGAATTTTTCATTATCTACAGTCCCCTTTACGGCAAACTGGATGATACCAACCGCCTTTCCCATATCGGGATCATTCGGAGCAATCTCGTTCCAAGTAAAGCATCTTTCGACAAGTTCATTAGACTTTGGCAAAGCGACCTTGGGTGAATTCTCATAAGGTATATTTTTTACAACAAAGTTAAGATAAGCATCTTTCTCGGAATAGTAAGTGACACAGACACCACCCCAATTTTGAATATCCTCAAAAACAGGGGCATCGCCATCAGAACCTGCAATGTCAAACAAGATTCCGCCAATAGCATATTCGGATCCATCCAAATTAATATCCATCGTTCCACAAAAACCGGAACACTCACTAATAATTCCCCCATACATATCAGGCCCATATTCCATTGAAGGATACGCCGGGAAATCGATATGAGCATAAGAATTTTCTGGAGAGGCATCAAAGGGGGACAACATTCCCACGTATTCATCACGGTCATTAAACCCCGTATTCACATGAGTGGCCTCCCAACCACCCTTCCACAGACAGGTCAGCGAATCATCAACAGGGAATCTTTCGTAAAATTTTTCATCAGGTCGCCACCAGTAATCCGTAGAAAAACTCGGATCATAAGTCCTGAGTCCCCTAATATTGAACACCTTTTTCTCGTCGTCACCACGACTGTCAATTACAAACATTATGGACTGGATTTCTTTAGCCGCCTCATCCCCAGTATAGACTTTGCTAATCTGCGAACCACTATTCTTTGCCCAAGAGCTTACATCAAAATTGCTCCATTTTATGCATGTAGTAACAAGATTGTCTGTCTTGAATAGATTATAAAGCGTAGGCGCATAAGACTCATCAAGAGTCGTTCTACTTAGAATATTAGAAGGATAAGCTTCAAATGGTTTCGTAAAACTATTGGAATCAAAACCATCCACTTGAACCTTTAAATAAACACTAATCGAATAATCAGATTCGTAAGTGACGCAAATACCGCCCCAAGATGATACATCGGCCGTAGCGCCTTCCTTGGCAAGCTGGATTTCGACACCAGCCCAGGGACGAAGCATTAAATAATCAGGTTGAATTGATCCGCACAATCCATCACAATGTTTAAAAACAGAGGCTAAAGGCGTCGATGATTTTTCAAGTTCGACAGGGAAAATAACCTTAGATTCGCCCTGAAGGCCAAACATGTTATCGCCAAAGGTTTGCCAATAACCGGTGCTATCGTTGCCCGTATTGACCTTGTAGTCTATGGCCGGGTCCCACAAGTTATAGCGAGCCACCAGGGCGCCACTGCTTGAAGACCCACCGTTCACGTTACCTTCACTCGAAAGAGCCTCGATCGACGAGCTACATTCAACAGCCTCAGGCGTATCAAAACTGCCCGACGGATTATCGTCAGAACAGGCGACAAGGCACAACAACGCAGGTGCCGCAATACCCAAGACTTTTTTAAACACAGCACACTCCTAATTTTTTAATTTGCAGACCCTTTTTCAGGCTGTACGGAAATCTGAGGCAAACTTTCGTCGTACGTGCCAACAACCTTGATATTGAATTTTTTTGTTTCCGAGCTACTGCCTATAAACGCAAAGACAATCGCCTTAGCTTTTACAACAACATCATCTCCAAAAATTGTATCCGAGGGCTGCGGCGAATAAGAAAAATCATGCCAACGAGCGCATTGCGTAATCGTCGATTCAGAAGCATCGGCTTGCAGCGAGCTCGGCAAGTAAATTTGCGGCATCGATTTTATATCCGAATTATCAGTCAATTCCGAAACAATAGAAATGCGCAACGGTACATCAGAAGAATAGGTTATGCAGAGACCGCCCCACGATGAAATATCGGCTGTTTTTCCATAATCAGCAACCAAGAAACCTACACCTGCTTCGGGATTCGGAGTATTTCCAAACTCAATCGTTCCGCAAAATCCTTTGCACTCATCAATAACAGGTTCGTACACATCATTGGAATAATCATTTCCTATTGCAACAGGGAACTCAATCCTGGACGCGCCGCCATCAACATCGTCACTCCAAATGTACCAATACCCCGATTCATCACTATCGGTTTTAACTTTGCAATCCCCAACAGTTCCATTCCAGAGGTTTTCACCGATCACGACATCAATTTCGTCGGGAGCTTTGCTCGAAGAGCTTCCTTCTGCCATAACAGCATTATCATCTATAGTGACGCCGCCTGTTTTATCATCGGAACAGGCAAAAAAGCCCAATAAAGCGGGCAACACAGCGACCTTCAAAAACTTTCTGAACACGAAAGTAACCTCCTACACTCGACAATCTAATATAAATTATCAAGTGTAAAAAGTCAAGAATTTATTGAAGAGGAGACAGCTTTGACTCATCAACAAGGCAGGCGCCATTGTCAATATATTTGCTAACTCCTATAATATTGAAACGGATCTGGTTATACAAATTTTCATCCGATTTCACTTCGAATTTAATGTCGCTCGCGCTCTTTTCCAAACCCGATTTGGACATTTCACTCCAGGCAAAGCACTTCATGACCGGCGTTGAAGACGCATCCAAAGTATAATCTGATTCCAGAGAATCCGAAGCTAGCACAAAACGCATATCCTTTTCAGCCATGTAGTACACGCATATACCACCCCAGTCGCTCAAATCAGCAGCTTTCGGAGAATAATCCGTATTTGAAGAATCTCGAGCAACCATCCTAAAACCCACTCCAGCATAAGCCCGCGAAGCACTACCCTTGTCCAAAGCCACCTTCGCCGAAAGGCCTCCCGAAAGGATTTCGTCATCCGTAATCCATTCCAGAGAATTCCTGTAGTTCGGAGCTTCGGCAGACCAGTACAACAGCGATGCACCGCCTTCAGTACGATCATTGTAGGAATACCACAATCCACCTGTTGCGCCATTAGAATCATTCTTGACAAAATAACCTGGAGCATCCGCCGTTCCGTTCCACAAGCAGGCGCTATCATCTATTTTCGGAGTTTCCACAATTTCTACAGAATCCAATTTTTCGACGCCGTGTTTATACGAGCTCACACCCTTGATATTAAAGAATCCAGTTTCTTTGGCCTTTCCAAAGAACTTGAAGATGAGAGTCGTCGCCTTTTTCGAAGCTTCAACTCCAGAATTATTGCTCATGGATTTCTGCTTGAATTCAGCCCATTTTGCACAACGGGAAGCCTTTGCTCCATTCGTTTTATCAAAATCAACTGTAGGCAAATCATCTGTAGCCGTTTCACTATCTTTATATCCAAGAACGCCCTTCATCGGAAGTTCCGATTCATACGAAACACAGAGGCCGTCCCACTTTGAAATATCTATAGCGGTTTCATTTTCAGTAAGCGCGATACCTACGCCTGCACTCGGTTCCGACGATTCACCAAGTTCAACAGTACCGCAGAGACCGCCGCAATACGACACCAGCGATTTCATATTATCGGAGGAGAGGTCGTTTCCTTCGATTGTCGGGAACTTAATCACCGAAGATCCGCTGTCTTCTACACTGTACCAACGAGCGGCAAGGCCATTATCCGAATTCACGAAGGCGACGCTATTTTCGCCATCCCATAAATCATATTCTGCAATAGAATTGCCTTCTTCGGTAATTCCAGCTGTTTCTTTATTACACGCTACTACGCCAAGCAAAACTGCAAAGGCAGATAAGTTAATAATCTTATTCAACATTGGACTTATCCTCTTTCCATGTCAATGGAAACAACTGTAAATTCAATCTATAAACTCTTTCGGTACCACGGCTGTTCAAAGCAATCTGGGCAACCTTCTTACGGCATGCATCGAGTTCCTGCAAAATCTTTTTATAATCCTCGGCAGAAACGCCCATGGTGAGCCCCGTAAAATTTCTCTCCGATGGAGTAAAACGAATTATCGCTTCTTCTGCAAAGTGAGCCATTTCCTGGTGCATATAACGTAAAGCCACCGACACCGCCGAAGTCATGCCCTTCAAATGCTTGTCCGCCTGCACATAGGTATCGCCGTTCTTTTTCAAAAGGCCAACGCGGAGCATCAGATCAAGCGAATCACGGATTTCTGCAGCCGAGACATTCTGGCAACAGCGCTTTGCGATATCGCCCGGAGTAGCACCTGGCATCACCGGAGCAAGTTCTCTCACCACCGGATGCACCCAGGATTCAAAATACTTGAACGCATCTCCATCAACAATTCTAACCTTGTTGTTCGAAGCAAGCTCTAGCATAGCTTCATAGGCAGCCTTGCGTTCCTGATCGGTCTTGGCATGGCAAAAAGTAATCATGGACTTGAAATATTCAAGTTCAAAGCCTACCAAACCCATTGCGGTCCCCACCTTTTCGGCCCCTTGGGGTGAAAGACGGGTTTTCCCTTCGCATACCAATTTCAAATAAGTTGGAGAAGTAAAGCCGGAAGCACGTGTAAATTCACGCCAAGAAAACGACGAAGTTCTCTTTCGTTCGTTATAATAATCCTGCATATAAATGCGGTAATCTTCGTACTCCGTTACCGGCTTCATGACAATAAATATATATTAATTAATCACAGAAAACAACTTGTCCATGATACTTCAACGCCGTTTATACGCAAAAATAAGCGAATTTCAGCGTTTATTCACAAAAAGTAAATTTCATGATACTTAAATTTACACATTCCAATCGCAGAAATTTTTGAGCATGGCAAGGCCGACTTCGCCGCTCTTTTCCTGATGGAACTGGCTAGCAATTAAGTTATCCTTGCCAATAAGTCCGGTAAAGGTTTGCGTTCCGTAAGTCGTTTCTGCAAATGAATATTCTGCCGGCACTTGCGGATAGTAAGAGTGCACGTAATAAAAATCGCAACCGCTGCGGATGCCCTTCATAATCGGGTGTTCGCGGGTGAAGTTCACTTGGTTCCAACCCATGTGCGGAATCTTAAGGCCCGGTTCGTCCTTGAAACGCACCGCGCGGCCAGGGATAAGTCCAAGCGTTTTCACGCCGCCATCTTCTTCGCTTTCTTCGAGGATAATCTGGCAGCCGATGCAAATACCAAGCACCGGATTACCCGCCTTGACCACAGCCTTGATAGCCTCGCCGATGCCGGTCTTTGTGAGCGTTTCCATGGCAGATGCGGCAGCACCAACTCCCGGGAAAATCAAACGCGTAGCCTTTGCAATTTCGTCAGGATCACGACTTACCTTGGCATCTGCACCAATAAACTTGAGTGCGTTCATCACCGACGTTAAATTGCCCGCATTGTAATCCACAACAGTAATAGCCATAGAAACCTCTTTAATTTTACGGCGTAAAGATAGAAAAAAGAACCGCCGAGGCGGTTCTCTTTGATAATTTGGATTTGATTCTAAATTAGAACCAGCGCCAGGTCACACCGACGAGAATCACGTTCTTGTGCTGTGAATCCTTGTCCAAGTCCTTGTCGTAAGCGATATCGTAGCTGACCTGGAATTCGAAGAGCGGAGAGAGCGACAATGCAAGGAGGTTTTCCCACTTGCCATCGATTTCATCGAAGCCCTTGAAGTTAATGAAAGCCCACAAACGGCTCTTGAAGGTCACGATTTCAGAGAAGGCATACTTGAATTCCGTGATGCTTTCGAGACCCGGTTCGTTCTTGAACTTTTCAATCCTTCTCGTGTCCTTGTCGTCAGAGAAGAGGTAAGTGTCAGCACCATCAGCAGTAATGGTCATACGGTTTGCAAAAGCAAGACGTGTAGAGAAGTTGTCGTTCGGGAAGTAGCCGACACCAGCCATCTGCGTCACATAGCCCGGAGCCATGAAGTGAGAAATGGTCGTCTTGATTTCGTTTCCATCTTCGTCTTCGCTATAGGCGTAGCCACGCGTGAACTGAGATTCAAAGCGAGCACCGACATACGGCTTGACCTTTTCGGAAGCATTAAAGTCGCCCATTGTTTCGTAGAAAATCTTATCAGAAGATTTGCGCTTGCCAAGGCCATCCGTCCAGGTGTAGCCAAGAGCGAGGTTCAGCTTGTTGCGCCAATCAGCCACCTTCCAGTGGGCCTTGAGGTCGGCATCATAGCTGAAGAGCCATGTATAAGAAGATGTACCGTCTTCGAGTTTCCAGTTGCTGAACTGCATACGGGTGAACTTTACGGCAGCGACCACATCAGCATTCCAGTTTTCAGGAAGCCACTTTTCGAACATGCCCCCATCTGCAAAAGCCGCCGATGCGGAAATGAGAGCAGCACTAACGATTGCGAATAATGATTTTTTCATATTCCTTCCTTGTTTATGGTCCTTCTTTCCCATAGACCTTTTTGTTTGATTTAAAGATAACATTTTTTTTATTAAAAAACGGGTCCAAGGGGATTTTCGATTACTATTATTACAAACATGTTATTTAGCCGTCTATTTTTAGCTTTTGCCGTCGTATTTTGCGCAGGAAGTGCGTTCGCTACAGAAGCGCAAGCTTCCCCTTGGCAGTTCGAGGCGGGTATTTCAGCAGGCCGCCCCACCCCCATCATGCTAAATGCAGGCGTCGGTTACAATAATTTCTTTTTCAGAGCCATGGGCGGTGGGTTCCATTTGCAACCGGACGAATATTGGGTCGGGTTCCGCGGGAGTTTTGCATGGAAGTTTTTCCGCGAGTTGCCATTTTCGATTGATGCAGGATTCGGTAGCGGTTACGCTTTTGCAAAGGCCCCCAACGGGATTCTGAAAGCTTTAAATAGAGCAAACAACAAGCGTTTGGTGCGCTCCTATAATTACAAGGAGTCGCTCGATATTTCTGCAGAAGTGCGCGCAAACATCTACGGCGTGTTCACGTACATCGCAGTCCCTGTCCATTGCTTTTTGAAGCACGACGAGCCAAACGTCATCTGGCAAGTCGGGTACGCGTATAGGTTTTAAATGTCATGCCGCACTTGTTGCGGCATCGCCATACTCGGGTTTGGATAAATTAGTTAGTCTTTGACGCAACGGACTGAATGCGCAGAGTACTTGTCGTAGACGTTCATAAACGCTTTGTCGTTGCCGTAGTTCAAAGCTATGTAATACGCGTTATCGCTATCATACTCAGAAGAGCTCCAAAAGTACGCGGCATTGCCCTCGTTGTTGAACATCCCATAGTTGTACCTGTAGCCGGCAGGCAGTACCGAGAACGAGTAATCATCCGTGCCATTTCCGCTATCATGCCAACCGCTAGTAGATTTTAGCATCTTGCCCGCCGTAGATTGACCACCGACCGCAGTGAAAAGAGTATTCCATTCCGTTGTATCTGGCAGGTGCCAGCCCTCGGGGCAAAGCGTCATCGCCTCGGCCCATGCGTAAAGACGACCGTACAAGGTGCAGCTGGAAGCTTCTTTGCCATAACACCAGCTAGAGGAATCAGAGAAGAAGCCTTTGCCATCGAAGGGAACACCAGTGTAAGCATAGTTGAGGTTTTCCGCCATCCACGTCTGGGAACCTATGGTTACAATTCTATAAGTTTGACCATCGCGGGAGTCCTTTAGAATATTTTCGGCCTCGCCGTGATTAACAGACGAAGATGAAGATTCAGCAATGCTTGACGACGATTCATCCGAAGACGGTTCAACAGAGTTGCTATCATCGCCACAGGCGGCAAGAGAAAGCACAATACAAAGAGAAGCACAAAGAACAAACTTATTCATATTGCGAAATATAACAACAGTTCCATTATTTGTCAGAACAGTAAACAACGGAACCACGACAGGCACAAACAAAGAAAAGAACAAGAACATTTCAATTGTTTCTTTTTCCAAGAAAAGTACCGACAAAAACGAATAAAAGAAAAGCCCTATAAAAAACAACTATTTTTTCCAGTATATTGTAGCAGATATGTCTAAATCATCCTTTTCAAAAGGTCCTTGACTATGCCAAGAACAGTCATAACCAAACCACGATCTAAGCGATTCTTTAGCAGAAAAAGTAAAAACACTTTCAGGATATATATTTCCATATATTTCTATATTTTGAGGAGTCGAGATAACCGTTATCCTACAACTCTTCATCACGTTTACATCAACGGAATCGCCACGAACTGTATATGAATTAATTATCC